>JBGALY010000050.1:0-29860 GCA_044223435.1 Nakamurella sp.
GACCGCCAACTCAACCGTGCCCTGCACGTCGTTGCGGTCACCCGAGCCCGCTACGAGCCCCGAACCAAGGACTACGTCCAGCGTCACCGTCAACACAAGACTGACCGTGAGATCCGACGACAACTCAAGCGTTACATCGCTCGTGAACTGTTCAAAGTGCTTCAGAGCATTGATGCCCTCACACCACCCACCCCCGCACCAAACAAGATCAACACCGCCGCTTGACAGACATAGAAGCGTCAACAAGCGCCGCGCGGATGATCTGACGCCGAATGTGACGGGCGTGACGCGAGTTGATCAGATCGTCCGCGTGGGCGCCTGACGGTGGATCTGTCTTCGTACGGGGTGGTCGGGGTAGCCGGGGTGGCCGGGGTGGCCGGGCTGGCCGGAGCGGGTGCTGCTGCCCGCTGTCGTGTGGGCGGATGGCGCGTGGCCGGTCTACTGAGGCCGGTGGTGCGCCGGCCGCGGCCGGCGGAGTTCGTGCGGCTGCTGCGCCGGGCCGGGGCCGGGTGAGTGGTGCGGGGTCGGGCGAGTGGTGCAGGGCCGGTCTACGTGGGCCAGTGGTGCGCCGGTCGCGGCCGGCGATCAGGAGAGCGGCAACCGGCGCCCGGCAACTGGCACCAACCAGCGCCCGGCGGCCCGGCCGCCGGACGCCGAATCCGTCCGAGGTCGTCCGAGGTCGTCGAGCCGTCAGACGGTGACGGACAGGGTCGGCGTGCCGGCGACGGCGTCGACGTCCCGCGGACCGTGGCCGTCGTAGACCGCAGACGGGCGGACGAGACGGCCGAGCCGCTTCTGCTCGAGGATGTGTGCACTCCACCCGGCGGTGCGGGCGCAGGTGAACATCGCCGGCATCATCGCGGCGGGCACGCCGGCGAAGTCCAGGATCACCGCCGCCCAGAACTCCACATTCGTTTCGATCGCCCGGTCCGGGCGCCGTTCGCGCAGGATCGACAGGGCCGTCTGCTCCAGCGCGGCGGCCGCCTCGTACCGGGGCGCGTTGAGCTCGCGGCAGGTGCGGCGCAGCACGCGGGCGCGCGGATCCTCGGCCCGGTAGACCCGGTGGCCGAAGCCCATCAGTCGCTCATGGTTGTCCAGGATCCGGGTGACCAGGGCGTGCGGGTCGCCGCTGGCCTCCACCTCCTTCACCATCGGCAACACCCGGGCCGGCGCACCCCCGTGCAGCGGGCCGGACATCGAACCGATCGCGCCGGTGATGCTGGCCGGAACGTCCGCGCCGGTCGAGGCCACGACCCGGCCGGTGAACGTGGAGGCGTTCATGCCGTGCTCGGCCGCCGAGACCCAGTAGGCGTCGAGGGCCCGCACCTGCTGCGGGTTCACCTCGCCGGTCCAGGCCAGCACGAACCGCTCCACCACGGTCCCCGCGGCCTCCAGATCGGCGGCCGGCACCGCGGGTCGCTCGCCGCGTGCGGAGTGGGCGGCGTAGGACAGCACCGCGGACGTGGTCTGGGCCAGGTGATCTCGGGCCTGCTCGTCGGTGATGTCGAGCAGCGGGCCGAACCCGCGGGCCGGCGCCAACAGCGGCAGCGACGCCTGGACATCGACCCGGACGTCGCCCGAGCGGAACGCCGGCGGCGCGGTTTCGACGGGCAATCGGCGACCGAACTCGTCGTCGACCAGCAGTGCCCACACGTCTTCGAAGCCGACCCGGCCGACCAGGTCCTCGATGTCGACGCCGCGGTAGCGCAGCGATCCACCGTCCCGATCGGGCTCGGCGATGGCGGTGTGGAATGCGACCACACCCTCCAGGCCCGGAACGAATCCATTCGTTGCCATCTGTACCTCCACGCCGAGGGTGAGCCGGAGCGCCGGTGCGCCGGGGATGGGTCGAGCGGGATAGCCGTGTCCGCGTTCGTGGCCGTGCGGTGGGCCGTGTTGGCGGGGTGGAGCAGTGGGAGGGCCGTGAACGGCGCCTCACCGTCACCTCACAATGCCTGCGATCCGGCGGGTAGGGCCAGAGCCAAGAAGGTGGTCTTGGTCACGCCTTTACCTTCGTCGGCGGGGAGTCAAGCCTGTCGGTCCCTCGGCGTACCGTCGCATCGGGCTCGACGGCCCGAGGGACGGCAGGACATCCGGTGGACGTGAATGAGGACGCACATGGTGCAGCGCAACGAGGTGGACCGGGCGCGGATGGCCGCCATGCGCGAGGAGTACTCGTCGTCCGGCCTCGCGGAGGTGGACCTGGCGGCCGATTGGGTCACCCAATTCGACCGCTGGCTGCAGGATGCGATCGTCGCCGATCTGCCGGAGCCGAACGCGATGGTGCTGGCGACCGCTTCGCCGTCCGGTGAGGTGTCGAGTCGCACGGTGCTCTGCAAGGGCGTGGACGCGGCCGGGATCGTCTTCTACACGAATCTGGGCTCGGACAAGAGCCGTGATCTGGTGGCCAATCCGCGGGCCGCGGTGACGTTCCCGTGGATCGGCCTGCAACGTCAGGTCCACGTGCGCGGTCCGGTCGAGCGGGTGTCCGACGAGTTGGCCGAGCAGTACTGGGCGACCCGACCCCGCCCGTCCCGGCTCGGCGCCTGGGCCAGCCCGCAGTCATCGGTGCTGCCCGACCGGACCGCCCTGGACCGGCTACAGGCGCAGGTCACCGACCGGTTCGGCGGACCGGAGGAGGACGGGGCGCTGGACGCGACAGTCATTCCGCTGCCTGACTTCTGGGGCGGCTGGCGGATCGTGCCCCAGACCGTCGAATTCTGGCAGGGCCGGCGGTCGCGCCTGCACGACCGGCTCCGGTTCCGCCGGACGAATGAGGATTGGGTCGTCGAGCGTCTGGCCCCATGACGAGCGAAGGACCCCTGACGACCGGCGCCCACGCCGCCGACTCCCAGGATCCGTCGGGCACGCTCGATCCAGCACCGACCATGCCGAGTGAGACGGCCGCACCGGGTCCGATAGCGCCGAGCGGGCCGGTTGCGCCGAGCGAAAGGCCCCGGTCGGCCGCGCCGACAACGTCGAGCGGGCCGGCCGCGCCGGGCGAGACCGCCGCACCGACGGGGCCGACAACCTCGAGCGGGCCGGCCGCGCCGAGCGGGCCGGCCGCGCCGAGCAAGCCGGCCCGGTCCTGGCGCAACGTCGGCCCGGATCTCCGCCCGCTGAGCGTCCCGGCGTACCGGCGGCTGTTCATCGGGCAGGTCTTCACCGTCGTCGGGTCGATGATCACCGCGGTCGCGGTCCAGCAGCAGGTGTTCGACCTGACCGGCAGCTCCGCCTGGGTGGGCTTCGCCTCGCTCGTCGCGCTGGTGCCGCTGGTGATCTTCGGCCTGCTCGGCGGCGCCATCGCGGACACCTACGACCGGCGCAGGCTGCTGATCGTCACCTCGGTCGGCATCGCGTTGACCAGCATCGGGCTCTGGCTCGCGGCGCTCGGCGGCAGCGAGTCGGTGTGGACCGTCTTCGCCCTGCTTGCCCTGCAACAGGCGTTCTTCGCGGTCAACCAGCCGACCCGCAGCGCCATCATCCCGCGCATCGTGCCCGTCGAGCTGGTGCCGTCGGCCAACGCGCTGGGCATGACGGTCTTCAGCATCGGGGTGATCGTCGGGCCGCTGCTGGTGGGTGTGCTGATCCCGATCGTCGGGCTGGCCTGGCTGTACTTCATCGACGCGCTCACCCTGGTGGCGATCCTGTACGCGGTGCTGAGACTGCCGCCGGTCCCGCCGCTGGGGGAGCGGCGCGGCCGGGCCAAGGTCGTCGACGGCCTGCGCTACCTGTGGCTCAAGCCGTTGCTCCTGATGACGTTCGTCGTCGACATCATCGCGATGGTCTTCGGCATGCCCCGCGCGCTGTTCCCGCAGATGGCCGAGGAGACCTTCGGCGGCGCGATCGGGGGCGGCTACCAGCTGGGCGTGCTCAACGCCGCGCTGGCGGTGGGTGCGTTGATCGGTGGCCTGACCGGCGGCTGGATCCACCGCGTACACCGGCAAGGCATCGCGATCGTCGCCGCCATCGTGGTCTGGGGTGCCTCGATGGCGCTGTACGGCACCACGTCGATCCTCTGGCTGGCCGCGATCTTCCTGGCCGTCGGCGGGTGGGCCGACCTGGTCAGCGCCGTCTACCGGTCCACGATCCTGCAGGTCAACGCGACCGACGAGATGCGCGGCCGGATGCAGGGGGTGTTCACCGTGGTGGTGGCCGGCGGCCCGCGCGTCGCCGACCTGGTACACGGGCTGGTCGCGTCGGCCACCTCGACCGCCTTCGCGACGACCGTCGGCGGCATCGCCACCATCGTGCTCACCCTGGTGGCGGCCGCTATCGGCCGGTCCCTGGTGCGCTACGACACCCGCGACCGCGACGACGGCGGCGGCCCGGCGCCGGGCTGATCTGCCGTCGGGCAGAATCAGCGGCCAGGAGGTCCGAGGAAGATGATCGCTCCCCGCCCGCACGACCCCCAGGACTGGGCTCCCTACCTGCGGTTGGAGGACGCGGTGCGGGCCTACATCCGCGACGCCGACGCGGCCCTCGACGAACTGGCCGGTGTGATCGACCCTGCGGCTGTGCGTTCCTTCACCTGCGAGCTGGTGCCGTCCGCCCAGCCGTGGGGGCAGGCGCTGTGGCAGGAGGTCGCCGTCACCGACGGACGGCGGCTGGTTCTGTGGCACGGTGACGACGAGGTCGACGACGACCGGCCGGACACCCTCATGTTCTCCTCGTCGCTGCGCAGCATCCCGTTGAGCGCGATCGTCGACCAGGGCCTCCGTCAGCGGTTCCGGACCGAAGTGGACGGCTCCCGGTCGATGAACGCGGTGATGCTGTACCTGTCGACCCAGACGCCCGAGAAGGCGGTCACCGAGCTGTCCGAGGCCAACGAGACCCGCACGGTGCAGTACGTGGAGACCTACCGGTTCTCCAAGTCGGTGACCGACGGCGGGTTGGCCCAGATGCAGCGGTTGCTGCAGTTCGGACGGGCACTGTCCCGGGCCATCGGACGAGGCGCTTGACCGTGCGCCCGGCGCCCGCCGCCGCCCGCGCTGATCATCGCGTCAGGAAATCGGGTGTTTCGGGCGCGATAGTGACGCTTGGATCAGCGCACCGGGCTGGAATCAGCGCGCCTCCCATCGCCGCAACGCCTCGGCCCGCTCCTCGGCGTGGTCGACGATCGGCTCCGGGTAACCGGCCGGCACACCGCCGGCCAATTCCCACGGCCGGTGCACCTTCTTGCCCGGCACATCCTGCAGTTCCGGCACGTAGGCCCGGACGAAATCACCCGACGGGTCGAACTTCTCGCCCTGGGTGAGCGGGTTGAAGATGCGAAAGAACGGGGCGGCCTGGGGTCCGGACCCGGCGACCCATTGCCAGCCGTGGTTGTTCGACGCGTAGTCGCCGTCGACCAGATGCGCCAGGAAGTGTTCGGCCCCGCGCTGCCACGGCTGATGCAGGTCCTTGATCAGGAACGACGCGGTCGCCATCCGCAGCCGGTTGTGCATCCAACCCTCGGCCAGCAGCTGGCGCATGCCGGCGTCGATGTAGGGGTAACCGGTCCGCCCGGCCCGCCAGGCCTCGAACCGCGCATCCGCGGTGGCTCCGGAATCCCACTGCATCCCCTGGATGACCGGGTCGACCGACTCCCAGATCGATTCCGGGAGGTGAAAGACGGTGTCGGCATAGAACTCCCGCCAGGCCAGCTCCCGCCGGTAGGAGGCCGCGCCGGTGGATCGCCGGCCGGCCAAGTCGGCCAGCAGGGTCCGCGGGTGGACGCATCCCCACTTGAGGTGCACCGACATCCGGCTGGTGCCGGGCCGATCCGGGCGGTCGCGGTCGTCGTCGTAGGCGTCGATCCGGTCCGCCAGGAACGCGGCCCAGGCGTCGGCCGCCGCCTGCTCCCCGGCCGCGGGCAGCGCCATGTCCGAGGGAACGGCCCGCCCGTACTCGGCCGGATCGTGGGCCGCAACCCCGTCCACGTCGGCCGGCGGGATCCAGTCCACGCCGGAGCCCGAGGTTGCCGGCCCGCGCCAGCCGTGGTGCGTCCAAGCCCGAAAGTACGGCGTGAACACGGCAAACCGGCCGCCGTCGCCCTTGCGGACCCGGCCCGGACTGATCGCGTAGGGCGATCCGGTGGCCACCCACTCGATCCCGGCGTCGGCCAGGGCAGCGGCCACCGCGGCGTCCCGGCGGCGGCCGTACGGCCCGTAATCGCCGCTGACGTGCACGGCTTCCGCACCGACTGCCCGGGCGATCCGGGGGATCGCGGACGCCGGCCGGCCGTGGGCGACCAGCAGGCGGCCGTCCATCGACTCGTTCAGCGCCGCCAGCGCGGTGGCCAGGAACGCCCGGCGCGGCGCTCCGGACGCCGTGAGCGGCACGTCGTCGGCCAGAAAGACGCCGAGCACCCGGCGACCGTCCGCCGCCGCCGCGGCCAGCGCCGGATGGTCCTGCAACCGCAGATCACGCCGGAACCACAACACCGTTGTCTTGGTCATGCCGATGTCACCGCCACGCCAAGCACGCTCATGACGACGACGATGCCCGCCCGGTCGCGACCTGAAACGGGGCCGGGGCCGGAGCGGGCATCGCGACGAGACGTCAGCGCTGCTCGGTGGGGACGTAGTCCCGCTCGGTGTAACCGGTGTAGACCTGGCGCGGGCGGCCGATCTTGGTGGCCGGGTCGTTGATCATCTCGCGCCACTGGGCGATCCAGCCGGGAAGCCGACCGAGGGCGAACAGAACGGTGAACATCCGGGTCGGGAAGCCCATCGCCTTGTAGATCAGGCCGGTGTAGAAGTCGACGTTGGGGTAGAGCTTGCGAGAGATGAAGTAGTCGTCCGACAGCGCGACCTCCTCCAGCTGCTTGGCCAGGTCGAGCAGCTGGTCGGTGGCCCCGAGATCGGCGAGCACCTCGTCGGCGGTGGCCTTCACGAGGGCGGCGCGGGGGTCGTAGTTCTTGTAGACCCGGTGTCCGAAGCCCATCAACTTGACGCCGGGTTCGCGGTCCTTGACCCGCTTGACGAACCGGGCGACGTCGCCGCCGTCCTTGCGGATCCCCTCCAGCATCTCGAGTACGGCCTGGTTGGCGCCGCCGTGCAGCGGCCCGAACAGGGCGTTGATGCCCGCCGAGACGGAGGCGAACAGGTTCGCGTTGGACGAGCCGACCAGCCGGACGGTCGAGGTGGAGCAATTCTGCTCGTGGTCGGCGTGCAGGATCAGCAGCTGGTCCAGCGCCCGGACCAGCTTGGGATCGACCTCGTACGGTTCGGCCGGGAAGCCGAACGACATCCGCAGGAAGTTCTCGACCAGCGACAGCGAGTTGTCCGGGTAGAGGAACGGGTGGCCGACGGACTTGCGGTAGGCGTAGGCGGCGATGGTGGGCAGCTTGGCCAGCAGCCGGACGGTCGACAGCTCGACCTGCTCGGCGTTGAACGGGTCGAGCGAGTCCTGGTAGAAGGTCGACAAGGCGCTGACCGCGCTGGACAGCACGGGCATCGGGTGGGCGTCGCGCGGGAAGCCGTCGAAGAACCGCTTGAGGTCCTCGTGCAGCATCGTGTGCCGGGACAGCCGCTTGGTGAAGGCCTCCAGCTCGGCCGGCGTCGGCAGTTCGCCGTGAATGAGCAGGTAGCTGGTCTCGATGAACGTGGACTTCTCGGCCAGCTGCTCGATCGGGTAACCCCGGTAGCGCAGGATGCCGACGTCGCCGTCGATGTAGGTGATCTTCGACGTGGTCGACCCGGTGTTGGTGAACCCCGGATCCAGGGTGATCACGCCCAGCGTCGTCAGCAGCTTGGAGATCTCCATGCCCGAGGCGCCCTCAGTGGCCGGGATCACCTTGAGGTCCAACTTCTCCCCGCCGAATTCCAGGGAACCCGTGGCCGGTGCCTCGATCGTGGCCTCGGTCGGCGGCAGGAAGTGGATGGTGCCGGTCGCCTCGGCGGAGCCGGGCGGGTTGACCGGGGTCGGGGCGGCGTCGGTGCTGGTCATCGCGGTCATTCGCCTCTCGTTCGGGTCAGATGGCAACGGCCAGGCAGGCCAGGTGGAGCTGCGGTGGGCGCGTGGGACGTGGCGCTCGTGCTCACGAGATTACTGGTCGGAGGAAACGCACCGAGCCGCGGGCGGCCCCATCATGGCCCGATCCGGAGGACGCGGACGAGGTTTACTGGGCAGTAACCTGGATGTGACGCAGGCGACATTCCCGGCGGCCGATCGTGGTCGACAGTGAACGTCGTTGCTGGTCCGGCGGGCAACGGTGCTCGCCGACGACGTACGAAAGGTCAGTGGCACGCATGAGCAGGGTGGGCGGGCGGGCACGAGAGTGCCGAGCAAACCATGAACACAGCCGCATCGGTCCCGTGAGGGGTGCGGAGCCTGCGAGCGCCCCGATGGGAGCGACGTCATGAGCCTGAGCCTGGCGGCGATCCTGTCCGAATCCGCGCTCCGTTACCCGGATCGGGACGCGGTGGTGATGGGGCCGCAGCGAATCACCTATGCCGGGCTGTGGGAGGAGTCACGTCGGTACGCGGCGGTCCTGCGCGAGCGCGGCATCGGACCGGGCGACCGGGTGGCCCTGTTGGTGCCGAACGTGCCCGACTTTCCGCGGGCCTACTACGCGGTGCTCTCGCTCGGGGCCGTCGTCGTGCCCGTGCACGCGCTGCTGGTCGCCCGGGAGATCGGCTTTGTGCTCACCGATTCGCAGGCCGCGCTGCTGATCGCGGCCGGTCCCCTGCTCGAGCAGGGGGTCCCGGGGGCCCAGCAGGCCGGGGTGCCCGTGCTGGCCCTGCTCGGCGCACCCGACGGAGTGCCGCGGTTGGACGAGCTGGCCGCGGCGGCCGAGCCGATCCGCACCTACGTCGAGCGTGAGCCGCAGGACGAGGCGGTCATCCTCTATACCTCGGGCACCACCGGGGCGCCGAAGGGCGCCGTGCTCACCCAGCTGAACATGACGATGAACGCGGTCATGAGCGCGTCCAACGTGCTGGGACTGACCGCGGACGACGTGATTCTGGGTTGCCTGCCGCTGTTCCACTCGTTCGGTCAGACCTGCGCGATGAACGCCGGGTTCTACGCGGGAAGCACCCTGGTGCTGCTGCCGCGGTTCGACGGCGCCGCCGCCCTCGACCTGATCATCAACGAGAAGGTCAATGTGTTCGAGGGGGTGCCGACGATGTACATCGGGCTGCTGGCCGCGGCCCGCGACGACGAGCGCCGGCCCGAGCTGCGGCGTGCGGTCTCCGGCGGGGCGAGCCTGCCGGTCGCCGTGATCGACGCGTTCAAGCGGGTCTTCGGCGCCGACATCTACGAGGGCTACGGGCTGTCCGAGACCTCGCCGGTGGCGACCTTCAACCAGGAGGTCTTCGGGCGCAAGCCCGGCACCGTCGGCCGCCCGATCTGGGGGACCGACGCCGAGATCGCCGATCCGGCGATCGAGGATCGGATCGAACTGCTGCCTCAGGGCCAGGTCGGCGAGGTGGTCCTGCGCGGGCACAACATCTTCGCCGGCTACCTGAACAACCCGGAGGCGACCCGGGCGGTGCTGGTCGACGGCTGGTTCCGGTCCGGCGACCTGGGCAGCAAGGATGCCGACGGCTTCCTGTCCATCGTCGACCGGAAGAAGGACCTGATCATCCGCGGCGGGTTCAACGTCTACCCGCGCGAGGTCGAGGAGGTGCTGGCCACGCACCCGGGCATCGCTCAGGTGGCGGTCGTCGGCGTGGCCGACGCCACCCACGGCGAGGAGATCTGCGCCGTCGTCGTGCGCTCGCCCGAGGGGCAGGACCTGGACGCCCAGTCCCTGATGGCGTGGTCGGGGGAGCGCCTGGGCAAGCACAAGGTGCCCCGGCGGGTGGAGTTCGTCGAATCGTTGCCGCTCGGGCCGAGCGGCAAGATCCTCAAGCGGGAGCTGGTCAAGCAGCTGTGACCCGGCACCGCCGGGTGACCCGGCGGCTCCGCACGCCGATCTGAGGGCCTGGTCAACAGATTTGTTCGGCGGGCGTATCTTCCGGCCCCGCCGTTACTCCTGGAGTGGTCGCGCGCCGCTTGCCTCTTGGGGGTGGGCGGCGCCCTCCCCTGATCGCTTCCCACGGAGGAATCATGCATATATCGGCCCGATCGGCCATCACGGCCGCGGCATCGGCCGGCCTGTTGTTCGTGCTCGCCGCCTGTGGCGCAGTCGGCGGCACCCCGGCGGCCGGCAACGCCGCGGCGGCCGGCAACACCACCACGGCCACCAGCAAGACGTCAACCCCCACGTCGACCCCGACCCGCACTTCCACCCGCACGGCCACCCCGTCCAGCACCGCGACCGACCTGACCCTCGACAGCGGCGTGACCATCGACGAGCTCAAGGACGACATCGACGGAGCGCAGACGATCGTCGACGGCTTCTGGACCACCCACTGGTCCGACTACTTCACTGGTTCCTACGTTCCGCCGACCGTGGTCGGCCTGTACGACGGCACCGATGAGGACACCGCGCCGACGTGTGGCGGTGAACCGCTGGAGGCCTACAACGCGTTCTACTGCCCGAGCAACGATTCCGTTGCCTGGGACGCCAGCCTGCTGGTCGAGGGCGCCGACCGGATCGGCGATTCGTGGGTGTTCCTGGTGATCGCGCACGAGTGGGGCCACGCCATTCAGGCCCGGTTGGACGGCACCCTGGTCGCCCAGGCCGACGAGCTGCAGGCCGACTGCCTGGGTGCGGCCGCGCTCTACGGGGCCGCCGCCGATGGCACGCTCACCTTCGACATGGGTGACGAGCAGGAACTGGTGACCTCGCTGTCCGCGTTGGCCGACCAGATGCCGTGGACGATGACCGCCGACCACGGCGACGCCTTCCAACGGGTGCAGTGGTTCACCCTGGGTCGCAACGGCGGCGTGAACGCCTGCCTCGACGTGCTCCAGGACCCGTCCGCGTCGACCGCGCCGAGCACCATCGACGTCTCGCCGACCGATGTCCCGCCGCCCACCGGCGGAGGTGTGCCCCCCACCGCGTGAGGTCGGACGGCGGGGGTGGGCCGGCGCCGGCCGAGCCCGGCCGATGGACCCCCTGCGCAGGCTTCTTCACGAGACACCCACGCCGATCTCCCCGGCGTGGGTGTCGCTGCGTGGCACCCTCGGACCGAGTTGAGTCGAAACGAGGGATGCATGCGATCGCGTCTGCTGGTGGTCGGGGCCGTCCTGGTCCTGACCATCGTCACCGGGGTGCTGATCTACCAGGGCAATACGGAGAAGGCCACCGCGTCCTCCGGGACGTCGACCACCTCGAGCGGGGTATACGCGGAGGACACGGACGAGCCGACCATTCCCGTGGTGACCGCCCCGGGCGAACGGCCGGCGACCAACGTGCCGATGACCAAGCTGGAACCGGGCGACACCCCACCGCAATTCATCATCTTCTCGTTCGACGGCGCGGGGTCCCACCAGCGGTGGAACGAGTTCATGTCGGTCGCCGACGAGTCCAACTCGCGGTTCACCGGCTTCCTGTCCGGGATCTACCTGCTGGGTGACGAGGGCAAGTACGCCGGTGCCTACACCGGCCCCGGGCACAAGACCGGCGCCGCGGCGATCGGCTACGGCGGACCGGAGTCCGAGATCGTCACCGAGGTCAACGATCTGAACACGGCCTACCTGAAGGGCCATGAGATCGGCACCCACTACAACGGTCACTTCTGCGACGACGCGCCGCCCGGCGGCAACCAGTGGACCACCGCCGACTGGAACGACGAGTTGGACCAGTTCTACACGTTCGTCAAGAACTGGAAGACGATCAACGGCTATACCGACGCACCGGACCTGATCGTGCCGCCGGAGACCATCAAAGGCGGCCGCACGCCGTGTCTGACCGGCAAGCTCGACACGTTGATCCCGGCGTGGAAGGCGCACGGCATGACCTACGACTCGTCGATGCCGGCGCCGCGCAACGGCATCTACTGGCCGCAGAAGGTCGACGGCATCTGGGAGTTCTACATGCCGCAGGTCTACTCACCGGGCTTCGAGGGCATGACGACGGCGATGGACTACAACTTCTGGGCCAAGTTCAACGGCGCCCGGGACGAGCCGGACACCGCGCCCGAGCTGCGCTCGATCGTCAAGGGCACCTACGAGTTCATGTTCGACCAGGCCTACAACGGCAACCGGGCGCCGATCCTGATCGCCAACCACTTCAACAAGTGGAACGGTGACTCATTCAACCCGCCGGCCATGGACTTCATGAAGGAGAAGTGCGGGCAGCCGGACGTGTACTGCGCCACCTATCAGGACGTGATCGCCTGGATGGAGCTGCAGGACCCGGCAGTCCTGCAGGAGCTCCTCGACCGGGCACCGGTGGCGGCCAAGGCACCGGACGCCTGACCGCCCCCCGGCGTCCGACCCGGGCCCCGGCGTCGCCGGCCGGGCGCCAGCGGAACAACACCGGCTCAAGAGAGCCGGCCCTGCGCCACTGGGCCCGTGCCGCCTGCGTCTCGTGCCGCCTACGCCTCGTGCCGGTCGGCGTTGGCGTGGATGGCGTCCCGCAGCCATTGGGCCAGGCCCGGTGCGAGCACCTCGTACGTGCGGGTGAACCGCTCGTCGGCCAGGTACATGTCGCCCAGACCCCGATGCATCTCGTACCCGCAGTCGTAGAACGTCTCGATCGAGGCCCGATGCTCCTCGGCCAGGTCCATCGCCTCGACGCTGTCCGGGGTCGCACCGCCGGTCATCGCGGCGGCCAGCCGACGGTTCAGGTCGTCACCGGCCTGTTTGATCTCGATCCACTGCTGCTTGGAGAACGTCGACGTCCGCTGCTGCGACTGCTTCCAGGCATCCGTGTCGCCCCAGCGCTGCTGCGCCTCGGTCTCGTAGTCCTCGCTGTAGTTCGGCCCGAAGATCTCGAACTTCTCCTCGGGTGTGAGTTGAATTCCCATGGTGTGGGCCTCCAGTTCCTTGTCGACGGCGGCAACCATTGCCTGCAGCCGGCCGATCCGGTCGGTCAGGAGCTCACGCTGCCGTCGCAGGTGGGCGCCGGTTCCCGCGCCGGGGTCGGCCAGGATGGTCGCGACCGCGTCGAGGGAGAAGCCGAGCTCCCGGTAGAACAGGATGTGCCGCAACCGGTCCAGGTCCGCCTCCGAGTAACGGCGATAGCCGGTCGGCGTGCGGTCCTGGGGCTCCAGCAGGCCGATCCGGCCGTAGTGGTGCAACGTCCGGACCGTCACACCCGCCAGTTCGGCCACCTGCCCGACCGAGTAACCCATCGCTCCAACCTTCGATCGTGTCGTGACCGCCCGGGTTCCGATCACCCGGACGCCATCGAGGATGGAGCCTGACGTTACGTCAGGGTCAAGTTCGTTTTCTCAGCTCGCCGAACTCCGCAGGTCGTAGATCGTCACCCCGCCCACGGTGCTCGCGGAGTAGGTGGCCTGGACCCATTCCTCGATGGCCGAGTTGGTGCCGCCTCGACCCCCCATGCCGCCACCGGGGCCGCCACCCGCGATGTAGTAGCTGATGTCGCCATCCGCCACGTACTGCTGGAACTGGGCCAGGGTCGGGTACGGGTCACCGGAGAAGCCGCCGATCGCCAAGACGGCGGTATCGGTGTTCAGGATGTACGGCGCGGCCGATTGCGAGCCCGACACGGCGGCCGACCAGCGGGTGGTCGTCGCGTTGAGCAGCGCGATCAGCTCGGAGTCGACGGTGCTGGACCCGCCGAAGCCGCCCGGCGCGGCACCGGCGCCGGACGTCGGCGGCTGGCCGTCGGTGCTGCCGGTGCCCGCCTGGCCGCCGGAGGTGCCGGTCGGCGCCTGTCCATCGGTGGTGCCGCGGTCGGCCGCCGTGCCGTCGGGTCGGGTGCCGCCGGTGAAGCCACCTCGTGCACCGCCCCCGCCGAACCCGCCCGCGGACGACCCGGACGGGCCTGAGGTCGGGATCGACCCGGTGTGCACCGTGGCGGCGGTCGCGACCGTCCAGGCCGCCGTCCCGGAGAGTGCGGTCAACGAGCCGACCAGCAACCCGACGACGGCGAACCGCCGCCACGCGCCGGCCGAGACGACCAGCAGGGCCGCGCCGAGCAGGGAGCCGACGAGCACGATCCAGCGCAGCCACGGCAGCCACGAGGTGTCCCGGGACAGCAGGACGAACGACCAGATGCCGGAGGCGGCGATCATCAGCGCCAGGATGGCCCGCACGATGTGGTTGTCCCGGCCCCGCCAGAGTTCGCGACCGGAGATGGCGACGGTGGCGGCGACGAACGGCGCCAGGGCCACCGCGTAGTACGGATGGATGGTGCCCTCCATGAAGGAGAAAACCAGGGCCGAGACGACCATCGCACCGCCCCACAGGATCAACCCGGCCCGGATCCGGTCGGTGCGGGGGAAGCGTCGGGTGAACCACAGCCCGGCGAGCAGCCCGATGAGTGCGGCCGGCAGCAGCCAGGAGATCTCGCTGCCGAACGCGGTCCCGAACATCCGGCCCAACCCGGTCGAGCCGCCGAAGCCGGCGTTGCCGCCGAAACCGCCGCCCCCACCACCCCCGCCGAAGCCACCGGTGCCGGCGCCGCCGGCCGTGCCGGTGGCGCTCTCCCGGCCGAAGATGCGGGCCAACCCGTTGTAGCCGATGGCCAGCTGCCACAGCGAGTTGTCGGTGCTGCCCCCGATGTAGGGGCGCGAATCGGCCGGCCAGAGCGCGACCAGCAGCACGTACCAGCCGCCGGAGACGATGAGCGCGCCACCGGCGGCCAGCAGGTGCCAGATCCGGGTCCACAACCGGGCCCGGCCGGCGATCAGGTAGGCCAGCGCGAAGGCCGGCAGCACGATCAGGCCCTGCAGCATCTTGGTGAGAAACGCGAAGCCGAGGGCGACGCCGGCCAGCAGCAGCCAGCGCAGCGCGGTGCGACCGCGGTCGGTCTCGATGGCCCGGACCACGAAGTAGGCGGCCAGCGTCATCAGGAAGACCAACAGGGCGTCCGGGTTGTTGAAGCGGAACATCAACGCCGCCACCGGGGTCAGGGTGACCAGGGTGCCGGCGACGAGTCCGGCCGCGTCCCCCGACCAGCGGCGCACGGCCGCCCAGACCAGGGCGACGGTGCCGACGCCGAGCAGGGCCTGCGGAATCAGCATCGACCACGAGCTGAACCCGAAGATCCGTCCGGAGAGGGCCATCAGCCAGATGGCGGCCGGTGGCTTGTCGACGGTGATGGCGTTGGACGAGTCCAGCGAGGCGAACAACCACGCCTTGAGGTCCTCGGTGCCGGCCTTCACCGCGGCGGCATAGAAGTCGTTGGCGTAGCCGGACGCGGACAGGTTCCACAGGTACAGCACGGCGGTGAGGATGAGCAGCCCCCACAGGGCCGGCCGGGCCCAGCGCGGGTCACCGGTCGGGCCGAGGAACAGCCGGCCCGCCCAGGTGCGCTGCCGCGGGGGGAGGGGCGAGGGAAGCGGAGGCGGCGGCGACGCGGTGGCCGGGCCGTCGGTCAGAGTCGACATGTCTATTCCTGGGTTGCGGGGTCGGTACGGACGAGGTCGTTGTCGCGGACGGTGGCGGCGGCGGTCCGGAAGACCCAGCCGCGGAGCAGAAGGAAGCGCACGACGGTGGCCAGCAGGTTGGCCAGCACGAGCACCACGACCTCGACGGGCACGCTCGGCGCCGGAGTGAGCCAGGTGAGCAACGACAGCGAGCCGCTGGTGATGGCCAGGCCGAGCAGGAAGACGCCGAAGCCCTGCAGCTGATGCCGGGCGACGCCGGTCCGGCCGCGGATGCCGAAGGTGAGCCGGCGGTTGGCCGCGGTGTTGGCGACGGCGGTGATCGCCAGCGCGAGGAAGTTGGCCACCTGGGCGCCCGTCCCGAGCCGAAACAGGAAGAACAGCAACAGGTAGGCCAGGGTGCTGGCCACCCCGACGGCGACGAACCGTACGACCTGCCTGGTCATCCCGGTCGGCACGCCGGGGGTGGCCGGATCGAGCGACCCGCGGCCGAGCTGCCGGCGGACGTCGGACAAGGGCAGCCGACCGCCGGCCAGTGCCCGGCCCACCCGCCAGACCCCGCGCAGATCGTCCTTGGCGGTCTGGACGATGTCGACCCGTGAATCCGGGTCGTCGGTCCAGTCGACCGGAACCTCGTGGATGCGTAGGCCGGAGCGTTCGGCCAGCACCAGCAGTTCGGTGTCGAAGAACCAGCCGGTGTCCTGCACCAGCGGCAGCAACTGCTGAGCTACGTTGCGGCGGATCGCCTTGAAGCCGCACTGGGCATCGGAGAAGCGGGTGGCGAGGGTGCCGCGCAGGATCAGGTTGTAGCAGCGGGAGATGAACTCGCGCTTGGGCCCTCGCACGACCCGCGAGCCGCGGTGCAGCCGGGTGCCGATCGCCAGGTCGGAGTGGCCCGAAACCAGGGGGGCGACCAGCGGCAACAGCGCGGACAGATCGGTGGACAGGTCGACGTCCATGTACACCAGGACACCGGCGTCGGATTCCAACCAGACCTGTTTGAGCGCGCGGCCCCGGCCCTTCTGGGCCAGGTGCACCGTGCGCACCTCGGGGAACTGGTCGGCCAGCCGGTCGGCGATCGCGGCGGTCGCATCGGTGGATGCGTTGTCCGCGATGGTGATCCGGAAGCTCATCGGCAGCTGGGTGGTCAGATACTCGTGCAGCCGGGCGACGCTGCGCGGCAGATCGAGTTCTTCGTTGTGGACGGGGACAACGATGTCCAGGGTCACCCCGGTTCGGGGTTCGTCCGGTTCGCCGTCCCCGGGCCGGCCGTCGGTCAGCGTCGCAGTCATGACGCCGACAGTGCGGGACGGACCTGGGATGGCGGCACGCTGCGGCTGTGCGGTTGCTATGCCGCGGGGGCCCCGCCGCCGGCCCGAGCCGACCCCGCCGGTCCGATCGGGACGGGTCAGGCCACCGACGCCGGGTGGAGCCGGTCGTCCAGCCAGCCGAAGGCGCGGGTGTCGAACAGGGTGCGGGCAGCCGCCTCGCAATGATCATCGGCGCCCTCGGCCGCGGTGAACCGGATCAGCTCCTTGTCCGCCACGGTCAGCGCGTCGAACGTCTGCGGGGCGGATGCCCCGATGGCGTCCCCCTCGGCGTGGGTGACCAGCGTGGGGCAGGTGATCGTCTGCACGTAACCGTCCAGCCGGTAGTCGCGCAGCGCGTCCATGTACGCCAGCGGGCTGTCGACCCCGTGGACCACCATGCCGCGGCGCAGACCCCACCCGGCGGTTGGCTTCTTCGCCATGGAGTCCAGGATCTCGGCCAGCGCCGCCCGCGCCATCCGGTGGCCGGCCTGGTAGCCCTTGGCGATGGGCTTGGGCATCCGGTCGAGCGCGCTGCCGAACATGTCGTACGCGCCCGAGTCGGCGATCAATGCGGCGAGCCGGTGCTCCTTGCCGGCGGCCCGCGGGCCGAGGAAGCCGCCCATCGAGAGCCCGGCGAGGGCGATCCGGGCCGGGTCGACATCGGTTCGGGTCAGCAGGAAATCGACCACCGGGGTGATCACGGTGTCCCAGTCGGCCCGCATCGGCATCCCTTGCTGGAGCAGGGCGGCACCTTGGCCGGGTCCGTCGAAGAGCAGCACGTGGTAGCCGCGGGCCAGGGCGGGGGCGGCGAAGTAGAAGTAGCACTCCTCGGCCGTTCCGTCGTAGCCACCGAGCCCGATGACGGTGGCCCGGCGCACCCCCGTCTCGTCGGCGGCCCGCAGGAAGTATCCGGGCAGCGTCGTGCCCTCGAACGGGATCTGCACGACTTCGACCGGGGTGTCCAGCAACGCGGCCGCCCGCCGGAACGCGCTCGTCTGCCGGGTGTTGCTGTCCACCATCCGCGGATCAACCGGGGTGCTGTACAGCATCGAGCCGGCGGTGCGCAGGTACGTGCACGCGCGCAGGAACGCGTTCCGCGCGCTTCGCCGGTGCCCGGCCCCCTCCTGCTCGTCGGCGAGGGCGAATACACGCTCGCCCAGCGAGTTCCACGCCTCGTACCAGGCACTCAGGTCCTTCTCGTCGAGCCCCCGGAGCGCGTTGATCACCTCGCCGATGTCGGCGCCATGATGGCCGGCGGCCCCGATCGCCCGGATCAACTGGGCGTCGAGCAGATCGTCGTCGAGCAGCAGCTTGGTCATCGGTTCGTCCTCTCGTCCCGTCCGGCCGGTGCCTGCCGAACTTGTCGGTGCGAAACCTGCCACGAGTCACTGTTACGGCGGTCTCATCGGTTGAGAGGGCGGTGACAGTGGTCGGGGGCAGAGTTCCCTGGGTGCCGATGGGCATCGGACGGCGACCAGGAGGCGGCCATGACGATCGAGGAGGAACGCCGGGCCCGACTCGCCGGTGAGCGGTCGATGGCGGCGGCCGATCAAGCCTTGGATGCCGATGACGATGTGGCGGCCGGGACCGGCTATCTGGCCGCGGCCGCCCACTTCCGGCGGGCCGCCGCCGTTGCGGACGGCGCCGGCGACGACAGTGCCCGGCGGGCGAACGAGTCCGCTGCGGCCGCCGCCGAGCGGGCGGCGCTGCCCATCTCGGGCTGAACCGCGACCGGGTGGTGGTCAGATCCACTCCGGGGTGAAGCGGGCCGGATCGCCGAGGCCGAGCCGTTCACCGCTGGCCCAGGACGTCGCGAAGTCCGCCGGTGGGACCCGGTCCCGCAGATCGGCCAGCACCGCCGGGGTGAAGTCGTGCCACGGCCAGTCCCGGCCCAGCTGCCGGCTCATGGCGGCCGCCGCCCCGAGGCAGCGGACGGCTGCTGCCGGGTCGCCGGCCGCCGCGTGGATGGCGGCCCGCGTTTCGATGGTGTCGCCGACCGCCAGGGCGCCCAGCCGGCGATGGGTCAGCAGCAGCTCGTCGGAATAGCCCAGAGCGGCCGAAGGGTCGCCGTCCAGCAGCGCCGTCACGGCCAGGGTGACGAGCGCGAACAGGGCGGCGATGTCGTTGCCCAGCGCCTCGTTGTCGCGCAGCACCTGCCGGGCCTGCGCGGTGCCGGTCGACCGGTCACCGGTGAACGTCCAGTTCGCCGATCGGATGGCGCGCGCCACCATCGTCAGGTGCGGAAGATCCGCGGACCGGCCGATCGCCAGCGCGGTGTCGACGAAATCGGCGGCAACATCCCAGATGTCGCCGGTCCATGCGGCCGCGGCGGCGACCAGGACGGCGGCGGCGGCGTCGTCGGACCGGCCGGCCGGCGCAGCGCCGAGCACCGGGAGGCACCCGCGCAGCAGCGTCGTCGCGGCCTCGCCCCGATGCCGCAGGGCCAGGACGCTCCCCACCGCCACGTCGGCCAGGGCCCGGTCGATCGGGTCCCCGCCGCCGCCGTCGGCACCGGCGCGGAGCAGGTTCGCCCAGTGCTGGGCCTCGGACAACCGGCCCCGGTCGTACCAGTGGAAGATCAACCGGTTGACGAGCCCGAACGCCGCGCGGTCGGGTGGCCGGTCGAGCATCGACTCCAGGGTGGCGCTCAGGCTCGCGGCGTTGTCGTCCAGCCAGTCCGAGAATGCGCGATGACCCGGTCGCCCGTCGGTCGGTCCGTCGGCGATCCGCCGCGCGAGCCACCGGTCGCGGACGATCTCGACGGCCGCCGCCTCGTCCGGATCCAGGACGCCGGACGCGTGCGCGCGGATGGGGACCAGCTGGTGGAAGGTCGTCGGACCCCCCGGTCGGGTCGGCCGGGTCGAGGTGAGCAGCGAGCGGTGGACGAGGCCGCCGACCAGGCTCAGTGCCGCGTCGGCGCGTAGCGGAGGGCGTGTACAGAGCGCGGCGGCCACGTCGAGGGTGAACCGGCCGGGAATCACGGCCAGCCGCCGGTGCAGGATCTGCTCGTCGTGGCGGGCCAACCGGTACCCCCAGTCGACCGCGTCCCGGAGGGATGCCTGACGGTGCGGTCCGGCCCCCGGGCGGGCCAGCTCGGCGGGATCCTTCTCCAGCGACCGCACGATCTCGGCCAGCTCGAAGGTGCGGGCCTGGGCGGCGGCCAGCTCGATGCCCAGCGGCAGACCACCGACCGCCCGGCAGATCCGGTCGATCCACTCACGGTCGCCGCCGGACGGATCGAGGTCGGCGGTCGACCCCACCCGCTCGACGAACAGCTGCACCGCCGGGCTGGCTGCGGTTCCCGGGCCGGCCACCGGCAGCGGGTCGACCGGATGGATGACCTCGCCGGCCGCGCCCAGCGGCTCCCGGCTGGTCGCCAGCACGCGCACCCCGGGACATCGCGCGGTGACCTCGTCCACGAGCTCGGCCGCCGGTGCCACCAGGTGCTCGCAGTTGTCCAGCACGAGCAGGATCGAGCGGTCGGCCAGGAAGTTCGTGACGGTCCGGATCGGGCCGTGCGCCGGCTGCCCGGCCAGCTCGAACACACCGGCCAACGTGGCCCCGAGCAGGTCGGGACCGATCGGGGCCAGGTCGACGAACCACGCGCCGTCGGTGAACGACCCGGCGGCGGCATGCCCGACCTCGACGGCCAGTCGGGTCTTCCCGGCGCCACCCGGGCCGACCAGGGTGATCAGTGGCGCGCCGGCCAGCGCGCCGGTCAGCCCGGTCACGTCCCGGTCGCGTCCGATGATCCGGGACCGCCGCCGCGGCAGGTTCCCGGCCGCGACCGTCCCCGCCACCGGGCGCGGCCGGTCGAGTGCGGGATCGTGCCGGAGGATGCGCTGCTGCAGCTCGCGCAGTTCCGGTCCGGGGTCGACGCCGAGTTCGTCGGCGAGCAACTCGCGGATCCGGGCGAAGGCCGCCAACGCGTCCGCCGGCCGCCCGGCGCGGTAGAGGCCGGTGATCCGCAGCACCCACAGCCGTTCGTGCAGCGGATGGTCCGCCAGGAACGGGGCCAGTTCACCGACGGCCTCCTCGGGCCGGCCCAGCTCGAGCATGGCCTGCACCCGGAGCTCGGCGAGGTCCAGTCGTGCGGCGGACAGCTCGTGCCGGGCGGGGGCCAGCCAGCCGGTGTCCGGCACCTGCGCGTACGGTTCGCCGCGCCACAGGGCCAGCACCGCACCGGCGCGTTCCACGACCCGGTCGAACCACCCCGCCGCCGCCCACTCGCGCACCTGCGGGACCGCGGTCCGCAGGTGCGCGGAATCGACGGCCGACGACCGCAGATCCAGCCGGTAGCCCAGCGGGTCGCGGCGCAGCACCATGGGCTCGGACCGGGCTGCCCGATCCGGTTCCAGTTCCTTGCGCAGTCGCCAGATCAGCGACTCGAGCAGCTGTCCGGCCTTCACTGGAGGCGCCGGCCCCCACACCGCGTCGATCAGGGTCCCCGGGCTGACGACCTCACCGACCCGGTTGGCCAGAGGACCGAGTACGGCCGCGAGCCGGCCGGAACCGATCGCAGTCGGCAGCCCGTCCAGGTCGATCGTCAGCGGCCCGAGGTCCCGGATCTCCACGGCGCCAGCCTAGGAGGCCCCTGCGGCGGTGGCGCTCCTTCGATGCTCGATGATGGCCTCGCAGACTCGGCCGACGAAGGGCATGCGCCCGGCGGTCACGTCCGCTCAGTGTGCGCGCCAGCGCTCCCAGGCGGCCTGCCGGGTGGTGCCGGCCAGCTCGCCGACGCCCGCCCACGAACTGGTCGCCGCGGTGGACCGGGCCGCGATGCCCACGCACTCACCGGCCACCGCCGTCATCCGCAGAAGGTGGGTGAACGCGGCCGGTTCGCCGCGTTCGGCCAGGATCCGCAGGGCCAGTTCGGCCAGTTCGGCCAGCTCGTCGGATTCGGCGGCGGCCAGCTCCTCACGGCTCCACATTCGATGATGTCCTCCCGCGGCGATCCGGTCGTGTCGGGACGACCATGCCGCAGCGGGCGGCCGGGTTCAAGGTCGGGTGCCGGCCGTGTCCCGGTAGCGGGCCGCATGCGTGCCGGCCGGCGAGTCGAATCCGAGGGTCCAGCGGGAACCGGGCCAGGCGTACTCGACGGTGCCCAGGGTGGGGCGGTACCCCGCGGTGTACAGCGTGCCGAACCCGCGCCCGAACTCGGTGTTGTACAACGGTGGCCGCAGGAACGCGTCGATCGCCCCGGCCGGCTCCGGTGTGTCGTCGAGGAGCTCGAACAATGCCCGCTGGCGCTCGAGGCTGCGGAAGCGGGCGGCGTGCGCCGGGTCTCGAGGGGTGGTGCCTCGATGGTTGGTCACCGCCGGCAGGTCGAACACCTCGGCCGGCGCCCCGGGCCGGACCAGCACGGTGCAGCGGCGGCCCTGGGGGTCGAGCAGCATGACGTTGTAGGCCATGTGCACCGGTATCCGGCGCAACACCTGCACGCCCTCGGCGACACATCCGGCCGTCTCCAGCAGGTACCGGAGCACCAGCGGGATAGCGAAACCGGTCCCGCTGCCCCGCTCCCCGGCGAAGGTCAGGGACGCGACGAGACCGTCGTCGTTCATGCCGTCGAGCAGCCCCCACAGGCAGTCACCGGTACCGATCACCCGGCGGCCGGCGAAACGGCTTGAATACACGACCCGTTCGAGCAGGTCCGGGTGGTAGTCGTAGTTGCGGACCAGCATCGGCTCCGGCCCGGGCACGGCGAGCTGGGCGCAGCCGGGGAGGAACCGTGGGGGGTCGAACAGGGTCAGCATCCGGGCGGCGGTCGGATCGTCTCCGGTCAGCTCGACCAGCCTCGACCAGGTGGGCACCAGCTCGGGCATGAAGCGCCGCAACGCCTTCGCCGCCTGCTCCAGGTCGGGTCGAGCTGCATCGCCGTCCTGCAGGTACCAGGAGCGGTAGCCGGGCCACAGCGCCTGGAACAACAGTTGCCAGCGCTCGCCGGGCTCGGGTTCGTTGATGTGGTGGAAGGTCAGCGAATCGGGGTGGGTCATGCTGTCAAGAGTTCCCTGACACCTGATAGTTGTCAAGGAGACCCTGACAGTGGGTGATCGAGGAGACGTGGCTGACCGCGACCCGGGCGGGGCCACGCGGGCGCGGGCGGCCGGATCGGCGGACTGATAGGGAAGCGCACCCCTACCTGGAAGCGTTGCGGAAGATGGGATCGGTCGGGCCGACCCGATCGAGGCCTTCGTGGTTCGCCTCCGGCTCAACGACCAGGGCGTCGACTTCGGTCCGGGAACGCGCCTGGGTGCCCTGACAGCGATCCGACGCCTTCGTCGCCGAACGCTGTCGGAGGCGGGGGCGTCCGCGGCGTCAGTGCCTGCGGTGGTCGACCCGGGGTGCGCGGTGGCCGAAGCGGGGCTTGCGCACACCGCTCGACTCGATCAGGCGCATCACCCGGTGCCGGTGCCCGCGCCATGGTTCCAGCAGCTCGAGCATGCCGTCGTCGTCCACCGGGCGTCCGATCAGTGCCCATCCGACCAGGGCGGGCAGGTGATAGTCGCCCACGCTGACGGTGTCCGGATCGCCATGCGCGCGTTGCACGATCTCGGCGGCGGTCCAGACCCCGATCCCGGGCACGGTGCGCAGGGCCGCCGTGACGTCGGGCCCGCCCCGGCCGCGCTGGACGGTGCGTTGCAGTCCGTCCGCGACCTTGGCTGCTCGTAGGACGGTGGCGGCACGCCCCGGGTCGACGTTCGCCCGGTGCCATTCCCAGGACGGGACGCGGCGCCACTGCTCGACGGACGGCGGAACGAGCATGCCGGCCGGGGCCGGACCGGGCGCAGGAGAGCCGAAGCGGGTCAACAGGTCCCGCCACGAGCGGCGGGCGTCCGCGCCCACCACCCGTTGCTCCAGCACCGCCGGCACCAGCGACTCGAACACCAGCCCGGTCCGGGGGATCCGCAGGCCCGGATGGGCTCGGCGGCTGGCGTTCAGCACTGGGTGCGAGGTCGTATCCAGGTCGGACCAGTCGTCGTCGGCGCCGAGCAGCTCCGGCAGTTGCGCGGTGGCCCACTCGGCACCGGGACCCCAAGCCGCCGAGCGGATCTCGCCGCGACGACGGGTGTCCAGATGGATCGTGACCGGTCCGTGCGGGGTCCGCGAGGTATGCCAGATACCGCCGGCCTCGAATCGGGTCGCCGGGTCGTGGCTGCCTCGACGCACCGGCCAGAGCACCTGGGCCGGCTCCACCGGGTGCGGGGGGCGCCAGGTGCTGGTGAAGGCCCGGTCGAAGGGCGGCGCCTCGGTCACGCCCGCCACTGTGCCATGGGTCAGCGCTCGCGCCGGCGGCTGCCGGTCGCCCGCCCCGGCGCCACGCGGCGGTCGCCTGCCGGGTCCCTCTTGCTCGCACCGGCCGGCCGGGCCCGGCGGCTGAACGTGTCGCCGAATCGGGCGATCCGGCGCGGACTCGGCCCGTTCGCCCGCAGAGCGCCCTCGGGGCCGCCGGCCGCGGGTGCGACTCATCGCTCAATCACGGTCCGCACAGCTTCCGGACAGGCGGTGCCCGCAGTCTCGAGGTCGGTCCCGCCGTCGCGGGTGACACCGGCTGACAAGGAGCACTGCATGACACGCCACGACGACGAGCGTCCCGAACCGGGCATCGCCGCGCCGACGGACCCGCCGCCCGCCGGCCCCGAGACCACTGACACCACCGACGCCACGGGAACCCGGGCGTTCATGACGCCGTTCGCAGCCCCGCTGGACACCGGCGCGGCGTCCGCCACCGAACCGGGGGACCCGGCCACGTTGGCGGCCGCTCCATCGGGCCCGGTTCATCCGGCCGGCGGCGACCCCGGGCCGGAGTTCGGCCGGCCCGATTGGACCCCGGCCGGGCCACCGGAGCCGGAGAGCGGCCCGGGCACCGTGGGCGGCGGGCCGTGGATGTCCGGACCATCGACGATCCGGCCGCCGGGTCGGCCGGCGGATCAGCCGTCGGCCTGGGGCCAGCCCGCCGGTTCGGATCAGCCGTCGGCCTGGGGCCAGCCCGCCGGTTCGGACCAGCCGCCGGCCTGGGGCGCGCCACCTGCCGATCCCGTTGGCAAGCGCCCGACCCGGTGGAAGACCTGGCAGAAGGTCACCGCCGGCGGGGTGCTCGCCGGTGTCATCGCGATCGGCGGGGTGGCGGCCGTGTCGGCGGCCAATGCGTCGTCGAACGACACGTCCGGCTCGGCAGGACTCACCGGCGGCAGCCAGGGCTTTGGCGGCGAATCCGGCCGCGCGGACGGGGCCGGACCGCGCGGCGGGATGGCCGGCGCCATGGCGCTGGCCAACGCGTTGCACGGCGACTTCGTGGTGTCCAGCGGCACCGGGACGCAGACCATGCGGCTGCAAACCGGCGAGATCACCGCGGTGACGACCGATTCGATCACCGTCAAGAGCACCGACGGCTACACCTCGACGTACGCAATCGGGTCCGGTGTCGACGTCTCCGGTGTCACCCAGGGGGCAACCGTCCGGGTCATCGGCACGGTCGACGGCGACACCGCCACGGCGACATCGGTGTCGTCGGGTTCTGCCGCCGCCGGCATCCCGGGCCCGGGTTCGACCGGATCGAACCGGGACGGGCAGGGCCGGGAGTTTCCGGATGGCATGACCCCGCCGGAGGGCATGACGCCACCCGAGGACGGCACCGCGCCGGCCCCACCGACCTCCTGATGACGGGTTCGCTGATCAAAGCCGCGCGGAACCGGACCAAACGGAGCCACTTGCCCGGCTTTGATCAGCGAACCGGGGTGGCCGGTCCGGTCAGCCCGGACCGGGGTGGGCCAGCGCGACGGTCAACGCGGCGACGGTGTCCGGGTCGTCCAGCCGGT
The DNA here is from genome assembly GCA_044223435.1 of Nakamurella sp. GTDB lineage: Bacteria > Actinomycetota > Actinomycetes > Mycobacteriales > Nakamurellaceae > Nakamurella. The sequence goes on from JBGALY010000050.1 coordinate 25,528, forward strand.
CGCCGAACAGCTCGCGCAACTGCCCGACCCGGTACCGGACGGTTTGCGGGTGCACGTGCAGCGCCTGCGCGACCTCGTCGCGCCGGCCGCGGTAGAGCAACCACGCCCGGAGCGTCTCCACCAACCGATCGGCGCTGGCGTCCCGGAGGTCGGCCAGTGGGGCGAGCACCTGGGCGCGCAGATCGGCCAGCGCGTCGGGGTCGGCGGTCACGACCAGCGCGGTCAGCTGTTCCTCGGTGTCGATCGGCCCATCCGTGCCCGGGAGTTTCAACCGCCGGGCTCGCAGCACCCGCTGGTACGACAGCCGGGCCAGCGTCCACGGTTTCGCCGGGCCGAGCGACGCGTCCAGCCCGCGCAGCGCCCGGGTCACCGCCCCCCGACCGGCGCCGTCGGCGTCCGGCACCAGGAGCAGGGTCAGCTCGGACTGCTCGTCCGGGGCCAGACCGGGCAGTTCGTCGGTGCGCAGGGTGCGGTCGTCCAGGCTGGTGACGGCGCGGGAGGCGTGGCCGGTGGGCAGCACGACCGCGGCCAGGGTCGCGGTCGGCCGCCATCCCGCGCGGTCGGCCGCCTCGTTCAGCCGGTCGGGCGACGCCCCGGCCAGCAGCTCCCGGACCAGCAGGCGCAGGTAGCGCTCCCGGACCCGGCCGGTGGTGGCGAGTTCGTCCGAGTGGCCGGCCGCGCTGGCCGCGGACAGCTCGTCGATGTAGGCGAACACCAGTTCGGCGAACCGGGCCATCGTGCCGGCCGGCAGATCGGTTTCCACAGCGGCGCGGGAGAACTGCCGCCACGACTCCCGCGCACCGATCCGGTAGGCCGCCAGGAGTGCCTCCATCGACCGGCCGGCCCGCGCCTCACCCCGGCCCAGCGCGTACGCACCGTCGAGCACGGGCGAGCGCGGCCCCGCGGTGGCCCCGCTGGGCCGCGCCGCCACCTTGAGGAAGCCGCCGAGGGCCAACTCGACCGCCGATCGGATGTTTGCCCCGATCGGTCCGGACAGCGCGTCGGTATAGGGCGGGACCTGCTCGATGATGGCCTGCACGGTCAGTTCGGCCACCGCCGGCAGCCGCGACCTGAGCAACGCGAGCGTCCGGTCGCCGAGGTCGAGGTCACCGGCACCGGTGGTCATCCCACCGCCGTGGTCAATACTCACCTTGAGTCACCCTTTGTTCGCTACGAACAAGATCGTGCCGGATTTTCACGTCACCGACGCAGGAATCTAGTCGTCGATAACAGGCAGAGTAGTTCGTATGACCACAACCAACGGGGGACCAGAGCGCGACCGTGGGGTTCGCGACCGTCTGCGCCGCCGGCTGTGGTCGGTTGCCGAGGCGATGGCCTCGCCCCGGCGCCCCGAGGACTACCTGGACATGTTCCACCCGCTGCGCCGTGGCGCGGACCTGCGGGGGAAGGTGGTCGCGGTCCGGCCAGAAGCCGGGGGCGCGGTCACTGTGGTGCTGCGACCGGGCGCCGCGTGGCGACCCCACGTCCCGGGCCAGTACGTCCGGGTAGGCCTGGACGTCGACGGGATCCGGCGCTGGCGGTCGTACTCGATCACCAGCCCGCCGGTCACCCCGGACGGCACCATCTCGATCACCGCCCGGGCGGTGCCCGGCGGGATCGTCAGTGCCCATCTGGCCCAGCGACTCGCGTCCGGCGACCTGGTGCATCTGGACCAGGCGTGTGGCGACTTCGTGCTGCCCGATCCGGCGCCGCAGAAGGTGCTGTTCATCACCGGAGGCAGCGGCATCACCCCGGTGATCGGCATGCTGCGCTCGGGCCTGCAGCGGCTCCGGGACGTCGTGCTGGTGCATTCCGACGCAACTCAGGGCGACGTCATCTTCGGTCCGGAGCTGCGGGAGCTGGCCGCGGGCGGGCGCATCCGGCTGGTCGAGAAGCACACCGAACACGCCGGGCGGCTGGCCATGGACGAATTGCGCTCGCTGGTACCGGATCTGATCGAACGCGAATCCTGGGCCTGCGGCCCGGCCGGACTGCTCGACGAGATCGAGACCTACTGGACGGATCTGCAGTCCGACCAGCGGCTGCACACCGAACGTTTCCGGACGCGGCTGGCGGCCCCGGGGCAGGGCGGCACGGTCGAGTTCACCGCCAGCGGGGCGTCGGTCGAGTGTGCCGGGACCTCGTCGATCCTGGATGCCGCCGAGGCGTCCGGGGTGCTGATGCCCTCGGGATGCCGTATGGGCATCTGCTTCTCGTGCGTGCTGCCACTGCGTGAGGGCACCGTGCGCGACCTGCGCAGCGGCGAGATCACCCGCGCGGCACCGGGCGACGGGGTGCTGGTGCAGACCTGTGTGTCGTCTGCCGCCGGTCCCTGCCAGATCGACAACTGATTCATCCGAATACTTTTCGAACGAAGGAGTGCAGCCGATCCGATGACCGTCATGCAGCGCAAGGACGTCAACCCCATCGCCCACCTGACCGCCGACGACATCACCGAGATCGGCCGGCGGCTGGACGCCATCCGCGCCGAGGTGATCGAGACCCGCGGCGAGCGGGACGCCGCGTACATCCGGCGGGTCATCGACGTGCAGCGCAAGCTGGAGCTCGGTAGCCGGATCGTGCTGTTCGCCTCGCTGTTCCCGCCGGCCTGGATCCTGGGCACCGCCGGGTTGTCGGTGGCCAAGATCCTGGAGAACATGGAGATCGGCCACAACGTCATGCACGGCCAGTGGGACTGGATGCGGGACCCGAAGATCCACTCCACCACCTGGGAGTGGGACAACGCCTCACCGGCCGAGCAGTGGAAGCACGCGCACAACGACCTGCACCACACCTACACCAACGTCGTCGGTCGGGACAACGACCTGGGCTACGGCATCATGCGGGTGGACGAGGACCAGCGCTGGCACCCGGTCTACCTGCTTCAGCCACTGTGGTGCTTCATCAACGCCTGCTTCTTCGAGTTCGGCATCGCCGCCTATGATCTCGAGCTCGGCGAGAACCTGGCCTCGAAGCGCCGTCGGTCCGATCCGGAGTTCAAGGCCCGCGCCCGGCAGGTGCTCCGCAAGATCGGCAAGCAGTCGTTCAAGGACTATGTGGTGCACCCGTTGCTGACCGGGCCGGCCTTCCTGACCACCATGGCCGCCACCGCGACCGCGAACCTCGTCCGTAATCTGTGGACCAATTCGGTGATCCTGTGCGGCCACTTCCCGGAGGGTGTCGAAACGTTCGAGAAGCACTCGATCGACGGCGAGACGAAGGCGGAGTGGTATCTGCGTCAGATGCTCGGCTCGGCCAACATCTCCGGCGGCAAGGCCATGCACATCATGACCGGCAACCTGTCGTACCAGATCGAGCACCACCTGTTCCCCGACCTGCCCAGCAACCGCTACCAGGAGATCGCGCCGAAGGTCAGGCAGATCTTCGACGACTACGGGCTGCACTACGTCACCGGACCGTTGCCCAAGCAGGTGGGATCGGCCTGGGGCAAGGTGTTCCGGCTGTCCCTGCCGAACGAGTGGGCGCTCAAGCTGAAGCGTCGCCGGCCGGCCCGCGCCCTTCCGTCGCCCGTGCTGCTCCAGCGGCGGCGGGCGGCCTACGGGCCCACCCCGGAGCCGATCGCGGTCTGAGCCCGGTCAGAGCACCTTCGAGCCGTACATCTCGCCGAGCGGGTCGGCGATCAACTCGATGCGGGCCCCGTCGGGATCGCGGAAGTACAACGACACGTCGCTGTGCTCCACAAGTTCGACGCCCGCTCCGGTGAGCTTGTCTCGCAACCGTTCCCACTTTTCCGGGGCGACGCTGATGGCCAGGTGATGCAGGCCGCCGAGCACCTCCTGGTAGGGCCCGACGTCCAGACCCGGGAAGTCGAAGAACGCGATCAGATTGCCGTTGCCGATGTCGAAGAAGAAGTGCGACGACCCGGCATAGTCACGGTTCTCGATGAGTTCGGTCAGCGGGAACTCGAGCAGGTCCTGGTAGAACCGGATGGTCCGCTCGACGTCGCCGGCCAGCAGTGCGGTGTGGTGCAGGCCCCGGGCCGACGACGCCGGCCGCTCGCCCGGCGGCCGCAGGTACCGGTCCCGCAGGACCGCGCGCCGGTCCTCGAAGCTCTGTGGATCCGCCGCTCCGCTCATCGCAACCGCCCTCCAGTCGGAGGCGAGCAGGCCACGCCGGCCGATCGCCCGTGGCCAGTATGGTCCCGTCGACTCGCCAGATATGCAGGTTCAAGGCCGGGTGAATTCAACCGGTCAACGCAACGGCTTCTTCTGTTGGGTTGGACAGTAGCCGGTCTAGCGCTTCGGCCGGGGTTGCCCAGTTGAGGCGCTTACGGGGCCGGTTGTTCAGCTCGGCAGCGACGCGGTCGAGGTAG
>JBGALY010000009.1:0-156456 GCA_044223435.1 Nakamurella sp.
AGTCCGGGTTGCCCGACTCATAACCCAGCGACGCACTCGACCGGCGGATTCGGGTCCGAGTTTGGCATGTCTGCGGCCATCGGTTGCCGGCGGGGGCCCAGCTCGAGACGAGCCGCGCCGCAGGACTCAGCGCAAAGGCACCATGCGCTGCGGCGGCTTCCGATGGTTGCCGACGTCTTTCGTCCTCGCCACCTGCAACAACGTTGGGATCCGACGGCATCAACTGGCCTGTATCCGCATTCGGGACGAAGTGCGCCGCGGGTGTCCCGCAGTGATGCTCGGTTCAGAGCCCACCGGGCCAATCTCAAGGCCGGCGACGTGAGTGCCCAGGTGCGGCTTGTATCGCCGATCGAAGTGGTTCGCTTTCAGCGAGACCGACCCATGGCGCCGATCAAGGCCTTGGCTTGCGCCTCCGCCCTAAACAGCACCTGAATCTGGTTCGGGCTGAGCGGGCAGGGAACCAGCGGGCGGACAGCGCCCATCGGGATGAATCCGGTAATCAGTACAGGCCCGAAGATCCACGGCCGAGGCCAATCCCGCTCGGGGATCATCCCGCGCATTATCATCGACGCCAATGTGTTGCTGGTGGTTCCGCTTTCATGATCGCACCGCCGGTCGTTCCAGATGAGGAGCCCTTGCTGGTGGCTGGCAATCTGCTCCAGCTCCTGCCACGGGGTCTGAATGTTGTCCAGGTGTCGGATAGCTTCTTGCATCCACCCGACGGACCACTCGGCGAGGTCCTCGTGCTGCCGGTACGGCGGATTCCCCATGTCCCAGAGCTTGAGGAGGTTGCCCTCCTCCAACCAACTGTCGTCCATCAGCGCGGCCCCGGTGCGAAGCTGCCAGTTGTCGCGCATCCTTTGCAGCATCTCGCGCTGCTCGCGTTCGATCCGGCTCATCAACCGCGCCCCTGGATCGCGTCGAGTTCCTCAGCCGCCCGGGCGTCGGCGATGTCCTGGCGGACCCACTCACCGCATTTGGCAGTCACGATCTGCTGGCCATCCGAGACCCGGACAACGCGCTCGGGCCTGCCGATTGTGGACCCCTTCATGTCTACCCCGTCCCGGGAGATAGCCCAGATGCAGTCAGCCGGGTCGTACCCAGTCCTTGGCTGGCGGGCGACGTACGTCCCAGCCGTGATGTCCTCGCCGACCACGTAGCTTCCCGATTCGAACGACGTGGCAGGTGGGCCGGAGTGGCCGCAGGCAGCCAGGCCCAACCCCAACCCAGCCGCGATGGCGCCCACAGTCAGTGCGCGGCGGAAATTCATTGCTCTCCCTCTCTTGGGATGTCCCAGTTCGTCGGCGCCGGAACACACAGGCCCGGCGGAGGCGCCTCATGAAGCAGCGCACAAATGGGACGAAACTTGCCAGCGCGTCATGACGGGCAAAACGCTGTGATGCTGGTCACGTCACGTTTCCGGCTAACGATGGCCGCGCGGCCGTGGATCCACTCACCCCGGCCTTCCCTGCCGCCACCGGTTCAGTGCCCCCACTACCGGTGAACTTCGATGATCAGGGTTTGCTGGACAAGGCCAAGTGAAGCGTGACGCTGTTGACATCCGGTGACCACGGCTGTGACCAGACCCAGTTCTTGTCGGCCGCAACAAGCACGCAGCACACCTCGCAACGGATGTCAAAAGCGTTGGCGCACATAGTGTTCACGTCTTCACGGCAACTGGGGGTCAAGGGGTCGCAGGTTCAAATCCTGTCATCCCGACGTCGTGGCTCCTCACCTGACCTGCAGGTGAGGAGCCTTCGTGCGTCGTCGCGCTCGTGACGACGAGATCGGTCACGACGTGACCCGGTTCAGCCACGTCACCTGCTCCCCGCCGGCGAACGAGCGGTGCCGGATCGGGACGAAGCGGCCGGGTGCGAAGGTGCCGGCCAGCAGCGGGATTCCGCCGCCGGCCACGACTGGGTAGGTCTTGACGACGATCTCGTCGATCTCATCGATCACGGCCCCGGCGAGAGTGCCGCCGCCGCACAGCCAGAGGTCCTTCGCGGAGTCCTGCGCCTTGAGGGTACGCACCAGCCCGGCCGGATCGTCCGCCACGATCGTGACCGCCGGATCGTCGACGGTCAGCGTCGTGGACACCACGTATTGGCGCAGGTGGGCGTACGGGCTGGTCACGCCGATGGACAGCGCGGGCTGGTAGGTGCCGCGGCCCATCAGCACCGTGTCGAACACCCGGTTCGGGGTGTCGGTGAGGCCGAGGTACGCCCGGGCGTGTGTCGGCATGGTCTCCGGGTAGGCGTCGGCAATCCAGCCGGCCATCGCATCGGACAGCGGGAAGAAGTCGATCTCCCCGCCGGGGCCGGCGATGTAGCCGTCGAGGGTGGCGCCGATGTAGTACACGAGCCTTGGCATCTGACCGTCCTTGCCATGATCGGGGTGGGCCGGGAAATCGGGGTGGCCGGGTCCGGCCGCCGTGCGATCGGTCGAGCGATCACTCGACCCGGGTGTACACGACCACCTGCAGGTCGGGCCGGTCCGAGGGTCGCAGCTGGTGGTGCTCGTAGACCAACCGCCCCGCGGTGGGGTGATGGAAGACGCGTTCGCGGGATTCGAAGCCCTGCACGTCGTGCCGGTCCCAGCCGTCCCGGAACTCCGGGCTGGCCGCCCGCAGTCGGGCGACCAGGTCGCGCACCTCCGGATCGCCGAGCCGGGCGCCGACCTCGGTGCGGAACTCGGCCAGGAAACGGCGGCTGGTGACCTGCCAGTCGTCGAGCAGCGTGCGGACGCCAGGGTCGGTGAAGACCAGCCCGAGCAGGTTGCGGTCGGCCGGATCGGTGGCGGCCACGCGTGGATAGAGGAACTCGTACGCCCCGTTCCAGGCGACCAGCCGCCAATCCGGGGCCAGCGCGTAGGCCGGATGCTCGCCCAGCGCGTCCAGGAACCGCTGGAGGTGAGCCGGCGCCGCTGCGTCACCCGCCGCCCGAGGCCGGCTCGGGGCCAGCCCGAGCAGTCCGAGGACGTAGTGATGCTCCGCCTCGGACAGTCGCAGGCAGCGCGCCACCGCATCCAGCACCTGACGCGAGGGATGGATGTCCCGGCCCTGTTCGAGCCAGGTGTACCAGGTCACGCTCACCCCGGACAGGAACGAGACCTCCTCGCGCCGCAGGCCGATGGTCCGCCCGCGGCCGGCCGGCGGAAGGCCGTACGCGGCCCGGTCGAGCCGTTGCCGGCGGGCCCGCAGGAAGCCGCCCAGCTCCCGTCGCTGCGCGGCCGGCGCCCCGGCACCGTCGTCGATCGAGTCCTCGGGCACAACGGAACCCTAGGGTGTCCTGAAGGCAATCCGGCTCCGCTGTCGCCGCATGGCCTTCAGGTCCCCCTCCGGTGCTCCATGGTGGCCTCGCAAGCTCGGCCAACTGGTACTGCCGCTACTAGTGCTGGCGCCGTCTTCCGGCGTCGCGGGATGACCGGCACGCTGGCCACATGCCCACCCCCTTGCGTTCGCGAACCGTGACCCACGGCCGCAACATGGCCGGCGCCCGCGCCCTGCTCCGCGCCGCCGGCGTCGCTCGCGAGGACTTCGGGAAACCGATCATCGCCGTGGCCAACAGCTTCACCGAGTTCGTGCCCGGGCACACCCACCTGCAGCCGGTCGGACGCATTGTCGGCGAAGCGATCTCGCGGGCCGGCGGCATCCCGCGGGAGTTCAACACGATCGCCGTCGACGACGGCATCGCGATGGGCCATTCCGGGATGCTGTACTCGCTGCCCTCCCGCGACCTGATCGCGGACTCCGTCGAGTACATGGTCAACGCGCACCGGGCCGACGCTCTGGTCTGCGTCTCCAACTGCGACAAGATCACCCCCGGGATGCTGATGGCTGCGCTGCGGCTGAACATCCCGACCGTGTTCGTCTCGGGCGGACCGATGGAATCGGGCCGGGCCACCCTGACGGACGGCCGGGTGCGCACCCTCGACCTGATCGACGCCATCGCGGACGCGGCCGACGACAGCGTCACGGACGCCGACATGGCCCGGATCGAGGAGGCCGCCTGCCCGACCTGCGGGTCCTGCTCGGGCATGTTCACCGCCAACTCGATGAACTGCCTGGTCGAGGCGATCGGGCTGGCGCTGCCGGGCAACGGATCGGTGCTGGCCACGCACACCGCGCGGCGCGCGCTGTACGAGCGGTCGGGGGAGCTGATCGTGCGGCTGGCCCACCGCTTCTACGACGGCGACGAGGTCGGGGTGCTGCCCCGGGCCATCGCCGGCCGGGACGCCTTCGGCAACGCGATGGCCCTGGACATCGCGATGGGTGGCTCGACCAACACGATCCTGCATCTGCTCGCGGCCGCCCACGAGGCCGAACTGGACTTCGGCCTGGACGACATCGACGCGGTCTCCCGGCGGGTGCCCTGCCTGGTGAAGGTCGCCCCGAACACCGCACCGGACCGGACCTATTACGTCGAGGATGTGCACCGGGCCGGCGGCATCCCGGCGATCCTCGGCGAGCTCGCCCGGGCCGGCCTGCTGGCCAAGCACGTGCACGCAGTGCACGCGGACAGCCTGGACACCTGGCTGGCGGACTGGGACGTGCGGGGTGGCACCGCCTCGGCGGACGCGCAGAACCTCTGGCACGCGGCGCCGGGCGGAACCCGCTCGTCGACGGCGTTCTCGCAGTCGCAGCGCTGGGCCAGGCTGGACCACGACGCCGCCCACGGCTGCATCCGCGACGCCGCCCATGCCTACTCGGCCGACGGTGGGCTCGCCGTGCTGCGCGGCAACCTGGCGGTCGACGGCGCGGTGGTCAAGACCGCCGGCGTCGATCCGTCCATCCACACGTTCGCCGGGCCCGCCGTCGTCTGCGAGTCGCAGGAGGATGCGGTCGCGGCGATTCTGGGCGGTCGGGTGCGGGGCGGGGACGTCCTGGTGATCCGCTACGAGGGGCCGCGGGGCGGCCCGGGCATGCAGGAGATGCTCCATCCCACCTCGTTCCTCAAGGGCCGTGGTCTGGGCAAGGTGTGCGCGCTGGTCACCGACGGCCGGTTCTCCGGCGGCACCTCGGGTCTGTCGATCGGGCACGTCTCGCCGGAGGCGGCGGCCGGCGGCCTCATCGCGCTGGTCCGCGACGGCGACCGCATCGTCATCGACATCCCGGCGCGGTCCCTGGTGCTCGACGTCGACGACGCCGAGATCGTCGGGCGCCGGGCCCGGCTCGAGGCGGCCGGGGGCTACCGCCCGGTCACCCGCGACCGGCCGGTATCCACTGCGCTGCGGGCGTACGCAGCGCTGGCCACCTCGGCCGATCGGGGTGCAGTCCGGGACGTGGCGAGCATGGAACGGGCGGCCCGCGACTCCACCCGGTAGCCCGACCCGGTCGCCCGAGCGGGGCCGCCGACCCGCCGATCACCGCCGGTGCCAGCCCCGGCGAAACACCGGCGCGTCGCCGGCGACCGCCGCCCGGCACCACTGTGCGAGCTGCCGCCCGGACTCCTCGGGGGTCAGGTGGGAGTTGTCGATGACCGTCATCGCCCAGACGTCGCCGATGTCCGCGCCGATCCACCGCTCCCAGCGCATCGATGGCCAGCAGCCGGTGGTCAGCGCCTCGGTGACGTATCCCGGGTCGGTCGCGTGATGCCGCAGCCAGCTCGCGAAACCCAGGTGTAGCGGCCGCAACTCGGGCGGATCCCCGCGGTCGTCGAGGCGGGCGTGCAGGGTGGGGTCGTCGACGTCGAGCAGGCAGACGGCGATGTCGATGAACTCGGCCGATGGGACGGCGAGGATCTCCCCGGCCGGCACCGGGTCCCCGGCGAGCAACAGGTGCCGGCCACCGGCATCGAGTTCGATGGCCCGGCGGGCGACACGTTCGAGCGTTTCCTGCCGCCAGGCGATGGTCGGCTCGGCCGGCAGCGGCGGGAAGTGCCACAGTTCGAGCGCTTCGAATTCCGGTCCGAGGAGCGGGGTGGCCTGCCAGCGGGCGGTGGTCTTACCGGCGCCGGACACGCCGGAGACGACGAGCAGCATGATGGTCCCCTTGTTCGGGTGATGGGTGGGCAACACGGGGCCGCCGGGTCGCCGCATGCGGCGGAGCCCCCGGCCGCTCCGAACATCTCGCGCCGCGGTCGCGGCGCCGGTCAGCCCAACGGGAAGAAGCAGATCATCACGCAGGGGAGGCTACCGGTGGCCATCGATCCGGTCACGCGGTTATCGCCGGCGACCATCGTCCCGGCTGGGCACGCCGGAGACCCGTTCGGGCAGCGGCGATCTTGCCGACGTCCACCAGCCGGCCAGGGATCGGTCCCGACCGATCCCTTCCCGATCAGGAGTAGCGGGCGGCGAACTCGCCCGGGGTCATCCCGGTGACCGCGCGGAAGTCGCGGGTGAAGTGGGGCTGGTCGGCATATCCGAGGTCGGCGGCGACGTCGGCCAGCGAGCCGGGATGATCCCGCAGGCGCACCGACGCCTCCTGCAGCCGGCGCCGCTGGATCAGCCACTTCGGTGCGAGCCCGACCCGGCGCCGGGTCAGCCGCTGCAGCGCGCGCTCGGACAGGTCGAACCGCTCGCCCACCTGCGCCACCCGGACCACCTGGGGGTTGCCCTCGACGAAGGCGACCACGTCGTTGATCAGGCGACCCTCGTCGTCGACCGGGGCGAAGCGCACGAGCGCGGTGGTCATCACCTGGATCGCCCGGGTGTGCGCGGCGTGCCGGAGCGGCCGTCGCATCGCGGTCCGGACCGCGCCGACCAGGTCGGCTGCGCCGTCGATGACCTCGGCCAGATCGACGTGCCGGTCCCGGAAGTCGGCCATCGACCGGCCGGCGACCAGGAACCCGCCGGCCGGTTCGAGCATGACGCCGACGGCCCAGCCGTCCCCGGTCAAGGTGGTGGACGACAACCCGGCGACGACGCCATAGAACCGGGCGTACTCAGCCGTGATGACGACCAGCCCGCACGGGTACTGCAGCACCTGCTGCGTCGCCTCCCGGCCGGGTTCGACCGACCAGACCGGGATCCAGAAGCGCTGCGCCAGGCCGGACAGCGCGGGCGAGGCCGGGTAGCGATGCATGGTGTGCGACAGGTCGCGGGGATCGCGCAGGTGGGCGCGTTCGATCTGGTCGGGTTTCATCAATCGATCACCGGCCGGCCGACCTACTTTCGATGTCATGGACACGAGCACCCGCAACGAGACATCCGCACGTTACGCGGACGCGAACCGTCCGCTGACCGCCGTGCTCGACGCCGTACCCGCCACGGCGTGGACCCGGCCGAGCCCGTGCGAGGGCTGGGCCGCCCGGGACGTGGTGCGGCACCTGATCGACACCCAGCGGGACTTCCTGACCGGCCGCGGGTTCGATCCCGGTGCCGCACCCGACGTCGACGCCGACCCGGCCGCCGCGTGGCGCGCCCACGCGGCGGTCGTGGGCGAGCTGCTGTCCCGGCCGGAGGTGCCGGACAGCGGCTACGACGGCTGGTTCGGTCCGACGACCGTTGGGCAGACCCTCGTCCAGTTCTACGTGCCCGACATGGTCGTGCATCGCTGGGACATCGCTGCCGCGGTGGGCGGCGACACCACGCTCTCGGAGGTGGAACTGGACCGGACCGCCGAGAGCATCGAGTCCTGGGGCGACGCGATGTACATGGACGGCATCTGCAAGCCCGGTCTGGAACCGCCCGCAGGGGCGTCCCGGCAGGTGGTGCTGTTGGCCAGGATGGGGCGTCGCGACTGGTGACGCAGGCGTCCGGTCGCCGGTCTTCTCCCGCGGCTCGTCGATCGGCGACCTCAGTCCGTGAGAACGGCGGTTCCGATGTCTGCGCCGGGACCCTACGGTGCATGTCCGCACGGACGCGATCGAGGGAGCACACCATGCCGCTGGACAACCCGTTCTACTCCGCCGAACAGCAGGGACCGTTCGAGTTGATCTCGATCGGACGCTTCGAGCTGGAGGAGGGCGGGGTCATCCCCGACCTGGAGCTCGCGGTGGCGACCTACGGTGAGCTCAACGAGGCCAAGGACAACGTCATCCTCATCCCGACCTGGTTCTCCGGCACCCACGCCACCTGGTGGCAGGTCTACATCGGGGCGGGCCGCGCCCTGGATCCGACCAAGTACTTCATCGTCGTCGTCAATCAGATCGGCAACGGGTTGTCGACGTCACCGCACACGACCGACGATCCCGAGATTGCGATGTCGAAGTTCCCGCGCGTGCGGATCGGCGACGACGTCCGCGCCCAGGAGCTCCTGCTCCGCCAGGTGTGGGGCATCCAGCGGCTGGCGCTGGTGGTCGGCGGGTCGATGGGGGCGCAGCAGACGTGGGAATGGGCGGTGCGCTTCCCCGACCAGGTGCTGCGCGCGGCCCCGATCGCCGGGACGGCGCAGATCACCCCGCACGACGTCCTGTTCGTCCGGACGCTGATGGACGCGTTGACCAGTGATCCGGGGTGGGCGGGGGGCGACTACGCCGCGCACACCGACGTCGCGGACGGCCTGCGGCGGCACGCCGACATCTGGGCGATCATGGGCCTGACCACCGACTTCTGGAAGACGGGGTATTGGAAGACCATCGACCCGGTGGTGGAGGGCCTGGGCTGGGAGACCTTCGAGGACTTCCAGCAGAATTTCACTCGGCTCCTGTTCGGACTGATGGACCCGAACGCCCTGCTGACCATGGGCTGGAAGTGGCAGCGCGGCGACGTGGCCCGGCTCGCCGATGGCGATCTCGACGCGGCCCTGGGCCGCATCACCGCGAAGGTCTTCGTCATGCCGATCGAGCAGGACATGTTCTTCCCACCGCAGGACTGCGAGCCCGAGGCGGCGCTGACGCCGGGCGCGGAGGTGCGCATGCTGCACAGCATCGCCGGGCACTTCGGGCTGTTCGGCTTCGAGCAGACGTACCTGGACGAGGTCGACTCCGCGCTGACCGAGCTGCTGGCCCATCAGCTCTGACGCCGGCCGCCGGTCGGCTCATCGCCCCGGCGGCGCGGCGCGGGCGTCCGAGGGCAGCCGCTCCAGGCGGTCGAGCCGTTCCTGGAGGGCAACGATGATCGCCCGGGTGACCGTCTCCCCGGTCTGTGCAGTGAGCCGGCGAACCGGTTGCTCCGGTTTCGGGGTTCTTGATGCTGAGCGCCGTATCCGGAAAGTACTGCTGTGAGTATCGAAAGTTGCTCCGTCACGGCAGCTGATGCACGGCCAACGGCAGCACCGCCGTCGCGCCGGCCTCCACCAGCAGGGCCGACGCGACGGTGACCGTCCAGCGGGTCCGGATGACGTCGTCGACCAGGAGCACCGGCCCATCCAACGTGACGCCCGACCGTAACGCGGTGCGGGCCAGCAGCTCCCGGACGCGCACCCCGGACGACACCTCCGCCGACGGCGGTGGGCCGGTCACCTCCAGCGCGTCGACCAGCGGCAGACGGCCGATCCGCGCGAGGTGGTCGGCGATCGAGTCGACCAGCTGCGGGTACCGCCGGGATGGCATCGCCACCACCGCGGCCGGCCGCTGCCAGGACCGGGACCACCGGCGCAATGCCTCGACCATCCCGTCCAGCACCTCCGTCGGCGCCGGTGCGTCGGCCCGCCACAGCGTGGCCAGCACCTCGGCCCAGGCCGGGTCGTCGGCGAAGGCCAACGCGCGACCCGGCTGCATCCCGGCGATCCGACCCTTGCGGCCGGGCGTCCCGCTCGGCCACAGTTTGCGCGGCTCGACGACCACGTCCTGGCCGCGGAAGAACCGCTGCGCTGCGGCCACGGTGTCCGGGGCAGGGGTGCCGCCCGGTGCCGGCAGGGTGCCGGTGCAGACCGAGCACCGACCGCAGGGCTGTGGGTCGGGGTCGTCCAGGGCCAGTTGCAGGAACTGCATCAGGCAGCCCTCGCCGTGCGCGTACCGGCGCATCAGATCGGCCTCGGCCGACCGGACCCGACGCAGCGCCGACCACTTCGCCTCGTCGTACACCCACGGCCGCTCGCCCTCACGCCAGCCGGAACCGTCCCGGACGACGACGTCGTCGACGGCCAGGATCTTCAGCAGCGTCTCCAGTCGCCCCCGGCGGATGCCCGTCGCCGCCTCGATCGCCGGCAGGCTTTGCGGCGATCCACCACCGTCCTCCAGCGCGCCGAGCACCTTGCGCACCAGGTCGTCGGTGGGGATGCCGGCGGTGGCGAAGTACTCCCAGATCCGTTCGTCCGCCGCCCCCGGAACCAGGACGGCGCAGGCGTCGTCCAAGGCCCGACCGGCCCGGCCGACCTGCTGGTAGTAGGCGACCGGCGACGACGGCGATCCCAGGTGCAGGCAGAACGCCAGATCGGGTTTGTCGTATCCCATGCCGAGCGCAGAGGTGGCCACCAGCGCCTTGATCTCGTTGCGCCGCAACCGGTCCTCGAGTTCCTCGCGGTTCTCGGTCTGCCCGGAATAGGCCGCGACGTCGTGTCCACGCTCGCGCAGGAACGCCGACAGCCGTTCGGTCTCGGCCACCGTCAGCACGTAGACGATCCCGGAGCCGGGTAGGGCGGCCAGTGCGTCGGCCACCCATGCGTAACCCTCCAGGGTGCTCAGCCCGGGCACCACGGACAGCCGCAACGAGGCCCGGGCCAGCGATCCACGCAGGGTCACCGTGCCGTCGCCGAGCTGGGCGGCGACGTCCGCGGTCACCCGCTCGTTGGCCGTCGCGGTGGTCGCCAGGACCGGAGTGTCGGGGGACAGGCGCAGCAGGATCCGGGTCAGCCGCTGGTAGTCGGGCCGGAAGTCGAACCCCCAGTCGGAGACGCAGTGCGCCTCGTCGATGACCAGCAGCCCGCAGCGGGCCAGCAGGTCCGGCAGTTCGGCCGCGAAGCGGGGATTCGCCAGCCGTTCCGGCGAGACCAGCAGCAGATCGAGGCGGTCCGCGCGGAGCTCGTCGAGCACCGCTGCCCAGTCGTCGATGTTGGTCGAATTGATGGTCGCCGCCCTCAGCCCGGCCCGCTCCGCGGCGGAGATCTGGTCCCGCATCAGCGCCAGCAGTGGCGAGACCACCAGGGTCGGCCCGGCACCCCGCCCGCGGAGGGCCGCAGTCGCTCCCCAGTAGACCGCCGATTTGCCCCACCCGGTCGCCTGCACGACGAGCACCCGGCGGCGCTGCTCGACCAGTTCCTCGACGGCCAGGGTCTGGTCCGCCCGGGGCCGCGCGTCAGGTCCGGCGACCGTGGTGATGACGCGCGCGAGCACATCGGCGGCGGGGACGAGCGCAGTGGATCCGGTCATCGCCCCATCATGTCGTGACCCACCGACAGGGCGGTCGTGAGCCGGTCGGACCGATCAGGATGCGACGCTTTGCCGGCGGCGCCCGTACACCCCACCGGAGCTGTAGCTGGCCAGGTCGATGACGATCGCCAGGCCGATCCACACCCAGTCGAACCCGGTCACGCCGCCCGGTGCGACCAGCACGTACATCAGCGTCGTCCACGGTGCGAGCAGGAAGCCCAGGAACGGCAGCCAGAAACTGGAGAACGTCGCGTCCCAGCGCAGCGGCTCGAACAACCACCACAGCGCAATCGCCGCACGCGGACCGAAGAACAGCAGGATGACGAACAGGCACATGGCGAGTCCTCTCGAACGCGGGCTGCGGCCAGCATCGCCCGCCGGGCCCGGGCCGGGCATCGTCCGGATCGGACGGGTTGCGGCCGGACGGGCCACGGGTCAATGCACCGAAAAGCCGCCGTCGACGAGTCAGGACGAAGCCCGGCACCAGCACGTTGCTGGTCACCCCGGACGAGGACCAGGCCTCGGCCTGCGACCGGGCCAACGATTCCAGGCCGCCCTTGGACACCCCGTAGGCGCCGCTGTCCACGAACGCGCGGTGGGCCTGTTGCGAGCTGATGTGGATGAACCGGCCGAAGCCTCGATCGACCATGCCCGGGCCGAACCGCTGACCGAGCACGAACGGTGCGGTCAGGTTGACCGCCATCGTGCTGTCCCAGGTGTCGTCGTCGAGATGACCCATCGGCGGTCGGAGGTTGATCCCGGCCGAGTTCACGACGATGTCGGGCTCGCCGAACGGCCGGGCGGCGGCCTCCGCGGCGGCCCGGGCGCCGTCGCGGGTGGCCAGGTCGCCGACCACCCAGGCGACGTCACCTCCGGCCGCGATCATCTCCCGCGCGGCGGCATCCAGCGCCGGCCCGGTTCGGGCCAGCAGGACGACCTGCGCGCCGGCGCCGGCCAGGGCGGCGGCAATCGCCCGGCCGATCCCCGAGCTGCCCCCGGTGACGATCGCCGTCCGCCCGTCGAGCGAGAACAGGTTTGCCAGGTAGCCGTCGATCGCCATGAGCTGCACGGTAGGGGCGCACCGGGGGTTCGGGGGGCGCGGGATCGGCGCTTGCGCAGACGTGGAAGCGGTGGCCGGGGGCGCGCCGCCGGTCGACGTGCCACCCAGCCGCCTTTCGGAATCGATTCGGCCGGACGGAATGTGCACGTCGAGGTGATCGGACGGGGGCGGGACTCGCCCGGTGATGGGTCTCGACCGGTGAAGGGTCTCGATCGGTGCAGATGTTGCGTCGCCTGGGTGCTGTCAGGCCGGCACCCCGAGCCGGCGGCGCGGCCGCAGTACCAGCCGCAGCACCAGCCCGGCGAGCAACGCCCAGAACGCGGCCCCGATCCCCAGGACGGTGATTCCACCCGCCGCGACCAGGAACGCGGCGACGGCGGGCATCCGTTCCGCCGGGTCGGCGGTGGCCGCGGCCAGGCTGGCGGCCAGGGTGCCGACCAGGGCCAGCCCGGCCACCGACTCGATGACGCCGGGCGGCGCCTGCGTCATCAGGGCGGTCAGGGTGGCCGCGACCGGGGCCAGGGCCAGGTAGGCGACGCCGGCCGTCGCGGCCGCGATCCACCGGCGCTCCGGGTCGGGATCGGCCTCGGCCGAGGCGGGCAGGGCGGCGGTGATCGCCGCCAGGTTGACCGCGTGCGCCCCCGCCCCGGCGCCGGCGACGGTGCCCGCCCCGGTCAGCAGCAGGGTCTGCCGCCACGGCACGCGGTAGCCGGCCGCGGCCAGCACAGCCACGCCCGGCACGTTCTGCGCGGCCATGGTGACCACGTACAACGGCAGGGCCAGGCCGACGACGGCCGCCCAGGAGAACGTCGGCGCGGTGAACGACAGGGTCGGCGCCTGGAACGACGCGCCCGGCCCGGCGACCGTCGCCGCCCCGATCACCAGGGCCAGGGCCAGGGCGAGCGCAGCCGGGGCCGACCAGCGCGGCGCCCAGCGCTGCAGCGCCAGCCACAGCAGCACCACCGGGGCGACCAGCAGGGGCGTCCTGCCCAGCGCCACGACCGGCTGCACGCACAGGGTCAGCAGCACCCCGGCGAGCATGGCCTGGGCCAGCGGCGCGGGGATCGCGGCGACCGTCCGGCCCAGCCACGGCCACAGACCGGTGATCGCCAGCAGAATGCCGCAGACCACAAAGCCACCGACGGCCGCCGACCAGTCGAGATTCAGCCCGGCGGCGGTCACCAACAGGGCGGCGCCGGGGGTCGACCAGGCCAGGGTCAGTGGCCGGCGGTGCCGCAGGCTCAGCCACAGAGTGCCGGCACCCTGCAGGACGCATAGCATCGCGAGCCCCGACGCGGCCTCGGCGGTGGTCGCGCCGACCGCCCGGAGGCCGGCCAGGACGACCGCGAACGAGCTGGTGAAGCCCACCACCGCGGTCACCAGGCCGATTCCGACCGGCTGTGCCCATGCGCGTTCCATAAACAGAACGCTAGCACCGGTGTTCTGTTTGCGGAACAGTCGTTAGGATCGGACGATGTCGGGAACCCACGCGCTCGACCGCCGCCGCGATCAGGTGGCATGAACGCTCCCGACCTGCCGCGGTTGATCGGTGAGCGCCTGCGGGCCGCGCGGGCGGTGCGCGGCTGGTCGCTGGGTCACCTGGCCGACGTCGCCGGGATCGGCAAGGGCTCCCTCTCGGAGATCGAGAACGGCACCCGGAATCCGACGCTGAGCACGCTCTACGCCCTGGCCAATTCGCTCGGGCGGCCGATGTCCTGGCTGCTGGCCGAGCAGGTCGGGGCCGAGGTCGGCGGGCCCGGCATCGCGACCCGGCTGCTCGACGTGTCGGATGTCGACGGGGTCACCGTCGAGGTCTACGCGATCCGGCTCGACGCCGGGAGCCGGCACGTGTCCGACGCGCACGGGCCGACGGTCGTCGAACACCTGCTCGTGGTCGGCGGGCGGGTCGCGGCCGGTGTCGTGGGCGCCGAGGAGGTGTTGGCGACGGGCATGTCCACCAGTTGGGTCAGCGATCGCCGGCACGCCTACCAGGCGCTGGGCGACGCGCCGGCGGACGTGGTGCTGGTGATCCGCTGGCGGGCGGGCCGCACCGACATCGCCGAGGACGGCGGTGGGCCGGGCGCGGCCGGGCCTCAGCGGTAGCGCCAGAGCACACCGCCGTCCGCGCCGCGGATCACCGCCCGGCCGGCGTCCAGATCCAACTCGACGTCCAGGTGCCGGTCCCCGTCGGCGGCCCGGTAGACGTACGTGGTGTTGGTCAGCTCCAGCGGCTGCGTCGTCGCCGCGCTCAGCCATCGGTGGGCACGCCGGAGCTGGATGAGATCGGCGTGGACCTGCCAGATGTCGGTGCGCGGCAGGTCGTCGGGGGAATCCGGGTAGGCCGGCCGCACGGCGTCGTCGCCACCGAAGCGGTGCTCCTTGACCCCGGTGAAACCGCGCTCGTCGCCGTAGTAGATCGACGGTATCCCGCCGACGGTCAGCAGAATCGTCACGGCGATCGGCACCAGGTCCGGCCCGACCTCGCTGGCGATCCGGCTGACGTCGTGATTGCCGATGAACGTGTTGGGCCGCAGGTGCTGGAGGAAGCCGTTGTGCCGCTGCAGGGACCAGTCGAGCTCGAAGAAGTTGCGATCCTTGACGGATGACCAGATCGCCTTCCACAGCTCGTACTGGGTGACCGAGTCCAGGCCGGAGGCGGCCGCGATCGCGGCGTAGTCGCCGTGCAGCACCTCTCCGAGGATCCATGTCCCCGGGTGGTTCTCGCGAACGCGAGGCAGCACCCGGGCCCAGAAGTCGGTGGGCACCGAGTAGGCCGCGTCCAGTCGCCACCCGTCGATGCCACGGCGCAGCCAGGTCGTCATGACGTCGACGACGTAGTCCGCGGCGGTGTCCGTCGCGTGATCGAGCCGGACCAGGGAGTCGTGCCCCTCGAAGACCCGGGGACGGGGACCGTCCGGGTGGTCCCAATCGATGTCGAGCAAACCGGCCGCGGCGCTGTCCGGTCCGTCGCGCAGGGCCTGCTCGACCAGCGGGTGGCCGCGGCCCACGTGGCTGAACACCCCGTCCAGCACGATCCGCAACTCGCGTTGGCGGCAGGCCGTGACCAGGTCGTCGAAGTCGCCGTCGTCACCCAGCCGGGGGTCGATGCGGAACTGGTCGACGCTGTCGTAGCCGTGCGTCTCGGCGGCGAACACCGGACCGAGCAGCAGTCCGGTGCAGCCGAGGTCGGCGGCATCGTCCAGCCAGCCGATCAGCCGGCGCAGCCGGTGGCCCGGAGTCGGCGACTCCCGGATGGGGGCCCCCGCGAAGCCGAGCGGATAGACGTGCCACCAGATGCTGTCCTCGGCCCAGGTCATCCGGCTCATGGTAGGGGTGCCCGCGGGCAATCCGGCTCCTCTGGCGCCGAATTGCCTGGCGGCACCCCTCCGGCGCTCGTGGGTGGCCGCCGGCTCGGCCGACTTCAGGGCGCCGGGACGACCCCCGCCGGACGGTTCGTAACGTTTTTTGGACGTCGGGCACGTCCTGCCGGGTTCTGCCTGGCCGGCCTGGTAGACCTCGATCATCCGGGAAGGCCTGGGCGCGCAGGGGAGGACCAATGGTCGGGTATCGGTACGCGAACCGGTATCAGGCGGCCGACGTGATCGGTCAGGACGAGATCTCGGTCGTCCGGCGCGGCCGCGACCTGCTGATGGACCGGGACGTCACGATCAAGGTATTGCGCTCGGACCTGACCCAGGAACCGGCCGTGCACAGCCGCTTCCGGTCGGTCGCCAACCATGCCGCGGCGCTGAACCATCCGGCGTTCGTGGCCGTCTACGACACCGGCGACACCCTGACCGACGCCGGGACCGTGCCGTGGGTCGTCATGGAGTACGTCGAGGGCGACTCGCTGCGTATCCTGCTCGACCGGCATGGCCCGCTGCCCTGGCGTCGGGCGCTGCGGATCGCCGCTGAGCTGTGCGCCGCACTGGACCATGCCCACCGACGAAATCTGTTGCCCTGCCATATCACTCCGGCGAATGTGTTGGTGGATGCGCAGGCCGGCGGCGACCGGGTCAAGGTGGTCGACATCGGGCAGCGCACGCCCGACATGCCGGGAGCCACGGCCATGCAGTACCTCTCGCCCGAGCAGATCCGTGGGGGGCTGCCGGACAAGCGCAGCGACCAGTACACCGTCGGCTGCGTGCTGTTCGAAATGCTGTGCGGCCGGGCGCCGTTCATCGGCGTGACGGCCGACACGATCGCGGCGGCGCATCAGCGGGAGGCGCCCCGGGCGCCCAGCGAGTACAACCGGGCGATCCCCGCCGACGTCGATGCGATCGTGCTGAAGGCGCTGAGCAAGAACCCGGCCAACCGCTACGAGACGGCCGAGAAGATGCGAGCGGACATCGAGCGGGTGTCCACCGGCCGGCCCGCGCAGGCTCGGCAGCAGCTCGTCGCACCGGACCGGGCCGCCGCACCGGCGGCGCCGAGCCCGGCCCGGTCCCGAACGGCGGCCAAACCGCGGGCCGCGACGTCACCCGCCAAGCCGGAGCCGGCCCGGAGCGCGCCCCTGATGGCTCCCGGGCTGACCCTGCCGGTGCTGGACGAGGTCGAGCCGATCGATCCCGCCCGGGAGGCGGCCGAGCGTCGCCGGTGGGCCTACATCGGCCTCGGCGGCCTGGCGCTGGCCCTGGTCGTGGCGCTGTGGCTGACCCTGGTGGTGATCACCACGCCGCCTCCACCGGCCAAGGTCTCCGTGCCGAACGTCATCGGCATGACGATCTCCCAGGCGAGCGCGGCGCTGAAGGACAAGGACCTGGACCTCGGTGCGGTGACCACCGTCGACACCGACAAGGGACCGACCGGCACCATCGTCAACCAGCGACCGTCGGAACGGACCGAGGTCGAGGCCGGGACCGACGTCGCGGTCGAGATCGAGGGCTGATCGGGCGGTGACCGTCCCGGTCCGGCCGGGACCCGGGTTCCGCAGTTGATGGGCACATGAGGGGGACTTGAAGAGCGTTTGTGCTGGTCGGCGGGGTGCGGGGGTTCGGGAACTGGTGAGATGCGTGGGCACACGACCTGTCGTGTCATGCTTGATTTGCCTGCGTGGATGCGGTCCAGTTGTGGGCATGTATCTGCGGAGCACGCAGCGGCGGAACCGGGACGGGTCGGTGGTCCGGTACCTGCAGCTGGCGCACAACCACCGGGTCGACGGGACGACCCAGGCCAAGGTGCTGCTGAACCTGGGCCGCGAGGACGGCCTGGACCGGGACGGCCTGGTCCGACTGGTGGCGTCGATCAACCGGTACCTGGGCGAACCGGTGGCACCGCCGCCGGCGGCCGAGTTGCTCGGCGACGCCCTGACCGTGACCGGGTCCCGCCCGATGGGCACCGCGTACCTGCTGGACGCCCTGTGGCGCACTCTGGGCGTGGACGAGGCGCTGCGGAAGGTGCTGGGACCCAGGCGGTTCACCACCGATGTGGAACGGGTGCTGTTCGCGTTGGTGGCGAACCGGGCGATCGACCCGGCCTCGAAACTGGCCGCCGCGGAATGGGTCACGTATGACGCTGCGATCCCCGGCCTGGCCGTGATGGACGAGGACCAGGCCTACCGGGCGATGGACCTGCTCGTCGACGCGGATGCGCAGGCCCAGGTCCAGGAAGCGGTGTTCTTCGCGGTGGCGAACCTGCTGAACCTGGAAGTGGACCTGCTGCTGTTCGACACGACCAGCACCTACTTCGAACGCGACACCGAAGAACCCGAGCAGGGCGGTTTCCGCAGGTACGGGCACTCCAAGGACCACCGCGCGGACCTGCCGCAGATCGTGATCGGGCTGGCGGTGACCAAGGAGGGCATCCCGGTGCGCTGCTGGTGCTGGCCCGGCAACACCGCCGACCAGGCCGTGCTCCCCGAGGTCCGCGACGGCATGCGGGACTGGCGGCTCGGCCGGGTCGTCACCGTCGTCGACCGCGGCTTCTCCTCGAAGGAGAACCTGGACTACCTGACCCGCGCCGGCGGCCACTACATCGCCGGCGAGCGGATGCGCTCCGGTGCACCCCTGGTCGAACAAGCGTTGTCCCGGCAGGGCCGGTACAAGCAGGTCCGGGACAACCTGCGGGTCAAGGAGATCCGCCTGGACGCGGCGCCGGCCCGGCGGTGGGTGATCTGCCACAACCCCGACCAGGCGCAGTTGGACAAGGCCCAACGCGACGCCGCCCTCGAACGGATCACCACCGAACTCGCCCGGATAGACACCATGCGCAGCAACGCCGCCAAGACCGGTAGCGCCGCGAAATCCAGGACGCTCAAGACGAAGTCGAATGACACCGGCTCCGCGACGGCCGACGAGGCGGCGCACGTCAAGGCCGAGTGCGCATTGCGGGACCACCGGGCGCTCGGCCGGTGGCTGACCCAACGGCCGTCCGGGCGGCTGGTCATCGACCGGGCCAAGGTCGCCGCCGAGCAACGCCTGGACGGCAAGTACCTGCTGACCACCAGCGACCCCCATCTGTCCGCCGCGGACGTCGCCCTGGGCTACAAGAACCTGCTCGAGGCCGAACGCGGCTTCCGCGACCTGAAGTCGATCCTGGAACTACGGCCGGTGTTCCACCGCATCGAACCCCGGATCCGCGCACACGTGCTGCTGTGCTGGCTGGCGCTGCTGCTGATCCGGGTCGCCGAACGACGCACCGGCCAGACCTGGAACCGGATCAGCACCGAGCTCGGCCGGCTGCACGCAGTCACCCTCACCGGCACCGCCGGCAGCGTCGTGCACCTGACCCCGCTGACAACAGCCCAAACCGGCATACTTCGGGCATGCCAGGTGCCGGCGCCGCCCACCGTGACCGCGCTGAACCCCGCCTGAACAGGCAAAACACCCCCAGCGGCGGCCTCCGGGAGCGTGGACACACGCGCCCGAACATCCAAAACCCCTGAAGCAGCAGTTCAAACGACCAATTCAGAACGTACGTGTGCCTGCCAACTGCGGAACCCGGGCGGGACCGTCACGGTGAATGTCATCACGATGCCCGCCGGACCGGCCCGGAGCCGACCCGGGCGCTGGGTAGGTTCGAGATCATGAACACCTCGACACCGCTGACGACCATCACTCTGGCCGTGGGTGCCGTGCTCACCGGGCTGGGCATCGCCGGTTACGCCCTCACCGGGGCGACCAGCCTGACGGCGCTCATTCCAAGCCTGGTCGGCGTGCTGATCCTGGGCTGCGGGGTGCTCGCGCGCCGGGAGAAGCTGCGCCGGCACGCCATTCATGCGGCCCTGGCGGTCGCACTGCTCGGTGCGCTGGGGTCGCTGATGAACGTCGCGAAGATCGGGCAGGTCATCGCCGGCACGGCCGAGCGTCCCGCCGCGGTCGTCGTCAGCACCGTCATGTTCGTCGTGCTCGTGGCGTACATCGGTGTGGGCGTTCGGTCGTTCGTCGCCGCGCGGCGGGGTGCCGTCGCGTCCTGACGCCCGATCGGGCGCGCGGCCATCGCCGGTCCTGCCGGCACCGGCCCGCTCTTGTAGGTTCGGCAGGTGCGGGTTGAATCGGTGATCGCGGTTCCGGCGTCCGACTCGGTCGGACCCACCCGGCTGCGGCTGTTGACGGCGCGGACCGGCAAGCTCCCGGTGGTGGTCATCGCCGAGGGGGCGGCCGGCCCCGAGTACCACGTCCTGACGATGGCCGAGTTGCAGACGGCCATGACCAATCACCTGTCGGCGACCCCGCTCGGCGAGGTGCTCGACCTCGCCGGCCGTGCGGCGGCCAGCCCGGTCGGCCGGGCGGAGGTGGCCGCGGCGGCGGTCGGCACCCCGGTCGTCGACAACGGCCGGCTCGTGGGTGTGGTGCTCGACGACAAGCTCGAGCTGCCCGAACCGACGGAGCAGGACCTGGAGCGCGGGGCCCCGTCCACCCGGGGCAAGTCTGCGGAGGCGGGTGATCCGGCGGGAACCGCCCCGCGCAAGCGTGGGTTGTGGAGCAAGCTCACCGGTTCCGGCGACTGACCGCTAGCGACCCACGCGGATCCCGCGCCTGCGTCCGCGCGGATGAAGTCGTCGACGACCGTCCCACCCGTCACTTTCGGGGTCGGTTGGGCCGCGCCGGCGCAGATGATCCGCGCGAGGGAGGGCGGCGGCGGGTCGACCGGAGCGACCGAAAGCTGGGCGTCCGGCGGGAGTCAGTCGCGGCCGCGGCGGAACAGCTTGCTGCCCAACCAGACCAGCGGGTCGTACTTGCGGTCGGCGACGCGCTCCTTCATCGGGATGATCGCGTTGTCGGTGATCTTGATGTGCTCGGGGCATACCTCCGTGCAGCATTTGGTGATGTTGCACAGCCCGATGCCCTGCTGCTCCCGGGCGAATTCGGCCCGGTCCGTGCGCGCGTCGAGCGGATGCATGTCCAGTTCGGCTGCCCGGATCAAAAAGCGCGGCCCGGCGAACGCCGTCTTGTTGTCCTCGTGGTCGCGCGTCACGTGACACACGTTCTGGCACAGGAAGCATTCGATGCACTTGCGGAATTCCTGGGACCGCTCCACATCCACCTGCTGCATCCGGTACTCGCCCGGCGCCAGGTCCGGCGGCGGCGCGAACGCCGGGATCTGCCGCGCCTTGCGGTAGTTGAAGGACACGTCGGTGACCAGATCGCGGATCACCGGGAACGCGCGCATCGGGGTCACGGTGATCGTTTCGTCCGGCTGGAACGTCGACATCCGGGTCATGCACAGCAACCGCGGCCGGCCATTGATCTCCGCGCTGCACGACCCGCACTTGCCGGCCTTGCAGTTCCAGCGAACCGCCAGGTCGCCGGCCTGGGTCGCCTGCAAGCGATGAATGATGTCCAGGACGACCTCGCCCTCGTTCACCTCGACGGTGTAGTCCTGCAGGTCCCCGCCGGAGGCGTCCCCCCGCCAGACCCGGAAATGCGCGTCACGCCCCATCGTCGGCCTCCCGGGCTCCAGCGTTCTCTGTGGTCAATTTCTCGGTGGTCAATTCCTCGGCGGTCAGGTACTTCTCCAACTCGGACACCTCGAACAGGGCCAGCAGGTCGGGCCGGATCGCCGTGATCGGCTCCTGGGCCACGTCAATCGATCCGTCGGGCTGCAGCGAGCAGATCAGCAGCCGGCGCCGCCAATCGGCGCTCATCGTCGGGTAGTCGTCCCGGGTGTGGCCGCCGCGGCTCTCCTGCCGGATCAGCGCCGCCTTGGCCACGCACTCACTGACCTGCAGCATGTTCACCAGGTCCAGGGCCAGGTGCCAGCCCGGATTGAACTGCCGGTGCCCCTCCACGCTGACCGCGGCGACCCGGGGCTTCATCTCTTCGAGCGATCGGATCGCCCGTTCGATTTCCGATTCCTTGCGGATGATCCCCACCAGGTCGTTCATCGTCTGCTGCAGTTCCCGATGCAGGGTGTAGGGGTTCTCGCCGTCCTCCCGGTCGAACGGGGCCAGCGCGGTCTTCGCCGCCGCCGGCACCGAACCGGCGGACGCCTCCGGGTAGACGCCGGCGAGCGCCTCGACGTAGGCCGCGGCCCCGAGCCCGGCCCGCCGGCCGAACACCAGCAGGTCGGACAGCGAGTTGCCACCGAGCCGGTTGGAGCCGTGCATCCCGCCGGCGACCTCGCCGCAGGCGAACAGGCCGGGCACCCGGGCCGCGGCCGCGGTGTCCGGGTCGACCTGGATACCGCCCATGACGTAATGGCAGGTCGGGCCGACCTCCATCGGCTCCTTGGTGATGTCGACGTCGGCCAGTTCCGAGAACTGGTGGTGCATGGACGGCAACCGTCGTTTGATCTCCTCGGCCGGCAGCCGGGTCGACACGTCCAGGAAGACGCCACCGTGCGGGGTGCTGCGACCGGCCTTGACCTCCGAGTTGATGGCCCGGGCCACCTCGTCGCGGGGCAGCAGTTCGGGCGGTCGGCGATTGTTCTCCGGGTCGGTGTACCAGCCGTCGGCCTCCTGCTCGGTCTCGGCGTACTTGGACCGGAACACGTCGGGGACGTAGTCGAACATGAAGCGCTTGCCCTCGGAATTGCGCAGGACGCCGCCGTCACCCCGGACCGATTCGGTGACCAGAATGCCCTTCACCGACGGCGGCCAGACCATTCCGGTCGGGTGGAACTGGATGAATTCCATGTTCACCAGCGTCGATCCGGCCCGCAGCGCCAGCGCGTTGCCGTCGCCGGTGTACTCCCAGGAGTTGCTGGTCACCTTGAACGACTTGCCGATGCCGCCGGTCGCCAGGATCACCGCGGGGGCGCGGAACACGATGAACGTCCCCGATTCCCGCCGGTAGCCGAAGGCGCCCGCGATCGCCCCCTGCTCGTCTCGCAGCAGTTCGGTGATCGTCACCTCGGCGAACACCCGAAGGCCGGCGTCCTCGTCGGCCGGCGGTTCGCGGCCGGCGGTGACCGCGGCGGCGTCCTCGGCCTGCCGGAGCGAGACGATCTTCTGCTGCAGCGTCCGGATCAGTTCCAACCCGGTCCGGTCGCCCACGTGGGCCAGCCGGGGGTACTCGTGTCCCCCGAAGTTGCGCTGGCTGATCCGGCCGTCCGGGGTCCGGTCGAACAGGGCGCCGTAGGTCTCGAGTTCCCAGACCCGTTCGGGTGCCTCCTTGGCGTGCAGCTCGGCCATCCGCGGGTGGTTCAGGAACTTCCCGCCCCGCATCGTGTCCCGGAAGTGCACCTGCCAGTTGTCGTTCGAGTTCGCGTTGCCCATGGAGGCGGCGATACCGCCCTCGGCCATGACGGTGTGCGCCTTGCCGAACAGCGACTTGCACACGATCGCCGTGCGCAAACCGGCTTCCCGGGCGGCGATCGCGGCGCGCAGGCCGGCCCCACCCGCTCCGACGATGACCACGTCGTAGCGGTGTTCCTCAAGGTCGGTCACGAAACGGTGCCTCCTGGCCGCGATGGACGATTGGTGACAGGGACGGTCGGGCGGCGCTGACTCAGAAGAAGCGCAGGTCGCTGATGGTGCCGCTGGCGAGTCCGAGGATGTACAGATCGGTGACGGCCAGCCAGATCAGCGAGGCCCAGGCCAGTTGCATGTGTTTGGCGTTGAGCTTGGAGATCTGCTGCCAGGCCTTGTACCGGATCGGGTGTTTGGAGAAGTGCCGCAGCTTCCCGCCCATGATGTGCCGGCAGGAATGGCAGGACAGCGTGTAGACCCAGATCAGCCCGGCGTTGATCAGCAGGATCACCGTGCCCAGGCCCATGTGACCCCACTCGCCCGCCGGGTTGCGAAAGCCCAGGATGGCGTCGTAGGTGAGGATCACGCCGAAGATCATCGCCACGTACCAGAAGTAGCGATGTACGTTCTGCATGATCAACGGGAACTGGGTCTCGCCGGTGTACCGCTTGTGCGGCTCGGCGACCGCGCAGGCCGGCGGGGACATCCAGAACGACCGGTAGTAGGCCTTGCGGTAGTAGTAGCAGGTGAGCCGGAAGCCCAACGGGAAGATCAGGATCAGCAGCGCGGGGGACAGCGGCCACCAGGAGATCGGCTGGCCGAAGTCGCTGGCCTCGGGGACGCACTTGGTGGTGATGCAGGGGGAGTAGAACGGGGACAGGTACGGCGCGGCGTAGTAGTTGACGGCCCAGAAGGCGCGGACGGTCCCGTAGACGACGAACAGGCTCAGGCCCAGGAAGGTGATCAGCGGTGCCCGCCGCCAGTTGTCCTTCCGCAGCGTGCGAGCCGCGATCCGGGCCCGGCCCGGGGTGTTGACCCCGCTCAACGGCTCTTCCCGTGATAGCCGCCCACGCCCTCTTGATCGGCGTCGTCACCCCACATGGACTGGTCGTAGGGCTCGTCGCTGACCGTGAACATGGTGGGCGTGCCGGCCTTGGCGCCGACCACGGCCGGAGTGCGCAGGGTCTGCGCGTCGGCCGCGTCCAACTTGAGCCGCTCGAGGTCGTTGCACAGCCGGGCCACGATCGGAATCTTCCCGTGCGCGTGGGACAGGACGGCGACCGCGGAGGCCAACTCGTCGATCGAGCGTTGCAGGGACTGGAGCGCGGAATCGGTCATCGAATCTCCCGGGCGGCGAAGCGAGAGTGATGTTGGTGACACTAGCCCCGTGCCGTCATCGCTGTCTTCCCGTGGTAGGCGTGGCGGGTGAATATCGCCTCCGGACGGGCCGGCGCCCTGCTGCTCACCCCCGGCGCGGGCGCCGACCGGAACCAACGAACGCTGGTCGCGATCGAGCAGGCCGTCGCGCCGCTGCCGTGCGAACGGGTCGACTTCCCGTACCGCCTACGGGGTTCCCGGATGCCGGACAAACCGGAGGTCGCGGTCACCCACCTGGCCGAGCAGGCGGGCGCGCTGGTCGCCCGAACCGGTATCGAACCGGACCGGCTGGCGTTCGGCGGCCGGTCCTACGGCGGGCGGATGTGCTCCATGGCGGTCGCCCAGGGTCTGCCGGCCGCCGCGCTGGTGCTGTTGAGCTACCCGCTGCACCCGCCGGGCAAGCCGGACCGCCTGCGTACCGAGCACTTTCCCGGGATTCGGGTTCCGGTGCTCGTCGTGTCGGGGCGCGGCGACCCGTTCGGCACCCCCGAAGAATTCGACCGTGAGCTGACCGCGATACCGGGCCCGGTCACCACGGTCCGGCTCCCCGGCGGGCACGACCCGCGCCGGTACGACGAGGTCGCCCGGATCGTCGCCGACTGGTTGACCGGCCTGCCGGGGTGAGCGGGATCGGCCGTGGCGGTCAGCTCGACAGGTTGGACAGGGTGACGAACCCGGCCGCCGCGATGACCGGCAGGATCAGGTACATCAGCACCGCGGTGATCGGGCGCTTGTAGCTGTCCGTGCCCAGCATCGCCAGGGCGCCGAGCACGATGATGCACCCGGCCAGGATGAAGGTCGTGGTCCACATGCTCGTTTCCTTCCGACTGCCCAGCCCCGCTGGGTGCGGTCACCGGCGTCGATCATTGTGCCCGACGCCGGTGCCGGCGATGGCTCCGAGGTGCGCGCCGGCGGCCGGCCGGGGCCGAATGCCGAGCTCGGGGGATGTCCGAGCACTACCCTGCCACCATGGTCGGTTCGATCGCTGGGATGGACCGGGGAATGGACGAAGCCGGGGCCAGGCGCAGTCAACCCACGTTGGAAGACGTTGCCGCGGTGGCTGGGGTGTCCCGGTCGACCGCGTCCCGGGCGATCAATGGTGAGGCCAAGGTCAGCCCGCAGGCGCGGGCGGCGGTCGCGGACGCGGTGCTGCAGCTCGGCTTCACCCCGAACCAGGCGGCCCGGACCCTGGTCACCCAGCGCACCAACGCCGTGGCACTGGTCATCCCCGAGCCGGACGTGAGGATCGTCGCCGACCCATTCTTCGGCGCAGCGATCCAGGGTCTGTCGCACGCGCTGGCCGAATCCGACCTGCAACTTGTCCTGCTCATGGCGAGGATGGGCGGGTCGCCCGAGCGCACCGTCCGCTACCTCCGGAGCGGGCACGTGGACGGCGCCGTGATCGCCTCGCACCATCAGGCCGACGACCTGGAACGGACGCTGGTGGACTCCCGGCTGCCGAGTGTGTCGCTGGGCCGTCCCTGGCACCTGCCCGACCGATTGAGCTACGTCGACACCGACAACCGGCTCGGCGGTGAACTGGCCACCCGGCACCTCATCGACCGGGGCCGTCGACGCATCGGCACGGTGGCCGGGCCGGCGGACATGACGGCGGCCGAGGATCGGCTGATCGGCTGGCGCGCCGCCATGGCCGGGGCCGGTCGGCCGGCCGATGCCGTCGAATACGGCGACTTCACCACGGCCGGGGGCGGCGACGCGATGCGCCGGCTGCTTGCGGCCCATCCGGACCTGGACGGGGTCTTCGTCGCATCCGACCTGATGGCCGCAGGGGCGCTCGCGGTCCTGCGAGCCGAGCACCGGCAGGTGCCGGCGGACATCGCCCTGGTCGGGTACGACGATTCCGCGGTGGCCGCCGTGACCGATCCACCGCTGACCACCGTGGTGAACCCGGTCGCGGCGATGGCCCGAACCGCGGGTGCCATCCTGCTCGACCGGCTCGGCCGGCCCGCTGCGGTGACCGAGCCGGCCACCGAGCGGGTGATCTTTCCGCCGGAGCTGGTGATCCGGGCATCGGCCTGAGCCGGGCCTGCTCGTCGGTCCCGGGACGGTCGGGTTGGATGGTCGGGCGCGGCGGGAGCGCCGGACGTCATCGGGTCCGCGGCCGCCCGTCCTTGGTGGGGAGCACGACCGCCGGTTGCCGGTGGAGAACAGGAGCGGGACGTGAGCTCACCGGCGACGGCCCCGGCCCAGCCGGCCGGTGCCGGCCGATGGCGGTCGTGGCCGGGCGCGGTCCGCCGGCAGCTGGCCCAGGCGCGGCGGGCACCGGTCACGCTGCTGCTGGTCGCAGCCATCTGGGTGGCGGGCGCGGTGACCGGAAGCCTGCTCGACGGGCCGTCGGACGAGCTGCGCGACCGCGTCGCGGTCGGCGTGCCGACCCTGACCGAGGGTGCCTGGTGGACGCCGGCGACCTCCCCCTTCTTCGCCGACGACCTGGTGACCTTGCTGCTGGTCACGGTGGCTCTGCTGATCGTCGGGATCCTGTGCGAGCGCCGCTGGGGCAGCGTGCGGATGGCCGGCATCGCCCTGCTGATCCAGGTCGTCGGGGTGGGCGCCGGGGTGGGCGCGGTGGTGGTCGCCGACGCGTCGTTCGACTGGCAGTGGGCCGACTACCTGGCCGCGAGTGTCGCCGTCGGCGCGAGCCCGCTCGTCACCGGGCTGCTGATGGCCTACAGCGCGGGCTCGACCGTGCTCTGGCGACGGCGGATCCGGGTCGGCCTGTTCACGCTGTGCCTGGTCGCCCTGCTGTACGGCGGGCAGTTGCAGGACGTGCTCCGGCTGAGCACCGCAGTGATCGGGCTGTTGGCCGGCGTGGTCTTCGTGCATCGAGGCGATCGCCGGATTCAGGTGCACGCCAGCCGCCATGAGACCCGGGTCCTGGTGGCCGTCGTGGTCGCGGCGACCGCCCTGGGCCCCATCCTGATCGCGGTGACGGGCGAGATCGAGGGTCCGCTGTCGGCGCTGGCCGACCTGTACGTCGGTCCCAGCGCCTACGGCAGCGCCGGGACGGACCGGGACCTGGCCCAGATCCTGCTGTCCGTGGTGCCGGCCCTGGTCGTTCTGGTGCTGGCGGCCGGCCTACGGCGGGGCCGCCGCTTCGCCTGGTGGGCCACCCTGCTGTTCCACACCCTGCTGCTGACCGTGGGTGCCTTTTACGCCGTCGACTACTACCAGTGGGCCGTCGACAACGATCTGATCAACGACGGCACCAGTTGGGTCGCCTGGCTGGTCCCGCTGGTGCTGCTGCCGGTGCTGATCATCGGGTTGCTCCTGGTCACCCGGCGATCGTTCACCGTTCAGGCGCCGGCCGGCGTGTACCGGCGGTTGGGGTTGACCGTGGCCGGGCTCGTCGCCGGCCTGTGGGTGCTGTTCGTCGCGCTGGGATCGCTGGTCGCGGACGACTTCGACCCACCGGTCGGCATCGCCGACCTGATCGCCGACTTCCCGGCCCGGTTGCTGCCCAACGGGTACCTGTCGGTCATCGAGCCGGCGTTCGAACCCACCGACGGCCTGGGCCGGTTCCTCACCGACTGGATCCCGGTGGCGGTGTGGGCGGTGGTCCTGGTCGGGCTGCTGCGCAGCTTCGTCGCCGCGCGGGTGGAGACCGCCGACGCCGACCGGTTGCTCGCCCAGCGGATCCTGCGGCGGCACGGCACCTCGTCGCTGTCGCACCTGACCACCTGGGAGGGCAACAGCTACTGGTTCGCCGACGGCGCGCGGTCCTTCGTCGCCTACCGGGTGGAGGGTGGGGTGGCGATCACCACCGGGGACCCGGTCGGGCCGTCCGCGGAGTTGGGCGAGGTCATCGAACAGTTCGTCGCGTTCTGCCACGCCCACCACTGGACCGTGTGCCTGTACTCGGTCACCGACGCGGTGAAGGAGGTGACCGACGACTTCGGCTGGCCCAGCCTGCAGGTGGCCGAGGAGACGGTGCTTCCCCTGGGCTCGCTCGCGTTCGCGGGCAAGAAGTTCCAGGACATCCGGACGTCGATCAGTCGTGCCGGCAAGAGCGGCATCACCGCCGAGTGGATCACCTACCGGTCCGCTCCGCTGTCCATCCGGGACCAGATCGAGGCGATCAGCGAGGAATGGGTCTCGGACAAGGCGCTGCCGGAGATGGGGTTCACCCTGGGCGGGCTCGACGAGCTCGAGGATCCGACGGTGCGTTGCCTGATCGCGGTGGACGCCGAACGCACGATCCACGGGGTCACCAGCTGGATGCCGTGCTACCGCGACGGCGAACCGATCGGCTGGACGTTGGATTTCATGCGGCGCCGGTCCGAAGGCTTCAAGGTCGTCATGGAGTTCCTGATCGGCTCCGCCGCCCTGGACCTGCAGGCGCAGGGGGCGCAATTCCTCAGCCTGTCCGGGGCGCCGCTGGCCCAGGCCCATCCCGACGACGACCAGGCCGGCGTGCAGCGGCTGTTGGGGGTGATCGGCGCGACGATGGAGCCGGTGTACGGGTTCCGATCGCTGCTGCGGTTCAAGGCCAAGTTCCAGCCGGAATTCCGGCCGATGTACCTGTGCTACCCGGAGGCCGGGGTGCTGCCGCGGATCGGGCTGGCCATCTCCCGTGCGTACCTGCCGAACATGACGGTTCGCCAGGTGGTGCGGATGATGGGTCAGCTCACCTGACCCGGGATGGCCGGACGGGCGGGGGGACCGCGGGAGCCCTGCGCTAGCCTGGCCAGTCCGGGGTGGAACGAACCGCGCCGGGACGGGACCGGCTCCGCCCGCTCGGCGCGGGGCCCCGAGCAATTCGGGAGCGAATCAATGGCTGTTCGTGTGGCAAGCACGCAATGGAGCGGCGGCCTCCAGGACGGATCCGGCCAGGTCACCCTGGTCAGTTCCGGCGTGGGTACCTACGACGTCTCCTTCCCGCGCCGGGCCGCGGACGACGCCGAAGGCGTCACCAGCCCCGAAGAGCTCATCGCGGCCGCGCACTCCTCCTGCTATTCCATGGCCCTGTCCAACGAGCTCACCCAGGCCGGCGGCACGGTGAACAGCCTGGTCACCCAGGCCGACGTGACCCTCGGCCCGGACCCGGCCGGCGGCGTGCGGATCTCCGGGGTCAAGCTGACCGTCCGCGGACAGGTGAGCGGGCTGGACAACGATGCGTTCATCAAGGCGGCCGAAGCGGCCAAGGTGGGCTGCCCGGTGTCCAAGGCACTGACTGGGACAACAATCACCCTGGATGCCGCCCTGGCCTGAGCAACCCCGGTTCCGACCTGCGACAATGCGCCCGCCGAGTCCGGCGGGCGCATTGTTCGTCGCCGGCCGTTCACCATTCTTCGCGCGCACGGAAAGTTCGGCGGCAATACGATCTGCGCATGGTGAGTAACGGACTGGAATCAGCTCGCCGCCTGATGGCACAGGGCGGCGTTCACCCGCGCGCGATCGCGGTTTTTGCCCATTCATACGAGATTCTCGCGTCCGGCGAGACCGGCCTGCTGCCGGAGCCGGACCTCGAGCCGATCGCCGAACTACCGCGGCTGGCCGACCTGGAGACCGACCCGGCGGCCGCAAAGGCGGCCATGGCGGCCACTGCCGTCGTGAAGCTCAACGGCGGTCTGGGCACGTCCATGGGGATGGACCGGGCGAAGTCGCTCCTGGAGGTGCGACCCGGGAAGAGCTTCCTGGACATCATCGCCGAGCAGATCCTGGCACTGCGGGCCGAGTACGGCGTAGGCCTGCCGGTCGTGTTCATGGACAGCTTCCGCACCTCGGACGACACCCTCAAGGCGCTCGCCGCGCACGCGGGGCTGGAGACCGACGGGCTGCCGCTGGACTTCCTGCAGAACCGCGAGCCCAAGCTCCGCTCGGACGACCTGACGCCGGTGAGCTGGCCGGCCGACCCGACGCTGGAATGGTGCCCGCCCGGGCACGGCGACATCTACACGGCGCTGGACGCCAGCGGCCTGCTGCAGGCGCTGCTGGCCAAGGGCTACCGGTACCTGTTCGTCTCCAACGCCGACAACCTGGGCGCCCGGCCCGATCCGGCGCTGGCCGCCTGGTTCGCGGCGTCCGGGGCGCCGTTCGCGGCCGAGTTCTGCCGGCGCACCGCGGCCGACCGCAAGGGCGGCCACCTGGCCCGCCGGGCGGCCGACGGCCAGCTGGTGCTCCGGGAGTCGGCACAGACCCGGCCGGAGGACGAGGCGGCGTTCGGCGACATCGAGCGGCACAAGTTCTTCAACACCAACAACCTGTGGTTGGACCTGGTCGCGCTGGACGCGGTGTTGCAGGCCAATGACGGCGTGTTGGGGCTGCCGATCATCCGCAACGTCAAGACCGTCGATCCTTCCGATCCGACCTCGCCCGAGGTGATCCAGATCGAGACCGCCATGGGCGCGGCGATCGGCGTGTTCGAGGGCGCGGCCGCGATCGAGGTGCCCCGGTCCCGGTTCCTGCCGGTCAAGGCGACCAGCGACCTGCTGGTGCTGCGGTCGGACGCCTACGAGCTGGTGGACGGCGCGCAGGTGCAGCTGGCCCCGTCCCGCACCGCCGCCCCCCTTGTCGAGCTGGACAAGCCCTACAAGCTGGTCGGCGACTTCGACGCCCGGTTCCCCAACGGTGCGCCCTCGCTGATCGACTGCGAGAAGCTCACCGTCAACGGCGACTGGACCTTCGGCCGGGACGTCCGGGCGGTCGGTGTGGCCACGGTGTCCGCCGACGGTTCCCCCGGCACCATCGCCGACGGCACCGTCCTCGGCGGCTGACCCCGCACCTCTCTGACCTGCACCGCCCTGACCTGCACCGCCCTGACCTGTACCGCACTGAACGCGCGGATCATCGACGCCCGCGCGGATGAAGCAACCCCGAAATGTGATCGGGGTGACGGTTGTCAACCACTTCATCCGCGCGGGCGTTCGCGCGTCCGGGCGACCGGCCGATGAATCCGGGGTGGCCGGCCGGTCGATCCGGGTGAAACAGCCTCGGACCGCAGGAGCCCACCATGTCCCAGCTCGACCTCATGCCCGCCGCGACGACCCTGGGCCGGGTGGTGCAGCAGATCCCGGACGAGCGGCTCGGTGACCCGACCCCGTGTCCGGACTTCACGGTCGGCGACCTTGTCGAGCACGTCGGTGGGCTGGCGCTGGCCTTCACCGCTGCCGCGCGCAAGGATCTCGGCGCCTACACCGACTCCCCGCCGGAGCCCGACGCGGCGCGGCTGACGAGCGACTGGCGGACCCGGATCCCGGCCGACCTGCTCGCCCTGGCCGCGGCCTGGCGCGAGCCGGATGCCTGGACCGGCATGACCAGGGCCGGCGGTGTCGATCTGCCCGGCGAGGTGGGTGGCCTCGTCGCGCTGGACGAGATCGTGTTGCACGGATGGGATCTGGCGGTCGCCACCGGCCGCCCGTTCGAGGTGGACCCGGATCTGCTGGGAGCGGTGCACGGCTTTGTCGCGTCGTTCGGCTCCGACCCGCAGGCCCGCAACGGGCTGTTCGGGCCGATCGTCGAGGTGCCGTCGGGCGCTCCGCTGCTGGAGCGGGTGGTCGGGCTGGCCGGGCGGGACCCGGCGTGGACGCGCGGATGATCGGTGGACAGCCGCGCGGACCAAATCGTTGACAACCGTCCCATCGGTCACATTCGGGGTTACTTGATCCGCGCGGGTGGAGATGATCCGTGCGGGGTTGGCGCGGTGGGGTGCGGGGTTCAGCGCGGGTCGGGGTGCGGGGTGAATGCGGGCGCCGGTGCAGGGTTGGTGAGGCGGATGAGGCGGGCGGCCTTGAGCTCGGTCTCGTCCCATTCGGCCGCCG
Source organism: Nakamurella sp. (assembly GCA_044223435.1). GTDB lineage: Bacteria > Actinomycetota > Actinomycetes > Mycobacteriales > Nakamurellaceae > Nakamurella. The sequence continues at coordinate 32,035 of JBGALY010000009.1, forward strand.
GGTCCGACGAGTAGGTGATGCCCGCACCGGTGCCGAACTGGATCCGGTCGGGGCCGCCGAAGAAGGTGCGGATGGCCACTGCCAGCCGCGCCGTGCTCCGATCGCCGTCGACGAAGCCGAACGCGCCGCAGTAGACCCCGCGCGGCACGGGCTCCAGCTCGGTGATCACCTCGCAGGCGCGGATCTTCGGCGCACCGGTCACCGATCCGGGCGGGAAGGTCGCCGCCAGGATTTGCGCCCAGCCGACGTCATCGGCCAGCCGGGCGGTCACCGTCGACACCAGGTGGGCCAACCCCGGATGTTCCTGCCGGGCGAGCAACTCGGTGACCACCACCGAACCGGGCCGGGCGATCCGGCCCAGGTCGTTGCGGACCAGGTCGGTGATCATGATGTTCTCCGGATAGTCCTTGTCCGCGAACGGTTCGCCCGGCCGGGTCGTGCCCTTGATTGGCGAGGAAGCGACCAGATCGGCGTCCCGGGACAGGAACAGCTCCGGCGATGCGCTGACGACCCACTCCCGGCCCAGGTGCAGCACGCCCTGCAACGGCGCCGGATTGCCGGCGGCCAGCCGGTGGGCCAGGGCCAACGGGTCCTGCGGGCCGGCAAGCGGCGCGGTCAGCATCCGGCACAGGTTCACCTGGTAGACGTCGCCGGCCGCGATGTGGGCGCGGACCCGGGCCACCCCGTCCAGGAACGCCACCCGGTCCAGGCTCGACCGCCAGGGTCCGGCCGGTCCGACCCAGCTGTCCGCCGGCTCCGGCAACTCGGCCCGGACGACGCGCTCGAAGCGATATCCGGTCAGTTCACCCTCGAACGTGCCGACCACCACCCACCAGCCGCGATCCAGCACCGACGGGTCGGCGTGCAGGTCGGCCACCGCCACCAGGCCGGTGGCCAGCAAGCCACCGAGGTGCGCGTAAGGCGGGTCGCTGGTCATCGCGGCTCAGCGTAGGAGGCCCGGCAAGCAAGTCGGCTCCGGCGTCGCCGACGTGGCCTTCGCCGGTCTCGATGAGGCGCGGCGCGCTCGGCCAGCGGGTCGGCGGGCCGTCGCGCCGACCGGACAGGAGATACTGCTCGCATGTCCTCCGAATCGATCCAGCCGCCGGTCCGCCTGGGCACCCGGATCGCCTACCGCAATCCGTGGATGAGCGTGCGCGAGGACACCCTGGTGCTGGCCGACGGCTCGACCGGCATCTACGGGATCGTCGACCGGGACGACTACGCCGTCGTCATCCCGGAGGAGAACGGCGGCTTCCACCTGGTCGAACAGTTCCGGCACGCGGTCGGCCGGCGGTCCTGGGAGTTCCCGATGGGGAATTGGGCGCCGGGTAGGACGGGCGATCCGGCCGACTTGGCCCGCCACGAGCTGCTCGAGGAGACCGGCTACACCGCCGGGACCTGGCGGCGGCTCGGGAACCGGCTGCACGGATCCACCGGGTTCTGTTCGCAGGGCTTCGCCATCTGGCACGCCACCGACCTGACGCCGGGCGAGCACCGCCGGGAGATCACCGAGGCGGACATGGAGCAGGCCTTCGTCACCGAGGCCGAGTTCCGCCACATGGTCACCGACGGCCGGATCTTCGACGCCCCGACCATCGCGGCCTACGCGGTGCTGCGGCTGTCGGCCGACCTCCATCCGTAGACTCCGGACGGCGGCATCCGGGCGGGGGCGACCGGACCCGCAACCACGACGCAGGGGAGGAAGCGTGACCAGCGATCCCGCCGCCGCGGCCGCCAGCCCCCCGGCCCACGGCCGCGACCGGATCTGGACCGTCCCGAACCTGCTGTCGTTCCTACGGCTGCTCGGGGTGCCGCTTTTCCTCTACCTGCTCCTGGTGGTGCAGAGCGACGCCTGGGCCCTGGTGGTCCTCGCGATCAGTGCGATCACCGACTGGGCCGACGGCAAGCTGGCCCGGCTGCTCGACCAGTACAGCCGGCTCGGCGAGCTGCTCGACCCGGCCGCGGACCGGCTCTACATCCTGGCCGCCCTCGTCGGGTTCGTCATCCGCGGCTTCATCCCGTGGTGGGTGGCCGTCCTGATCATCGGCCGGGACGTGGTGCTGGCGGCCACCCTGCCGATCCTGCGGCGGTACGGATACACCGCGCTGCCGGTGCACTACCTGGGCAAGGCGGCCACCTTCTGCCTGCTGTACGGCCTGCCCTTTCTATTGCTCGCGCAGAGCACGAGCGGGACGGTGGTCGGCCGGATCTGCCTGCCGATCGCCTACGCGTTCATTGCCTGGGGCACCGTCATGTATCTGTGGGCCGGCGGGGTCTACCTCGGCCAGGTCGGGTGGATCGTCCGGCATTGCCCGCTCGCACCGAGGTACCGGACATGATGGCCGAGCAGCCGTCCCGCAACCCGGTCGCACCCTTGCTCGAATCGCTGGGCCATGAGCACCTCGACCCCGGTTACGCCGAGGCGGCCGAGCGCAAGCGGACGGCGCCGGGCAGCCCGCCCGGCCGGTCCCGCCGGGCGCTGGTGCTGCTGATGATCGGCTGCCTGATCGCCGGGCTGGTGCTCGGCGTCGCCGCGTGGCGGACGGACAGCAACCAGCCGCGGGCGGAGAACACCCGGGCCGCCCTGCTGGAGGACATCGCGGCCGCACAGGAGCGGCAGTCCCAGCTCGCCGTCTCGGCCACCGAACTGGCCGAGCAGCTGCGGGCCAGCCAGTCGGCGGCGGGCGCGGCCGGCCCGGTCGCCGAGGTCACGGCGCTGGAGAATCAGGGACAGCTCACCCCGGTGACGGGGCCCGGGCTGCGCATCACGCTGGACCAGCCATCGTCCGGGCAGGGACAGGCGCAGGGCCAGGACCGCAGCGTGATCCTGGACCGCGATCTGCAGCTGCTGGTCAACGACCTGTGGGCGGCCGGGGCGGAGGCCGTCGCCATCGGCGGCGTGCGGCTCAACACGCGCAGCGCGATCCGGCAGGCCGGCGGGGCGATCCTGGTCGACAACCGCCCGGTGTTCTGGCCACTGTCCGTGGAGGCCATCGGTGACCCATCGGCCATGCAGGTGAAACTGATCAGCAGCCCGTCCTACGGCCGGTTCTCCTCCTTCGCCCAGCTGTACGGAATAGAGTTCGACCGGTCCGTCGAGCAGTCGCTGACCCTGCCGGGGGGCATCGCCCCCGACCTGTTGCACGCGCAACCGGCCACCACGTCCGGCACACCCGAACCCACCGGGTGACCCGGTTGGCGTGGAACGGGTTCGGATCCGTCGGTCCAATCAGCGGACCTACTGAGGAGTGAAACGGTGTACGCGGTCCTTGCGTTGATCGTCGGAGTGGCCGTCGGGCTGCTGGTCCACCCGACCGTGCCCGAATGGCTGGCCCCCTACCTGCCCATCGCCGTGGTGGCCGCGCTGGACGCGGTGTTCGGCGGGTTGCGGGCCAAACTGGACAACATCTTCGACGCAAAGGTGTTCGTGGTCTCGTTCGTGGCGAACGTGCTGGTCGCCGGGTTCATCGTGTTTCTCGGCGACCAGCTCGGCGTCGGCACCCAGTTGTCCACCGCCGTCGTCGTCGTGCTCGGCATCCGGATCTTCGGCAACGCGGCGGCCATCCGCCGGCACATCTTCAAGGCATGACCGACGCCCCGGTCGAACCCGGCCCCGAACCGCCCGGAAAGGCCCGGTGGAGCGGCGCCGGCGCGCACCTGCTGATCGCTGCGCTCTGCGCGCTGCTGGGTTTCGCGGTGGTGCTCCAGGTGCAGCGCACCGCTGCCGGCGACACCCTGGCCGCCGCCCGCCCGGACGACCTGGTGCAGATCCTGGACGAACTGCAGCGGCGGGAGGACGATCTGAACGCCGAGATCGCCGGTCTGCAGCAGAGCCTGGGCCGGCTGCAGCGCAGCGGCGAGTCCAGCGAGGAGGCGCTGGCCGAGGCCCGGCGGCAGTCCGCGGCGCTGGGCATCCTGACCGGCACCGTCCCGGCGACCGGACCCGGGGTGAGCATCGTGATCAATGATCCGGACGGGCGGGTTCCGCCCGAGGTGCTGCTGGACGCGATCCAGGAGCTGCGGAACGCCGGCGCCGAGGCCTTCCAAGTGGGTCCGGTGCGAATCGGGGTGGATTCGGCGTTCACCGGTTCCGGCGGCGCCATCGTGCTGGACGGCCAGGGGCTGACCGCCCCGTACACGATCACCGCCGTCGGCGACCCGCCCACCCTGGCGGCCGCGCTGGCCATCCCGGGTGGGGTGTTGGACACCGTGCGCCGCGCCGGCGGCACGATGGAGGTCACCCAGTCGGACCGGGTGACCGTGGATGCCTTGCGGCAGCCCCGCGAACCGCTCTACGCTCGCCCCGCTCAGTGACGACCCAACCCCCGAGCACCGCTTCCCATCAGCAGAAAGGCCGCCGACCGTGATCCCTGAGGACCTGCGGTACAGCTCCGAGCACGAATGGGTGCGGACCCAGGACGGAGGGGAGGCGACCGACGGCGTCACCGTCGCCCGGGTCGGCATCACCGACTACGCGCAGAACTCGCTGGGCGACATCGTCTTCGTGCAGATGCCCGAACCGGGCACGACCGTCGAGCTGGGGGATGCGATCGGCGAGGTGGAGTCCACCAAGTCCGTGTCGGAGATCTTCGCCCCGCTCGGCGGGACCGTGGTGGCCCGCAACGACGCCCTGGACTCGTCGCCGGAACTGGTCAACAGCGACCCCTACGGTGATGGCTGGATGATCGAGATCGAGCTGTCCGATCCGGCGCAGGTGGGTGATCTGATGGATGGGAACGGCTACGCGGACCTGATCGGAGAGGGCTGACCGGCGCCCGCGCTGCGACACGCCGGATCGGCACGGTACGGTCGACAGAACGGAAAACGTCGTCGATCGGGCTGATGAGCCACGGTGATGCGAAGGAGTGACTGGTGACTGAGAGCGACCGCGGGTCCGGATCTTTGCCCGCGTCCGCGGCGTCCGCCGGACCGTCGGCGGCGTCGGACTCGACGTCGATCTTCGCCGGTGGTCTGTTCGGGACCACCGAGCCCGACACCACCGACGAGGTGATCGGCGGGGTCGACGGACTGTCGTCGGGGACGGCGCTGCTGGTCGTCAAGCGCGGACCGAACGCCGGCTCACGCTTCCTGCTGGACCGGGACAAGGTGACCGCGGGTCGGCATCCGGAGAGCGACATCTTCCTGGACGACGTGACGGTGTCCCGCCGACACGCCGAATTCCGCCGGACCACCGAGGGATTCGAGGTCGCCGATATAGGTTCGTTGAACGGCACCTATGTCAACCGCGAGCCCATCGAGGTGTCCCCGCTGACCAACGGCGACGAAGTGCAGATCGGCAAGTTCCGGCTGGTGTTCCTGTCGGGCGACCAGGCCCAAGGCGACACCAGGTCATGAGCGAAGCCGGTCTGCCGGGCGGACCGATGGCGTTGACGGCAGTGGGGGTCAGTTCGGCGGAGTCCGGTGGTGCCCGGGTCTGGCCAGCCGATCGCGAACGGGTGCGGGTGAGTTCACGATGTCGACGTCTTTAGCCGAGTCCGATCCTCCGGCCGACACCCGGCTGTCCATCGGTGCCGTGGAGGCCCGGCTGAAGCCGGAATTCCCCGAGGTGACCATCTCGAAGATCCGGTTCCTGGAATCCGAGGGCCTGGTCACGCCGCACCGGACACCGTCCGGCTACCGGCAGTTCAGCTCGGCCGACGTCAGCCGGCTCCGGTACGTGCTGGCCGCCCAGCGCGACCAGTACCTGCCGCTGAAGGTGATCAAGGATCACCTGGACGCGATCGACCGGGGGCTGGAGCCGGCGCGACCCGAGGCCCGGATGCCGGCGGCCCTGCGCGCGGCCGATGCGCCCGCACCTCGGGAGTTCGCGGCCGGCACCGAGGTTCGGATGACCCGGGCCGAGTTGCTGGTGCACTCCGGGCTCACGGCCACCTCGCTGGCCGAATTGGAGCAGTTCGGTCTGCTCGCGGCCGGGCCGGGCGGGTATTTCGACGCCGACGCCGCCCATGTCGCGTCGACCTCGGCCGAGCTCCTCGCGGTCGGGCTGGAGCCGCGCCACCTGCGATCGTTCCGGACCGCTGCGGACCGGGAGGCCGCGCTGATCACCCAACTGGTCTCGGCGCAGGCCCGGCAGCGCGACCCGGATGCGCGGGAGCGGGCGGGAGCCGAAGCGGCCCAGCTGGCGGCCACCGTCCTGCGACTGCACTCCCAGCTCGTCAAGGCCGGACTGCGTCGGGATCTCGGCCGTTGAGGCGCCTTCTCCGGACCCCGCGGTGCTCCCTTTCCGGCCCGCAACGGCGTGCGCGGCGAACCTCGTCGGGCGTGTAGCGTTTCGAGGTGACGGAGAAAGGCACACCGAGATGATCGAGATGCGGATCGTCGGCGTCCGGGTCGAAATGCCGACCCAACAGCCGATTCTGATGCTCACCGAGGTCAACGGTCCGCGCAGCCTGCCGATCCTGATCGGCTCCGCCGAGGCCACCGCCATCGCGATGCACCAGCAGGGGGTGCGGCCGCCGCGGCCGCTGACCCACGACCTGCTCGGCAACGTGATCGCCGCGCTCGGTCGATCGGTCACCCAGGTGCGCGTGGTCGACTTCCGGGAGGGCACCTTCTTCGGTGAGTTGGCGTTCGACAACGGCACCACCGTCTCGGCCCGGCCGTCCGACGCGATCGCCCTGGCCGTGCGGGTCGACATTCCGGTTTTCGTCGAGGAATCCGTGCTCGCGGAAGCCGGCATCGTGATTCCGGAGAGCACCGAGGAGGACGACTCCGAGGACGCCGGCGAGGTCGGTGACGCCGAGGACGAGGTGGAGCGGTTCCGCGAGTTCCTGGACTCCGTCTCGCCCGACGACTTCGGCGGGGAGCAGAAGCCCTGACCGCAGGGCGCCGCCTTGGTCACGAAGCGATAACCCTCGTGCTCAGCCGGAGGACACGCCACTCTCGGACGTTGACCCCCGACCGGGCGCGGGCCTACCGTCAATGAGTCACGCGCATGTGATTCCGGCGCGGTCAGTGTGTTGCCCATCGAGGGTCGTGCGGTGGTGATCGGCCGCAGCAGCGGTACCGACAGTGTTCTTCCGTGGAGAGGTGGCGGGATGGTCGAGCAGGAGCAGGCTGCGCTGTTCCCGAACACGTCGCTGCCGGATGAGCACATCGGGTACCGCGGCCCGACCGCGTGCACTGCGGCCGGAATTACCTACCGGCAGCTGGACTACTGGGCGCGGACGGACCTGGTCGTCCCCACGGTGCGCGGCGCGCAGGGGTCGGGCAGCCAGCGCCTGTACTCGTTCAAGGACATCCTGGTGCTCCGGGTGGTCAAGCGGTTGCTGGACACCGGGGTCTCCCTGCAGAACATCCGTGTCGCGGTCGAGCACCTGCGGGCGCGCGGGGTGGAGGACCTGGCCGGGGTCACGCTGTTCTCCGACGGCACGACCGTCTACGAGTGCACATCGCCCGAGGAGATTGTCGACCTTCTGCAAGGCGGTCAGGGTGTGTTCGGTATCGCCGTCGGCGGGACGATGAAAGAGATCACCGGCTCGCTGGCCGAGTTCCCCCAGGAACGGGTCGAAGGCGACCGGGTGGTTCCCGTCGAGCGCGACGAGCTGGCCGAGCGCCGCCGCGCGCGTACCGCCGGCTGACGGACTGATGTCAGCTCGCCCCGGGGCCCGGGGCTGACGTTCCTTCCCCTTCAGGGCCGGTCATCCGCCGCGCCCGCGCCTTCGCCCGCACCCTCGCCTCCGAACCGGTGTGCACCGCACACTTCGGGCGGAGATCGCCGCGTCCGGTCCGATCACGGTGGCCACCGCTGACACCTCGACGTGCCGGCTCCTGCCCTCCTTCGGCGCGGATCGGGGCCGACAGTGGCAGATCGATGGTCGTCGGCAGGCTCACTTTCCTTCGGACAACTAATGAGTTAAACTAACGACATGGACGACGACCTGGACCTCGACGCGGTGGCCGCCTTACGCGGCGCCGTGCTACGGCTGGGCCGTCGGCTGCGTTACCAGACCTTGGGCGACGGAGACCTGTCGGCGACCGAACTGGCCGTCCTGGGCCGGATCGGCAGGTGCGGGCCCATGGCCCCGAGTGCCCTGGCGCGGGCCGAGCATGTGCGGCCGCCGTCGATGACCAAAGTCATCGAGAGCCTGGAGGACCGACGCCTCGTGCGCCGGGACCCCCATCCGACGGACCGGCGGCAGTGCCTGATTTCCCGCACCGACGAGGGTGAGGCGTTCGTCCAGGAGACCCGGCGCCGGCGCACCGCCTGGCTTGCGCAGCAGATGGGTGAGCTGTCCGCGGACGAGCGCGCCGCCCTGCTCGCGGCCGCACCGGTGCTGGACCGGCTGGCGGACCGGCCATGACCCGACTCGGGCAACGGCGGCGCCATGTCGACGGCCGGACGGGTGCACCGGGCCGAACGGCCCGGCGGCCGGGAAACGGCGGCCGTCCGTGTCCGGAGCCCTCGCCCGGGACGACGGTCCGCCGACCCGACGACGACTCGCAACGCACCCGGAGGGCGCTCGATGCGCGCCCGGTGCCCTCTCCGGAGAGCGGCCCCGCGGCGACCACGACATCCGCGGCGCCATCCGCTTCGGTCCCGCCCGCTCCGGCCACGCCCGCGCCGGCTGTGCCGGCCTCGTCGGTCCCGGTCAGCCCGCCCGCGCCGGCTGTGCCGGCCTCGTCGGTCCCGGCCGCGCCAACCTCGCGGCCGAGCACCTTCGCCGCGCTCCGGGTCCGCAACTACCGGTTGTTCTTCGCCGGGCAGATCGTGTCGAACACCGGGACCTGGATGCAGCGGATCGCCCAGGACTGGCTGGTGCTGGAGCTCACGCATTCGCCGCTGGCGGTGGGCATCACCACGGCGCTGCAGTTCCTGCCGATGCTGCTGTTCGGGTTGTGGGGCGGCCTGATCGCCGACCGTTACCCCAAGCGCCGGCTGCTCCTGATCACCCAGGCTTCGATGGGTGTGCTCGCCGTGCTGCTGACCGTGCTCACCCTGACCGGCGCGGTGCAGGTGTGGCAGGTCTACGTGATCGCGTTCGGCCTGGGCCTGGCCACGGTGGTCGACAATCCGACCCGGCAGACGTTCGTCAACGAGATGGTGCCGACCGACCTGGTCCGCAACGCGGTCGGGCTGAACTCGGGCAATTTCCAGCTGGCCCGGATGCTCGGGCCCGCGGTCGCCGGTGTGCTCATCGCGGCGGTCGGGATCGGCTGGGCGTTCGCGTTCAACGCGCTGAGCTTCGTCGCGGTGCTGATCGCCCTGCTGTTGATGCGACCCGCCGAACTGCAACGGCTGCCGCACGCGACCCGGGCCCGCGGCCAGCTCCGGGAGGGGCTGCGCTACGTGCGGCAGAACCCGATCCTGCTCTGGCCCATCGTGCTCGTCTTCTTCATCGGGACGTTCGGGTACAACTTCGCGATCATCCTGTCCGCCTACACCCAGAACGTGTTCCACTCGGGCGCCGACCTGTACGGCCTGCTGAACACGGCGATGGCGGCCGGTTCGGTCACCGGGGCCCTGTTCGCCGCTCGGCGGACGTCGGCGAACCTGCCGGTGCTGTTCACGTCGGCGGCCGGTTTCGGCCTGGGCCTGATCGTGCTCGGACTGACCCCGTGGTTCTGGCCGTTCCTGATCCTGCTGGTCGTGGTCGGGTTCGTCTCCGTCACGTTCAACACGCTGGGCAACGCCACCGTCCAACTGTCCAGCTCCCCGGAGCTCCGCGGCCGCGTCATGAGCCTGTACATGCTGGTTTTCATGGGCGGCACGCCGATCGGTGCACCGATCGTCGGGGCCATCACCCAGCAGTGGGGGGCACCGGCCGCATTGGTCGTCTCCGGTCTGATCTGCCTGTTGGCCGCGGTCGGTGCAGCGGTGCTGGCGGCCCGGTCGGCGGGGGCGTCCCTGCGGGTCCAGGTGCCGGCGGCGGTGCGCCGGGTGGCCGGTCGGGCGCGGATCGCCCACTGACCTCACGCCAGGATCCGGCCTGGTAGAACTCGAACCGTCGGCGCCGTCGATGCCCCGTCGACCCTCGCCCGGCGGGGCGACGTGCTGGTCGCCTTCGGATCGGTCTGGACGACGGCCAACGACGAGGAGCTGCTGTTCCGCCTCCCCACCGGCTGACCGGCCGGTGGCCGCACGGCCGGGCCCAGGGCACCGGCGCTGGTAACCTCGGTGCCGTCACCGACCCCCTGCGGGAGAGTGTCCGGCCGCACCGAACGAGGTCACCGCGCGCGCCGGGCCGCCGAAGGAGCAAGCCTCCCCGCCAATCTCTCAGGCCACCGAACCGCCGGGGCGAGACACCTCTGGAACCGGGCGCGCAAATCGCCGGGCGACTGAGGGGGAGGCGGATTCTCGGCCCTACGGGAAGGTGACCCTCATGACCACTGTTTCGACCCCTCCGACGAGCGCGACGGCCGGGACCAGCGCGACGTTCGCCGACCGGCACGTCGGTCCGGACGCCGACGGCCTGCGGCGGATGCTGGAGCTGCTCGACCAGGCCGACCTGGACGCCCTCGAGACCGCGGCCGTGCCGGCGACCATCCGGGACGGCCGCGGCCTCGATCTGCCCGCCCCGGCGTCGGAGGCGCAGACCCTGGTCGAACTGCGCGCGCTGGCCGGCAGGAACCGCCCGATGGTGCAGATGATCGGGCTGGGCTACCACGACACCATCACCCCCGGGGTGATCAAGCGCAATGTGCTGGAGAGCCCGGCCTGGTACACCGCCTACACGCCGTACCAGCCGGAGATCTCGCAGGGCCGGCTGGAGGCGCTGCTGAACTTCCAGACCGCGGTCGCGGACCTGACCGGCCTGGACATCGCCAACGCCTCAATGCTCGACGAGGGCACGGCGGCGGCCGAGGCGATGACGCTCATCCGGCGAACCGCCAAGTCGAAGTCCAACCGGTTCGTGGTGGACGCCGACACCCTCCCGCAGACGATCGCCGTCCTGCGGACCCGGGCCGAGCCGATCGGCATCGAGATCGTCATCGCCGACCTGTCGGACGGGCTGCCGGGCCTGCCCATCGGCGACTTCTTCGGCCTGCTCCTGTCGTACCCGGGCGCGTCCGGCGCGATCCGCGACCATCGCACGCTGATCGCCTCGGCGCACGAGCGAGAGGCCAAGGTCGTCGTGGCCACCGACCTGCTCGCGCTGACCCTGCTCACCCCGCCCGGCGAGATCGGCGCGGACGTCGCCGTCGGCTCGGCGCAACGGTTCGGCGTCCCGCTGGGCTTCGGCGGCCCGCACGCCGGCTTCATCGCGGTCCGGGCGGACGGGCAACGGCAGTTGCCCGGTCGACTGGTCGGGGTCTCGCACGATTCCCACGGCACCACCGCGTTCCGGCTCGCGCTGCAGACCCGGGAGCAGCACATCCGCCGGGAGAAGGCGACCAGCAACATCTGCACCGCACAGGTGCTGCTCGCCGTGATGGCGTCGATGTACGCGGTCTACCACGGGCCGGACGGGCTGCGCCGGATCGCCGGGCGGATCCACGCCGACGCCGTGCTGCTCGCCGCGGCGCTGCGGGCCGGTGGGCTGACCGTGGAGCACGAGCATTTCTTCGACACCGTCCGGGTCGCCGTGCCCGGCCGGGCCGCCGCGGTGCTGGATGCCGCCCGCGAGCGGGGCATCAACCTGTGGGCCGACGGCGACGACGCGGTGCAGATCAGCGTGGGGGAGTCGACCACGCCGGAGCACCTGTCCGCGGTGCTCGCCGCCTTCGGCGTGGCGACGGACCTGGGGGAGCCGGTCGCGGTCCTGCCCGGCTGGGCGACCCGCACCACGGATTACCTGACCCACCCCGTCTTCCACGCCCACCGCAGCGAGACGGCGATGCTGCGCTACCTGCGCCGGCTCTCGGACATGGACCTGGCGCTGGACCGGTCGATGATCCCGCTCGGTTCCTGCACCATGAAGCTCAATGCGACCACCGAGATGGAAGCGGTCACCTGGCCCGAGTTCGCCGGCATCCATCCGTTCGCCCCGGCGTCGGATGCCGCCGGTTACCTCGAACTGATCGAGCAGCTCTCGGCGTGGTTGTGCGAGATCACCGGGTACGCCGCCGTGTCCCTGCAGCCCAACGCCGGATCGCAGGGTGAGCTCGCCGGGCTGCTGGCCATCCGCGCCTACCACCGGGCCAACGGTGATCACGCGCGCACGGTGTGCCTGATCCCGGCATCGGCGCACGGCACGAACGCGGCCAGTGCGGTGATGGCCGGCATGCGGGTCGTCGTGGTAGCGACGGCGACAACTGGTGACATTGATATGGCCGACCTGCGCGCCAAGGTCGACAAACACGCCGCCGAGCTGGCCGCGATCATGATCACCTACCCGTCCACACACGGCGTGTACGAGGACACCATCACCGAACTCGCCGCCCTGGTGCACGCCGCCGGCGGGCAGGTCTACGTGGACGGCGCCAACCTCAACGCGTTGGTCGGGGTGGCCCGTCCGGGAGTGTTCGGCGGCGACGTGTCACACCTGAACCTGCACAAAACCTTCTGCATCCCGCACGGCGGCGGCGGGCCGGGGGTCGGTCCGGTCGCGGTCGCCGCCCACCTGGCGCCCTACCTGCCGAACCACCCGCTGGCCGCGACGGCGGGACCGGGCACCGGGATCGGCGCCATCGCTGCGGCGCCGTTCGGCTCGGCGTCGATCCTGCCGATCAGCTGGGCGTACGTGCGGATGATGGGCGGAGCCGGGCTGCGCCGGGCCACCCTGACCGCGGTCGCGGCGGCCAACTACATTGCCCGGCGGCTGGACGAGCACTACCCGGTGCTCTACACCGGGACCGGCGGATTCGTCGCCCACGAGTGCATCCTGGACCTCCGGCCGATCACCGCGAGCGTCGGCGTGACCGTCGACGACGTGGCAAAGCGGTTGGCGGACTACGGTTTCCACGCCCCGACCATGTCCTTCCCGGTGGCCGGCACGCTGATGGTGGAGCCGACCGAAAGCGAGGACCTCGCCGAGATCGACCGGTTCTGCGACGCGATGATCGCGATCAAGGGCGAGATCGACCGGGTCGGCGCCGGGGAGTGGCCGGTGACGGACAACCCGCTGCGCGGTGCGCCGCACACGGCGGCCGAGCTGGCCGGGGAGTGGGTCCATCCGTACTCGCGTACCGAGGCGGTGTTCCCGGCCGGAGTGTCCCCGGCCCACAAGTACTTCCCGCCGGTCGGCCGGATCGACGGGGCCTTCGGTGACCGCAACCTCGTCTGCTCCTGCCCGGCCCCGGAGGCCTATGCCTGAGATCGCGGGTGCCCTGACTCCGTGGGCGCCCTGACTCTGGGGTGAGCTGACTCCGCGGGCGAACCCGGCCGTGACCTGACCTCCCGGGCGCGGCCGGGGGACGTCCGGTCGACCGGGTGTTCCCCGTCCGGTGGGCGGCCGAACCCCGGCGGCCGGAATGTTTCGGCGCGGTTACGGTGGTGTGATGGACCGGCGCCTGGTCGGTGTTGCCCTGGTCGTCGTCGCCCTCGCAGCGGTGATGGTCGTCCCCGTGCTGTCCGGGATCCGGTCGATGGGCACCGCGGTGCCCATCGCCCTGCCGGAGCCGCCGGTCGTCGGTGACTGCGTCGCCCGGCTGGCCGGGGACGCCGACCCGGGTCAGCCACCGCCGCGGATGTCGATGGATCGGGTGCTGCTCGGCTCCTGCCGCGGCCCCGTCGCCGGTGAGGTGGTCGCGTACTGGCCGGACGAGCAGGCCTTGGCCGACGCGCCCCGCTCACGCCGGGCCGGGCCGTGCTACCCGCCGTTGGCGCAGTATGCCGGGCTCACGCTGGACGCCACGTCCACCGGAGCGGCCGAACCATGGCTGGTGGAACCGGTCTCCTGGCGGCCGACTGTGGCCTACCAGGCCTTTCTCATCACGCCGACCGATCTGGAACGGCGCGCCGGCCGGGCCTGGTCGGCGTGCGTGATCGCCCCGGCCGGAGGGCAGGACTACCGCGGCAGCCTGGCCGGCTCGTTCGGTATCGGCGCGCTGCCCGCCGGCTTCGGCTCGTGCTGGACCCCGAACGCGTCCGGCCTGTTGGCCGGCCCGGCAGACTGCACGCGACCGCACACCGCGCAGCTGGTGGCCACCGGCTGGACGGGGCCCTACGGGTCGAGTGCGGATGCCGATGTGGTGGCTTCCTGCCGGCGGGTGGCCGCCCGGGTGATGGAGACCGCCGATCCGACGCGTGGTGGGCAGCTGACCTTCGTGGCCGACCGGATGGGTCGGGTAGCCGCGGAGTGGAGCGGAAATCCTGATACGCGGGGCTGTTTCGTCGTGACGGCGGACCGGCGGGCGCTCGTCGGGCTGGTCACCGGAATCGGCGACCGGGCCCTGCCATTCGAGTCATGACCGCCCGGCCGCTCACCCGGAGCCGGCTGCTGGGTGCCGGGCTCGTGCTGGCCGTCGCCCTGAGCGTGCCGATCGCCAGTCGTCGGGACGGTCAGCGAGTCGCCGGGTCGGCGGTGGCCGCGCGGACCGTCGCGGTGCCGGCCGTCGGGGACTGCGTGGCCGCGCTGACCGGGCCGATCGTGTCCGGGTCGCCGGCGGCGCCGACCGGTGAGGTCGACACTGACGTGGGTGGTGGCGATGGCACCTCCGGCGCTGACGGCGCCGTGGGCGGAACTGACGCCGGAGCCGCCGTGGTCGATGAGTCGGCCGTGCTCTTCGGCACCTGCGCCGGGACGCACGTCGGTGAAGTGGCCGCCTTCCGGCGTGACCCGTCCGGGACCCATCCGGCGGTGCGGACCGCGGCAGCGGTCACCTGGTGCGACCAGGTCGGCCTGAGCTACCGGGAGCACCTGCGATGGCAGGTGGCCGCGGCCGGGGCGTGGGCACCCGTCGACGTACAGCGCTTCCTCGCGGTCGTCGGCACGTCCGCCGCGGGCGGGTGGGCGGTGTGTGCTGTCCTGGCTCCTGCACTCGAGCCGTACCGCGGGTCCTATCTGGACTCGATGGCGGACCGTGCGGCGCCGGCTCCGTTCGGGGACTGCCGGTCGGCCGTTGCGCCGGGCCGGCGGATCTCCTGCCAGGCACCGCACGACGTGCAGGTCTTCGGTACCGCCAGAGCCGGAACCGCGCCGACCCCGGACGACTGCCGGACCCTGGTGCTGCGGCTGACGGCGATGCGGGATCCCACCGGGGATGGGCGGCTGGCGGTGGAGATGGTCGGGTCGGTCGCCGCGACCTGCCGGGTTCGGGTGATCGGGCCGCAGTTGCTGACCGCCACGCTGCTCGGCCGGGGCGACGCGCCACTGCCGCTGCGTCCGGGCTGACCGTCGGCGTCCGGAGCGTCCGGTGCGTCCGGACGGGCTCTTGACGGTCGGGACCGGCGGGCCCGCAGCGCGGATGCGCCAGAGCGGCGCGGGCGCGTCCGGCAGTGCCGTCAGGAGGACGCGGTCGTCGGCACCGGCGTCGCGGCGCCGCCGGACGCCGGTGTCGCGGCGGCGCTCCCCGCAGGCGGTTGCCCAGTGGGCGCGGCGCCGCCGATGGCTTCGGCCAGGGCCGAAGCGACCGCCGCACCCGCATCCGGAAGCTGGACCGGGCCGGGCGCACCGACCTGCAGGCCGTGGTCGGTGAAGGACTGCGATCCCGCCGACCCCCGCAGGTAGGCCAGGAACGCGCTGGCCGCGTCGTCCATGGTCGGGTCGACCCAGCTGGCGGTGATCGGTACCCCGAATACCTGATCACCACCGGTGGTGCCGCCGATGGTCACGGTGGCCAGTCCCTGATGCCGGCCCTGCAGCTGGGTGAAGTCGGCGGCAACGATCGGGACCGCGGTGAATCCGGCGCCGCCGGAGGTCAGGTCGTCCAGGGCATCCGAGGTCGTGGTCGGTCCGACGGCCGGACCTCCGGCGGCCACCGCGGCCAGCGGGCCCGAGTTCGCAGCGACCGCGGCGGGGTCGACCGTTGATCCGGTCAGCCCGGCGACCACGGACTGCAGGGCATAGCTGGTCGCTCGGTTCGTCGTCGGATCCGGCAACGCCAGGATGAGTCGGCTGCCGTCGGGCAGGGTGACCGATCCGGTCGGCCCGGCCGCGGTGGGCAGATCGCGCCACTGCAGATTGGTGGCGCTGGCCCCTGACGCATTCGCCGAGCTCATGGCCAGCACCACGGGGGAGACGGCCATCGGAGCCGGGTTGCGACCCGCGGTCATCGCCGAATTGGTGGACTCCAGGGTCGTCAGGTCGGCCACACTGTCCGGAAACCACAGGGCCGGGGCCTGGCTCGGCTGAGCGACCCACCCTCCGGCCAGGGCGGTCGCGGCGTCGGGTCCGGGCACGGTCGTCACGTCGGTGGTGACGCAGGCCGAACGGGCGACCGGGCGGGTGGCATCGAACGCGGCTGCGGCCGCCTCGATCGAGGCGGCGGCGCCGGGGGAGGTGACAACCTGCAGGACCACCTGGCCGGAACACGTCGCTTCGTTCTCTTCGTCCCGGGTGATCAGCACGAATGCAGTCACCAGGCCGACGATCACCACGGTGGCGACGACGGTCACGACGATCCACGGAGCGACCCGCCGGCCGCCCGTGCCCGATCCGTGGCGTGACGTCATGAAGCCTCCTGATCCCGGATGCGCGCCGGCGCCGGCCTGAACCGGAGCACGACACGGACCGCCACTGTAACCAAGAGCCACCTCGCGGCTTGCTCCGAACGGGGCTGATTCACCGAGCGCGGATCCGCGTCGCGGGGTTGCTCCCCGGCCGATCCGGTCCGGGTCCGGACTCCGGGTGAACCCCGACCGCCCGGCCCGACCGGTCCGGGGACCG
This sequence comes from Nakamurella sp., assembly GCA_044223435.1. Lineage (GTDB taxonomy): Bacteria > Actinomycetota > Actinomycetes > Mycobacteriales > Nakamurellaceae > Nakamurella. The sequence goes on from JBGALY010000009.1 coordinate 48,765, forward strand.
CCCGAAATGATCCCCGGGTTGATCGCGGCGGGTGGAACCTCGGCGGCCGACCTGGAACGATGAGAATCACCGCGAACGTGCGGGGGCGCGGGAGCGTGCAACTGGCGAGAGGACATTCATCATGGCGAATCCGTTCACCAAGGCCTGGAAGTACCTGATGGCCCTGTTCTCGTCCAAAGTCGACGAATACGCCGACCCCAAGGTGCAGATCCAGCAGGCCATCGAGGATGCCCAGCGTCAGCACGCCGCGTTGTCCCAGCAGGCGGCGGCGGTGATCGGGAACCAGCGGCAGTTGGAGATGAAGCTGACCCGGCAGATGGGTGACGTCGAGCGGCTGTCGTCGTCGGCCCGGCAGGCCCTGGTGCTGGCCGACGAGCAGCGGGCGAAGGGCAACGCGGCCGAAGCGGACAAGTACGAGCAGACCGCACAGGCCTTCGCGACCCAGCTGGTCGCCGCCGAGCAGCAGATGGAAGACCTGAAGAAGATGCACGACCAGGCCCTCCAGGCGGCGCAGCAGGCGAAGAAGGCGGTCGAGAACAACGCCATGCAGCTGCAGTCCAAGCTGGCCGAGCGCACCAAGCTGCTCTCCCAGCTGGAGCAGGCGAAGATGCAGGAGCAGGTCTCGGCCTCGCTGCAGTCGATGTCGGCGCTCCAGGCGCCGGGCAACACCCCGTCGCTGGACGAGGTCCGGGAGAAGATCGAGCGCCGCTACGCCAATGCGCTCGGTGCGGCCGAGCTGCATTCCGACTCGGTCGAGGGGCGGATGCTCGAGGTGCAGAAGTCGACGCTCGACATGGCCGGGGCGGCCCGGCTCGACCAGTTGCGGGCGCAGATGCATCCGGAATTGGCGGCCCAACAGCCCCGGTCCATCGATGCCGCGACCGACGCCGCCAGCCCGGTCAACACGGTCAAGGGGGCCCTGCCGAACCAGCAGACCTGATCGACGGCAGGGGGACGGGTAGGGGTAGGTAGCAGCGATGCGTAAGGCGACAGTCCGCGGATTGACCACTGGTGCCGCCGTCGCGCACGGGGTCGAGATGGCCGCGATGGTCAGCGCGACCGCGTCCGAGGCACTGCGGACCCGGCGGGACCCGGCGGTCGTCGCGAAGCGGAAGGTCAGGGCGGCTCGTCGCCGAGTGCGGGGCTGGGCGGCCGGTGGCGTGGTCAGCGGCGCGCTCGCGGCCACCGGCACGGTGACCGTCATCGACGAGGGCCCGGAGGCAGGCGCGGTCGGCGGGATGATCCTGCTGATTGCCCTGTTCATCTGGTGTGTGGTCGGGGTCGTGCGGGCAGCGGTCGACCTGCGGGCGCGCAAGGCGGTGCTGGCCTCGTTGCCGGTCGCCGCACCACCGCGGCCCGCGGTGGCCGCCGAGGTCCGGCCCGAGATGGCGCGGCTGGACGGTTACTCGGACGGCCTGCGACAGCTGGTCGGCATGATCGGCATCGTCGAGGACGAGCCGGGGGTTCGGGCCCTGCGCGATGAGATCATCAGCGCGGCCGACACATCCGAGGCCACTTTGCGTCGGCAGGCGCAGGACCTGACGGGATTGATCAAGACCCAGCGGAGCGCTCCACCGGCCGCCAAGGCGCAGCTCGACGGACCGATCGACGCGCTGCGCTCACACATCCGGCATGGCGTCACCAGTTATGGGGACCTGGTCAGCGCGGCGAGCGAGGCGGTGGCGGCCTCCCGGCAGCTCGCCGACCAGACCGGCGGAGCGCCGGCCGCCGGGCAACTCGGCCGAACCGACTCGACGCACCCCGAACTGGGTCGATCGATTGACCAGCTCCGGTCGTTGGCGGCGGGAATGCGCGAACTCAGCCGCTGACGGCAGGTTCGATCTCGGCCCGCAATGCGGGCCACAACAGGTCGAAGAGCCGGTCCGCCAGACCCGCGGCTCCGTCGTCCACGCCGAGCCCGCGGGCCGGCATCAAGGCCGGCCCGACCAGGGCCAGGGCGGCGACCTCGATGTCCAGGTCGGCTCGCAGTTCGCCCCGGTCGACGCCCTCCTGCAGCACGCCGTGCAACCAGCGGCGCCGCGGCATGATCACCCGGTCGAAGTAGTCGGCGTACAGGTCGGGCTGGCTTTCGCTGTACACCAGCATGCGCGGCGTGATACGGCCGAGCAGGCTGTCGTTGTCCCGGGTGGTCAGATGATGGAGCACGGCCCGCAACCGGTCCGCCGTCGCCGTCGGCAGGTGGGCCTTGGCCGCCATCAGCTCATCGTTCAGGGTGGCCAACGCGTCGATGACCAGTTCCTTCTTGCCCGGCCATCGCCGGTAGATGGTGGTCTTGCCGACGCCGGCCCGGGCGGCGACGGCCTCGATGGTCAGGGCGTGAAAGCCGTCCTCGGCGAAGATCTCCAGTGCCGAGCCGATGATCGCGCGATCGGCCCGGCGCTCCCGGGGCCGGCCCGGCCGGCGGGCCGGCGCGCACGCCCGGCCGGCCACAGGCTCGGGATCGACGGGGCCGACCGGGTGGGCTGCGTCCGGCACCGCTTCCGGCGTGACCCGGGCCGACGCCGCGGGGAGGGCCAGTATCACCGATCGGAACCGATCTCATCCGGCTCGGCCCGGGCGTGCCGGCCCCGGTGGGACGACTCGTCCGTCGACCGGGCGTCGTCGTCGGTCGCGGCATGACGGCCGCCGGCGCGCGCAGTCGTGGGTTGGGCGCGCACCGGCACCAGGGCGGGGTCGGCACCGGCCCGGCCCTGCTGATCGCCGCCGGTACCCGCGGCGACGGCGGCATGCTCGCCCTGGTCGAGGTCGCCGACCACGGGGGAGCCGGCCGGGCCGGCGGGCGCCGCTCCATCCGTGCCCGACCAGGCCGCGGCCTGGGCCTTGGTCGGCAGCCAGACGGCCACGATGATCATGGCCAGCACCAGCAGGCCGACCGCGAAGGAGGTGGCCGTATGCAGCGCCGGCATGAACGAGTCGGTGGCGGCCTGCCGGAGCTGCTCGACGGCTTGCGCCGGGGCCTGCCCGGACGCGCTCAACCGATCGGCGACCTCGTTGGTGCCGCCGATCGATTCGGTGGCCGCCGTGAAAGCCTCCGGCGGCAGGCCCTTGCCCTGCAGCACCGGCGTGATGTTGTTGCTGTAGACGGTGGTGACGATGGACGACAGGATCGCCACACCGAACACGGCGCCCACCTGGCGGACCGTGTTCTGCACCGCCGAACCGGAGCCCGACCGTTCCGGCGGCGTCGCCAGGGTCATCCGGGTGGTGGACGGGGCGATGGTGTTACCCAGGCCGAAGCCGAAGATCACGCCCAGCACGATCAGCATCCACACCGGGGTGTCGGGCGTGACCAGGCTGAAAAAGACCATGCCGGTCGCGGCGAAGGCCAGGCCGACCGGAATGACGACCCGGGCGCCGAATCGCTTGACCATCCCGGCGCTGCGCGGTGCGCCGAGGAGCTGGCCGACGGCGAACGGCAGCACCAGCAGCCCGGCCTGCAGCGGGGTCCAGCCGCGGACGATCTGGTAGTAGAAGGTCAGGAACAGCAGGGTTCCCTGCATCGCCGCGAAGGCCAGGGTGACCCCGGTCAGCGGCACCGAGAACGATCGGATCTTGAACAGCGACAGGTCGATCGAGGGGTGCGTGCTGCGGTACTCGTAGACGCCGAACACCACCAGCACGGCGACCCCGAGCACGATGAACCCCCAGGTCGACGGGGCGCCCCAGCCGACCTCGGACGCGTTCTGGATGCCGTACACGACGGTGAACAGACCGATCACCGAGAGCAGCAGGCCGATCGGATCCAACCGGCCGGGACGCGGGTTCTTCGTCTCCGGGACCAGGAAGAAGATCCCGATCAGGCCGACGATGACGATGGGTACGTTGATGAAGAAGACCGAGCCCCAGTCGTTGCCGGTCAGCCAGCTGAACCAGTTCGGGTGTTCGAGCAGCAACCCACCCAGCACCGGACCGACGGCGACGGCGCCGCCGACCGCGGCCGACCAGATGCCGATCGCCCGGCCACGCTCCTGCGGCGGGAAGATCACGGTGACGATCGACAACGACACCGGCATCACCGAAGCGCCGCCGACGCCCATCAGCGCCCGGTAGGCGATCAGCTCGCCCGGGCTGTCGGCGAACGCGCACAGCGCCGACGCCACGCCGAACAGCACCAGGCCGATCATCAGGATCCGTTTGCGGCCGAACCGGTCGCCCAGCACGCCCCAGGTGAACAGCAGGGCGGCGAACGCCAGCGAGTACGCATTGATCGCCCAGACCAGCTGGTTCTGCGTCGCGTTCAGGTCGATCTGGATCGTCTTGAGGGCGACGTTGAGGATGGTGTTGTCCAGGATGACCACGAGCAGGCCCACGACCAGGACCGACAGGGCTTTCCAGCGCTGCGGGTACAGACCGGCCGGACCGGCGGCGGAGGTGGCGTGTGCGCCGGGGGCGGGCGAGCCGCCCGAACCGGTGGTGGATGAATCTGACATGGCGTGACCTTCGACGACGACGTCGGACTGCCCCAGGACTGGCTGGGTCAGCACCGCGGTGGTGACTGGGGGGCGCCCGGGTCGACGTCGACCGGGGCCGAGTCGATTCTGCGCCGGAGCATTGCGAAACGCAACCGTTCCGTATCGTTATCCGGGGCCGGTCACCGCGTCACTTTCGCCGGCGCAGGGCGACGACGCCGACGACGATCGCGGCGAGCAGGCCGGCACCGATGACGAGCTGGCCGAACGGGCTGGACAGGCCGGTGGGATCCATGGGGCGAGTGTGCCCGGCGGCTCCGACAGTCACCGCCGTTCGCCTCAGTAGGGTGGCGGCGTGCGATTGACCGAGTTCCGCGGACTGATGGCCACCCACTTCGGGCCGGCGCGCGCGTCCTCGGTCGCCGCCGATCATGTCTTCTCGGTGCTCGGCGGCCGGACGGTCGACCAGGCGCTCGACGCCGGGGAGGATCCCAAGGCCGTGTGGTTCGCCGTCTGCGACGACTTCGAGGTGCCCGACGTGCTGCGGCACGGGCTGCCCGACTGAGCGACGGCCGTCGATCCGGAGCCCGCCCGCCCCGGGTCGGGCCGGCCCGGGCGGAGCGGGGTCGGGGTCGGGGTCGGGGTCGGGCCGAGTCGAGCGACTTCGACGACCGGGGTTCTCCCGGGCGTGTCCCGCGACACGCGGCGCTGGAACTTTGGCTCGAACACGTGTACGTCTACAGTTGTCCCCATGCTCGAAACCATCCACATTCCGGTTCGGTTCCGGGTGACTGTCGGTGCCGCCCTCTAGCGTCGATCCCACAGGCAGTCGCAAGCAGCAACAACCAAGCAACACCGACCAGCGAAAGGCACGGGGTGGGTTATGTCGGCACCGGATCGTGAGAAGGCGCTCGGCATCGCGCTGGCGCAGATCGAGAAGCAGTACGGCAAGGGTTCGATCATGCGGCTGGGCGACGAGGGTCGCGCACCCGTCGAGGTGATCCCGACCGGGTCGATCGCGCTGGACGTGGCGCTGGGCATCGGTGGGCTGCCGCGGGGCCGGGTGATCGAGATCTACGGGCCGGAATCCTCCGGCAAGACGACGCTGACCCTGCACGCGGTGGCCAGCGTGCAGGCCAACGGTGGGATTGCCGCCTTCATCGACGCCGAGCACGCGCTGGATCCCGAGTACGCGCAGAAGCTGGGCGTGGACACCGATGCGTTGCTGGTGTCCCAGCCGGACACCGGTGAACAGGCGTTGGAGATCGCCGACATGCTGATCCGATCGGGGGCCATCGACCTGGTGGTGGTCGACTCGGTGGCCGCGCTGGTGCCCCGCGCCGAGATCGAGGGCGAGATGGGCGACAGCCACGTCGGTCTGCAGGCGCGGCTGATGTCCCAGGCGTTGCGCAAGATCGCCGGCGCGTTGAGCAGCACCAACACCACGATGATCTTCATCAACCAGCTGCGGGAGAAGATCGGGGTGATGTTCGGTTCGCCCGAAACGACCACCGGTGGCAAGGCGCTGAAGTTCTACGCCTCCGTACGGCTGGACATCCGCCGGATCGAGGCGCTCAAGGACGGCACGGACGTGGTCGGCAACCGCACCCGGGTCAAGGTGGTCAAGAACAAGATGGCCCCGCCGTTCAAGCAGGCCGAGTTCGACATCATCTACGGCCGCGGCATCTCCCGAGAGGGTTCGCTCATCGACGTCGGCGTCGAGCAGGGCCTCGTCCGCAAGGCCGGTGCCTGGTACACCTACGACGGTGAGCAGCTCGGTCAGGGCAAGGAGAACGTGCGGACCTTCCTGCGGGACAACCCCGACATCGCCGACGAGATCGAGAAGCGGATCAAGGAGAAGCTCGGGGTTGGCGCACGGATCGACCAGGATGAGGCCCTGCCCGCACCGGTCGATTTCTGATCGGTCGTCGGTGGCATGACGATTGACGAACCGGCCGGTTCATCGGCGGACCGGTCGATGGCCCTGGCCCAGCTGGCCGAGCAGATGCAGCGGGTCACCAGCCGCCCGGTCGACCGGACGCTCAAGGATCGGAAGGCCGGCCCCGGCACCGGGGTGTCGCGGCCGGACGGCGCACCGGCCGCCCGAACGGTGCCGGGCAACGACGGCCGCCGACCGGCGCCCGAATCGACTGTGCCCGGCCATGCCGAGGACGATCCGGGCGATCCGGAGGCGGTGGCCCGGGCCATCTGCCTTCGACTGCTTGCCGCGGCCGCCCGTCCCCGGGCCGGTCTGGCGGCCGCACTCGCCCGCAAAGGGATCCCGCCGGAGGCGGCCGAGCGCGTCCTCGACCGGCTCACCGAAGTCGGGCTCATCGACGACGAGGCCTATGCGCAATCGTTCGTCGCCAGCCGGCACCGGCACGGGGCGTTGGGTGCCGACGCCCTCCGGGACCAGCTCAGACGCAAGGGCGTCGACCCGGACGCCGCCCGGTCGGCGGTCGCCGTCGTCGACCGGGACGCCGAATACCAACGTGCCCGAGCGTTCCTGGAGCGACGGGTCGACTCGGCGATGGCCCACGGCACCGACACCGCCCGGCGCAGGCTACTCGGCCTGCTGGCCAGGCGGGGCTACCCGGCCGACCTCGCCCAGCGGGTCGTTCAGGAGGTCATCGCGGCGTACGGGGCCGAGGCCGAGGCCGACACCGGGTGGACCTGATCCGGCGGATGGTCGGGCGGGCCGCGAGTTCTGGTCCGCCGATCCCGCGCCTCCGACGTGGTCCGCGGATCCGTCGATCGGACGGGTGGGTCGTTGGTCACCGGCGATCGTGATCGGGCGACCCACGGCCGGGTACCCGTCACGGTCGGTGCCCTCCCGGATCCGGACGGTCTCGGGTGGATCGAGTCAGCACGGCCGGGCTCTGGCAAGCGGGTCGGCTTGACCCCCGGGACGGCGCTCCTTAACCTCGGAGACAACAGGAGAGTCACCACCACGCGCACGCCTCGGCTGCGCGGTCGATAGCGGTTCAGTTCTGCCGCACCCCCGCACCGGCCCGGCCGGCCCACATTCGGCTACCCGGGCCGACCCGAATGCGTCGATGCTCCGCATCGCGCAGCGACGAGTACGCGTTGTTGGCGACCCTCCTGCCGTCCATCGCGCGCGCATCCACTCCGGATGGCGGCGGCGATGGTTCTGACGAGGGGAGGTCGTGACGTGTCCGATGCCCTCGTCGTCGTCCTGATCATCGCTGTGCTCGCCGCGGTCGTTGCCCTGCTGGTGGTCGTGCGGCGCAAGCCGTCGGTTGCCCCCGGACCGGTGGACGAACAGGCCCTTCGCCGGCTCCTCGACGAGGCGGTGAGCCGCGGGGTCGCCGACGCCAAGCCGGCCGAGCCCGACCTGGGACGGTTTGCGCTGCTCAGCCATGAGGCGCAGGCGGCGGCCGAGGCTGCGGACGCGGTGCGCCGGACCGCCGCGGAGGCGGCCGAGGAGCTGTCCAACCGAACCCGCCGGGACGCGGAACAGCTGCGGGCGGCCGCGCAGGCGGAGGCGGAACGCACGATCGCCGCGGCCCGGGCGCAGGCCGCTGAACTACGCGCCGGGCTGGAGAACGAACGCGGCCGGATCACCAACGAGGCCACCGCCGCCCTCGCGCAGGATCGCAAGGAGCTGCAGGAGGCGGAACAGCGCCTGCGCGCGGCCAGTGACGCGCTGGCCGAGGAACAGCGTGCCCTGGTCGCCGACCGGCGCCGGATCGGGGGCGAACAGAACGACGTCGCCGCCGCGAAGAAGGCGCTGGAGGTCAAGGCGGCGGCACTGGCCGACCGGGAGACCGAACTGCGCGACCGGGCCACCGCGCTCGACGCCCAGGTGCGCGAGCTGGCCGCGGCCAGCGCCGCCCACGAGGCCGAGCTCGTCCGCCTCTCCGGGCTGACCGTCGAGGCGGCTCGCGCCGAGCTGCTGGCCGGTCAGGAAGAGGCGGTCCGGCGGGACGCCGCGATGATGATCCGGCGGGTCGAGGCGGAAGCCCAGGCCCAGGCCAAGCAACGAGCCCGGGCCATCGTCGCCGAGGCGATCCAGCGGGTGGCTTCGGACCAGACCGCGCAAACCGTGGTCGCCGTCGTGCACCTGCCGGCCGACGAGGTCAAGGGCCGGATCATCGGTCGCGAAGGCCGCAACATTCGGGCGTTCGAGACGGTGACCGGGGTGAACGTCATCATCGACGACACGCCCGAAGCGGTGTTGCTGTCGTGCTTCGACCCGGTCCGGCGGGAGATCGGCCGGATCACCCTCGAGATGCTGATCGAGGACGGGCGGATCCACCCCCACCGCATCGAAGAGGCGCACGAGCGCGCCCGCGACGAGGTCGAGCTGCTGTGCCAGCGAGCCGCCGAGGACGCGCTGCTGGACGTGCGGATCACCGACGTGCATCCCGAGCTGGTCGCTCTGATCGGCCGACTGAAGTACCGGACGTCCTACGGCCAGAACGTACTGGGCCACCTGGTCGAGACCGCGCACATCGCCCGGGCGATGGCCGCCGAGCTGGGCATCGATCCGACCGTGGTCACCCGGGGTGCGTTCCTGCACGACATCGGCAAGGCCCTGACCCACGAGGTGCCCGGCTCGCATGCGCTGATCGGAGCCGAGCTGGCCCGCAAGTACGGCGAGTCCGAGGCCGTCGTGCACTGCATCGAGGCGCACCACGACGAAGTGCCGCCGAGCACCGTCGAGGCCGTGCTGACCCAGGCCGCCGATGCCTGCTCCGGCGGCCGGCCGGGCGCCCGCCGCGAGTCCCTCGAGTCCTACGTCCAGCGGCTGGAGCGCATCGAGGCCATCGCCGGCGCCAAGAAGGGCGTCGAGAAGGTCTTCGCGATGCAGGCCGGTCGGGAACTGCGGGTCATGGTCAAGCCCGACGTTGTCGACGACGTCGAGGCGCACATCCTGGCCCGCGAGGTGGCCAAGCAGATCGAGGAGGAGCTGACCTATCCGGGTCAGGTCCGGGTCACGGTGATCCGGGAGTCCCGGGCGACGGAGATCGCCCGGTAGCGGTCCCGGTCGTCGTCCGGGCCCTGGAGCGGAGTCACCGGCCGGTCCGGGGCCCCGTTGCCTCCGACCAGCGAGGCACGAGCGATCGATCAGCTCTTCTTGAACTCGTCGATGCCGGGGACGTCCAGGATCTCGATCTGCTGCCGGGCGGCCATCAGGTCACTCTGGGCGGCCGGATCGATCTGCACCACCTTGCCGCCGCCGCGGCGGGTGCGCAGTTTGCGCTCCAGCCAGTGCGAGAAGGCGCCCAGGGCCAGGTTGATCAGGATGTAGATGATCGCGACGACGACGTAGGTCGGCAGCAGGTTGCCGTAGTTGCTGGCCGAGGTATTGGCCGCGCGGCGCAGCTCCACGTACCCGACCAGGATGCCGCCCAGGGCGGTGTCCTTGACGATGACCACCAGTTGGCTGACCACAGCCGGCAGCATCGAGGTGATCGCCTGCGGGAGCAGGATGAGGGTCATCAGCTGGGTCTTGCGCATGCCCAGGGCGTATGCGGCCTCGGACTGACCTTTGGGCACGGCCAGGATGCCGGCGCGGAACACCTCGGCCAGCACCGAGCCGTTGTAGAGCACCAGGCCGATGACGACCGCCGCGAACGGGCTGGACGTACCCAGCACGGCGAACCACAGCTGGAAGGCGAACAGCATCAGGATGATGACCGGGATGGATCGGAAGAACTCCACCACCACGCCGGACAACCACCGCAGCCAGGCATGGTCCGACATCCGGGCGATGCCGAAAATCGCGCCGATGGGCAGCGCGATCACCACACTCAATGCCGCAGCCTGGAGCGTGGCCCACAGGCCCGGGAGCAGGTAGGTGGTCCAGTTCTGGACTTCCAGGAACGGCGACCACTTCTCGGCGGTCAGCTGGTTCTTGTCGATCAGGACGCTGATGACCCACCAGGCCAGGGCGACCAGCACGATCCCGAAGCCCACGCTCAGGATCAGGTTGAGTCGCCGCGCCTTGGGACCGGGGATGTCGTAGAGGACGGTCGCGCGCTCACTCATCGCTTCACCTGGTACTTGTTGGCCAGGCCGCCGAAGATCAGTCCGGTCGGCAACGTCAACACGATGAAGCCCGCGGCGATGACGAGGAAGACGGCGGTGAATTTGTCCGCCTCGTTCTCCAGCAAGGTGTTCATCAACAGCGCGGCCTCGGCCACGCCGATGGCCGAGGCGACCGTGGTGTTCTTGGTGAGCGCGATCAACACCGATCCCAGCGGCGCGATGACCGCGCGGATGGCCTGGGGGAGGACGACGATGCCCAGCACCTGGGTGAACTTCAGACCGATGGCCCGGGCGGCCTCGGCCTGCCCCGGTGGGACCGTGTTGATGCCCGCCCGGATCGCCTCGCAGACGAAGGTCGAGGTGTAGATGACGAAGCCCAGAACCGCGAGCCGGAAGTTCTGCGAGTTCAGGAATGCCTGAGGGTTCACGCCGGCCTCGCGGACGGCGAGCCGCAGGCCGAGCTGGTTGGCCACGACCTGGGACATCATGATGATGATCAAGGTGAGCGGGATGTTGCGGATGACGTTGACGAAACCGCCGGCGAACGACCGCATCAGCGGAATGGGGCTGACCCGCATGGCCGCCAGGATCACGCCGAGGATGAACGAGCCGATCGCCGACCAGAACGTCAGCTGCACCGTCATCCAGAACGCTCCGAGGATGTCGTACCTCGGGTCAGTCAGAAAGCTGAAATCCACCCCGCACCCCTCACCGGATCGACATGGTCACCACGGGCAATGCCCGAACGGCCCCGGGACTGGTGCCCCGGGGCCGCTCGGATCGGTTCAGCTGGACGGGGTCGGCGGCGCCGGGATGGTGAAGCCCGACGGTCCGACGGTGTCCTCGAGGGCCTGCTTCCAGGACCCGTCGGCAATCATGGCCGCGATGGCCGCGTTGATGGCCTCGGTGCCGGCGGTGTCGCCCTTCTTCAGGCCGATGCCGTAGTTCTCGGTCGAGAAGCCCTTACCGACGACCTTCAGCTCACCCGGGTATTGGGCGGCGTAACCGGCCAGGATCACGTTGTCGGTCGTGACCGCGTCCACCGCGCCCGACCGGAGCGCCTCCACGCACTCGGTGTAGGTGCCGTACTCCTGCAGCGCCACGTCCTGGGCGTAGTTGTCCTTGACCTTCTGCGCCGAGGTCGATCCGGTGACCGAGCACAGGATCTTCCCGGCCATCGCCTCCGGGCCGGTGATGTCGGTGTTGTCCGACTTGACCAGCAGGTCCTGCGCGGCCACGAAGTAGGGCCCGGCGAAGTTGACCTTCTCCTTGCGGGCGTCGGTGATCGAGTACGTCGCGACGATGTAGTCCACCTCGCCGCGATCGATCAGGCCCTCGCGCTCGGCCGACTTGGACTCGACGAAGGTGATGCCACCCTCGGGAACCCCGAGCTTGCCGGCGACGTACTTGGCCACCTCGACGTCGAAACCGCTGAACGAGCCGTCCGGGTTCTTCAGCCCCAAACCGGGCTGGTCGAACTTGATACCGACGGTGACCTTGCCCTCGCCGGCGTTGGTCATCACCTGCGAGTCGCCGGTGGCTCCGGCCGCCGCGCTGCTGGCGCCGGCCGCGGCGGACGACATCGCGCTCTCGGCTCCCGACATCGCGCTGGCGGCGGCCGACGTCGCGGACGCCGCCGCGCTGCCCGCCGCGCTGGTCGACGACGAGGTGGAACCGCTGCTGCAGCCGGTGACGACGAGGGCCAGCGCGGCGGCGCCGGCGATCGCCGATCCGATTCTGCGGAGTTTCATGCGGTGCATCCTTCCGGTGTTACTCGGCGCCGGGGCGGTCCCGGGCCGGGGGTAGATCCGGGGTCACTCAGTGGGTGAGAATCTTGCTGAGGAAATCCTTGGCCCGATTCGACTTCGGACTGGTGAAGAACTCGTCCGGCCGGGCGTCCTCGACGATCTCCCCGTCGGCCATGAACAGCACCCGGTCGCCGGCCTTACGGGCGAAGCCCATCTCATGGGTGACCACGACCATCGTCATGCCCTCCTTGGCCAGGGAGGTCATGACGTCCAGCACCTCGTTGACCATCTCCGGGTCCAGGGCGCTGGTCGGCTCGTCGAAGAGCATGACCTTGGGTTGCATGGCCAGGGCACGCGCGATCGCGACCCGCTGCTGCTGGCCACCGGAGAGCTGGGCGGGCAGCTTGTCCTTCTGCGACTCGACGCCGACCCGCCGCAACAGCGACAACGCCAGTTCCTCGGCCTTGCCCTTGTTCATCTTGCGGACCTTGATCGGCCCCAGGGTGACGTTCTGCAGGATCGTCTTGTGGGCGAACAGGTTGAACGACTGGAACACCATGCCGACATCGGAGCGGAGCTGGGCCAGCGCCTTGCCCTCCTCCGGCAGCGGGGTGCCGTCGATCTCGATGTGCCCGGAGTCGATCGATTCCAGCCGGTTGATCGTCCGGCACAGGGTCGATTTGCCGCTCCCGGACGGTCCGATGACAATCACCACCTGGCCGGTGGGGACCTCCAGCTGGATGTTCTTGAGCACGTGCAACGAACCGAAATGCTTGTCGACGTCTCTCATCGAGATCATCGGCCGTCCGGTGCTCGTCGGCGTCGGGTCGTCGCTCACCACAGTGCTCCCATCGAGGCGCGCGTAGGCTCCATGTCCCTCGGGCGAGCGCCGCCGCGGTGTGCACGGTTCGCTCGGCTGCGTCGAGCCCTGCCACCCACCCCGCTCACATAACCTCCCGGTCGGCGCATCGTCACTCACAGGTTGCTCGAGACTGTCACACACGGCGCACACATGTGCGTCGGACGAGCGAGCTGTCATCGAACCTTTACGCAATCGGTGACCCCCGGCGTCGCTGCGCACGGTCTCGGGCGGGCGTCAGGCATCGTCCCGGCCAACTACCCTGAGTGCCGTGACCTCTGCAGTAGCCGCCTCGACCGGAGATGCCCGGACCTATCAGGTCCGCACCTTCGGCTGCCAGATGAACGTGCACGACTCGGAACGGCTCTCCGGCCTGCTGGAACAGGCCGGGTACACCGCGGCCATCGACGGCGACCGGGCCGACGTCGTCGTGTTCAATACCTGCGCCGTCCGGGAGAACGCGGACAACAAGCTCTACGGGAACCTGGGACACCTCGCCTCGGTGAAGGCCAAGCACCCGGGCATGCAGATCGCGGTGGGTGGCTGCCTGGCCCAGAAGGACCGCGGCGAGATCGTGCGCCGCGCCCCCTGGGTGGACGTCGTCTTCGGTACGCACAACGTCGGTTCGCTGCCCACGCTGTTGGAACGGGCACGGCACAACGCCCGGGCCGAGGTCGAGATTCTGGACGCGCTCGAGGTGTTCCCGTCCTCCCTGCCGGCGAAGCGGGAGTCGCACTACTCCGGCTGGGTCTCCATCTCCGTCGGCTGCAACAACACGTGCACGTTCTGCATCGTCCCGTCGTTGCGCGGCCGGGAGGCGGACCGCCGGCCGGGCGACGTGCTGGCCGAGGTGCAGATGCTCGTCGACGACGGGGTCCTCGAGGTAACCCTGCTCGGACAGAACGTGAATTCCTACGGCGTGCAGTTCGGCGACCGCCAGGCGTTCGGCAAACTTCTCCGCGCCTGCGGCCGGATCGACGGGCTGGAGCGGGTGCGCTTCACCTCACCGCACCCCAAGGACTTCACCCCGGACGTCATCGACGCAATGGCGCAGACCGCCAACGTCTGCCATCAACTGCACATGCCGCTGCAGTCGGGATCGGACCAGGTGCTCAAGGCGATGCGCCGGTCCTACCGGTCGGCGCGGTACCTGGCGATCCTGGCCCAGGTGCGAGATGCGATGCCCGACGCAGCGATCACCACCGACATCATCGTCGGCTTCCCGGGCGAGACCGAGGACGACTTCGAGCAGACGCTCGAGGTGGCCCGCGCGGCCCGCTTCGCCGGCGCGTTCACCTTCCAGTACTCACCACGGCCGGGCACCCCGGCCGCGACCCTGCCCGATCAGGTACCGCCGGACGTGGTGGCCGACCGCTTCGCCCGGCTGACCGAGGTCGTGACCGCCTCGACGCTCGCCGGGAACCGGGCCCTGGTGGGCCGGACCGTCGAGGTCCTCGTTTCCGCGGGTGAGGGACGCAAGGACGCACGCAGCGGGCGGCTGACCGGCCGTGCCCGGGACGGGCGGCTGGTGCACTTCGCCCCCCACCCGGCCACCGACGGCGGCCGCGTCGACCGGTCGATCCGCCCCGGCGACGTGATCACCACCGTGGTGACGCACGCGGCGCCCCACCACCTCGTCGCCGATGGTGGGGTGCTGGCCCATCGGCGGACCCGGGCCGGCGACCGCGCGGAGGAGGGCACCGCGTTGGTGACGCCGGGGGTGGGACTGGGCATGCCGGCGGTCGGGCGTTCCGCCCGCCGGGCGGAGCCGGTACCGTCCTGCGGCTGATCGGCCGGTCGAGCCGGTGCACCGTTGACGGCGCACCGGCTACCGGTCGACTGCGCTCTGTGCCGTGCGAAGCCATTCCTCCCACTGCCTGGCCTGCGCCTCCGCCTGCTTGGCCTTGCGCTCGTCGCCGGACGCGCGGGCCTTCGCCGCCTGCGCCTGGAACGACTCGACCCGCGCCCGGAACTGCGCCACCCGGGCCTCGGTCTCCGGGTCGGTGCGCCGCCAGTGCCGATCCTCCGCGGCCTTCAACCGGTCCTCGATCGTCTTCAACCGCTGATCCAGCTCACGGATTCGTTCCCGCGGCACCTTCCCGGCCGCCTCCCAGCGCTCGTGGATGGCGCGCATCTTGGCCTTGGCCTGGTCGAGACCGGCCGCCGGGTCGATCTTCTCAGCCTCGGCGAGCAACTGCTCCTTCTTCGCCGCGTTGGCGGCGAACTCGGCGTCCCGCTCGGAGAACACCTTGTTCCGGCGGGAAAAGAACTTCTCCTGGGCGGCCCGGAATCGACCCCACAAGGCGTCCTCGACGTCCCGGGGAGCCCGTCCGGTGGCCTTCCATTCGTCCATCAGCGTCCGGTACTTCGACGCGGTCTCGCCCCACTCGCTGGACTCGGACAGCGCCTCGGCCCGCTTGATGAGGTCCTCCTTCGCCTCCCGCGCCGCACCACGCTGCTTGTCCAGCTCGGCGAAGTGCGAACCGCGCCGGCGGGTGAACGTGTCCCGGGCCTTGGCGAAACGCTTCCACAGCGCGTCGTCGGTCTTGCGGTCGATCCCGCGGATCGTCCGCCACTCCTCGACGATGGCCTTGAGCCGGTCACCGGTCGACTTCCACTGGGTCGATTCGGCCAGTGCCTCCGCCTCGACGCACAGGTCCTCCTTGGCCTTGATCGCCGCGTTCCGGGCGGCGATCCGGGCGGTGGAAGCGCCCGCGATGGCCGCGTCGGCGGCGCCGATGACGATCTCCAATCGCACGGCCGCGTTGTCCAGGTCGCCGATCGCGGCCAGCGATTCCACCTGGTCCCGCAGGGCGATCGCGTGGGCCTTGGTGGCCTTCGGGTCGCCGGTCCCGGACGCCAGCCGGGCCTCCAGGAGAGCGATCTCGGTGTTGAAGTCGTCGAACTTGCGCCCGAAGTGCGCCAGGCCGGCCTCGGTATCGCCCGCCTGCCAGTTGCCGATCGCCCGTTCGCCGGCCGCGGTGTGCACGTACACCACGCCGTCCGCGTCGATCCGACCCCACTCATGCGGATCGACCTGCTCCACCACGGGCTCGACGACGGCCGCATGGGTGTTGGCGTGGGCCGCGGCCGGCACCGGGCTCGGCCGGGCACCACCGGGTCGACCGCCCGGCCGCGCGCCGGGTCGACCCGATCGCCCGTCCCGGGGGCGCGGACCGCGCTGCGAACCCGAATGTGGCGCCGGCGCCGGGTGGCGCGCGGGGTTGTTCTCCTCCGGAGTCGGCGGAACGTCCGGCGCGTCGCCCAAGGCCTGCGGGTCGGTGTCAGGTGCGGAACCGGGAGCCGAGCCGTCGCCCGGATGTGCGGCGTCACTCGCTGCCTCGGTCGCCACATCCCCGGCCGACGTCACGACATCGGTATCGACCGTCGCAGCCGCCGGCTCCGTCCCGGCTGCGGCGGCCTCGACCAGCGCGCTCGGTGCGGCCGCCTCGCTCCTCTCGGACGGTGCGGTCGTCTCCGCGTCGGACGATGCAGTCGCCTCCGCGTCGGTCGGTGCGGCCGCCCCCGCGGTCTCGACCGGTTCGGCTGCCTGCACCGGCTCGCTTGCCCCGGCCGGTTCGGTCGCCCCTGCTGCCTCGGCCGGTTCGGCCACCTCGGCCGGTTCGGCCACCTCGGCCGGTTCGGCCACCTCGACCGGTTCGCTGGTCGGGCGATTCGGCGTCACGGTCGGCATCGGCACCGCGGGCGTCGTCGGAGCGACCGCAGGGATGGCGGCCGGCGGCGGGCCGGGCGCGACGTTCGGCATCGGGACCGGGGCGACGTCGGGCGAGCGCCCCGGTTCCGTGGTCCGCTCGTCATGCCCGGTCCGCTCGTCCGGCCCATCGGGTGGCGCTGCATCCTCGGCCGGCTCGGGCCCGGCGGTGGTCGTCGGCGCACCGGGCACACCGGGCACGTCCGGCAGATCCGGCAGCTCGGGCAGGTCGGGGACCTCGGGCGAGGGCGCCGGGGCCCCCGGATGGGGGGTCGGGATGTCGGGCGAGTCCGGGGGCTCCGGAATCGAAGACGTGGTGGCGACCCGGTCGGCGCCCGCGAGGTCCGGCGCGCCCAGCGCCGCCGAACCGTCGGGAGTGTCGTGGTCGGGGGTGGTCGTGACGTCGTCGGGCATCGGTCGGACCCTCCTACCGCTCGATGGGAGCCGGGCGGCTCCCGGGCGCCCATCGGACGCCCCTTTCAGCTGCATCGTCGGCGTGGCCGACATCACGTCCAGTGTGCCCGCTGGCCCCAGGGCGGGCGAGAGGGGGTCCCGGTCGGCCGCCGCACCGGACCGGATGGAGCATTCCGCGTCCCGCGGCACCCGGGTTCGGCCGCTCGGCGCGGACGGCGGGCTAGCCTGCTGGGGTGATCGGGACGTGATCGTCGGAGCCGCCGTCTGCCCGGGCGCGCCGTTTCTGATTCCGGGCGTCGCCGAGCCACTGGCCCGCGAATCCGCCGCCCTGATCACCGCGTGCCTGGCCGCGGTGCGACCCTTGGCCGGGGCCGATCGCATCGTGCTGATCGCCGCCGGCCGGCGGTCGATCGTGTACCCGGCGGGCCGGGTCACCAGCCAGGTGGCGGCCCCGCCGGTCGGCCGAAGCGACCTGGTCGCGCGGGAGTGCCGCCCGGTGCTGTCGGTGGGCACCGTGGTCGGTCAGGCCCTGGTGGCCCGGGCGTTCCCGGAAGGGGTACCCGTGCCGGTCGACCTCGTCGAGACCGGTGGCGAGGCGGATACCGATGACGCCGCCGCCCGCCACGACGCCCGGCAACGGGACTCGGTCCTGGTGATCGCCGATGGCGCCGCCACCCACGGCGACCACGCACCGGGTCGGCGCGACGACCGGGCGGGGTCGTTCGACGACGCGCTGGCCGCCGCCCTCGCCGACGGCAACCCGTCCGCGCTCGCCCGGGCCTGCGCCGACCCGTCGGTCGGCCGCGCGCTGCTGGCGGTCGTCGAGCCGTTGCGCGTGCTCGCCCGGTTGACCCAGGGTGACCCACCGACGGCCGCCGACCTGCTGTACCGGGGCAGCCCGTACGGCGTCGGCTATGCCGTCGCGTCCTGGCGCTGGGCCGGACGATGACCGGGCGACGACTGGTGGTGGTGGCCGGCCCCACCGGCACCGGCAAGTCGGAACTGGCCCTGGATCTCGCCGAACGACTGGACGGCGAGATCGTGAACGCCGACTCGATGCAGCTGTATCGGGGGATGGACATCGGGACGGCCAAGCTGGCGCCGGCGGACCGGCGTGGCATCACCCACCATCTGCTCGATGTGTTGGAGGTGACCCAGACCGCCACCGTCGCCGCCTATCAGCGGGACGCCCGCGCGGCCGTCGAGCAGATACTGGCCCGTGGCCGGACGCCCCTGCTGGTCGGTGGATCGGGGTTGTACATCCGTGCCGTCGTCGACGCCATCGAGTTCCCGGCCACCGACCCGGCCGTGCGGGCCCGGTTGGAAGGCGAGCTCGCGGCGGTGGGTGCCGCCGCCATGGCCGAGCGGCTGACCCGGGCCGATCCCACGGCCGCGGTCATGATCGGTCCGGCGAACGGCCGCAAGATCGTGCGAGCGCTCGAGGTCATCGAGCTCACCGGCCGGCCGTTCAGCGCCACCATGCCCAGGTACGACGTGCCCGCCCACGGGGCCGTGCAACTGTTGCTCGACCGGGAAACCGGCGAGCTGGACCGGCGCCTGGAGCACCGGGTGCACCGGATGGTCGAGCAGGGGCTGCTGGAGGAGGTCCGGCGGCTCGATGCGCAGGGCCTGCGGCAGGGGGTGACCGCTTCCCGGGCGCTCGGCTACGCGCAGTTCCTGCAGGTGCTCGACGGCGCGGCGACGGTCGCTTCGGCGGTGGCGGCGACCGCGCAGGCGACCCGGCGGTTCGTCCGTCGGCAGCGGTCCTGGTTCCGGCGCGATCCACGGATGATCGACCTCGATGCCGCCCGTGCCGACCTGCTCGATCGCGCGGTGGAGGCGGTGGTCGGCGCCTCCGTAGGCTAGAGCGGTGTCCAGTCCTGCGGCGGCCCCCGAGTTCAGCAAAGGCCACGGCACCGAGAACGACTTCGTGCTGCTCCCGGACCCGGACGACGTCCTCGACCTGACCGCGGGCCGGGTTCGCGCCCTGTGCGACCGGCGGGCCGGGATCGGCGCCGACGGCGTCATCCGGGTGGTGCCGATTCGCGACGGGGGTCCGGAACGCTTCTTCATGGACTACTACAACGCCGATGGGTCGGTCGCCGAGATGTGCGGCAACGGCGCGCGCCTGTTCGCCCGCTACCTCGTCGACGCGGGCTGGGCCGAGCCCGGGTCGATCGTGTTCCGGACCCGCGGCGGCACCCGGGTCGCCCGGCTGGCCGCCGTCGGTGACGTCTCGGTCGAGATGGGGCCGGTGGTGCTGGGTGCGCGCTCCCGCGCACTGGTCGGTGCGCAGGAGTACGCCGGGATCGCGGTCGACGTGGGCAATCCGCACCTGGTCTGCGCCGGCGTGGTCGACGAGGTCGCGCTGGCGGCGCTCGACCTGACCCGGCAGCCGAGCTTCGACCCGGAGCTGTTCCCGGACGGGGTGAACGTCGAGTTCGTCACCGCGCTGGGCGCCGAAGAGGTCGCCATGCGGGTGCACGAGCGCGGGGTGGGGGAGACCCGGTCGTGCGGCACCGGCACGGTGGCGGTCGCCGCCGCCCAGCTCGGCCGGTCCGGGCGAGCCGCAGGTCGGGTGGCCGTCCGGGTGCCCGGCGGTCGCGTCACCGTGGACATCGGCCCGGGAGTGTCCACGCTCACCGGACCCGCTGTCCTCGTCGCTCGGGGCCGGGTCGACGCCGAATTCTGGGCCGCCCACCGTTGATCCGGCCGTCCGCCCTGGGAAAAAGACCGGAAAGTGGGCGGCCATTCGTGGCACGCTGGGCGACATGTGGTAACGGCGAACCCACCCGAGCATCCCATCAGACGACAAGAAGGAATCAACTGTGCGAGTAGAGCCCACTCACCACGCCGGTGACGGTGGCACGCCGATCCACGAGGAATGGCCGGACCTGATCGACACCGATCCGGACGCGAATACCCAGGGCGATCGTGACCTGGCCGATCGGGCCGCGCTGCGCCGCGTCGCGGGCCTTTCTACCGAGCTCACCGACATCACCGAGGTCGAATACCGCAAGCTCCAGCTGGAACGGGTGGTCCTGGTCGGGGTCTGGGCCGGTGCCGCCTCCACCGCGGTCGCGGCCGAGGAGTCGATGGCCGAGCTGGCCCGGCTCGCCGAGACGGCGGGATCGGTCGTCCTCGAAGCGGTCATGCAGCGTCGCAGCCATCCGGACAGTGCGACGTACGTCGGGTCCGGCAAGGTCACCGAACTGAAGGAGATCGTCGAGGTCACCGGAGCCGACACGGTCATCTGCGACGGCGAGCTGACCCCCAGCCAGCTGCGCAACCTGGAGGAGAAGCTGCGGGTGAAGGTGGTCGACCGGACCGCGCTGATCCTGGACATCTTCGCGCAGCACGCCCGGTCCCGGGAGGGCAAGGCCCAGGTCGAGCTCGCCCAGCTGAACTACCTGGTTCCCCGGTTGCGGGGATGGGGCAGTGCACTGTCCCGGCAACGGGGTGGCCGGGTCGCCGCCGGCGCCGGCATCGGCTCGCGCGGTCCCGGCGAGACCAAGCTCGAGATCGATCGCCGGCGGATCCACAAGCGGATCTCCCAACTGAGGTCGGATCTCAAGGCCATGCGTCGGGTACGCGACACCAAGCGGTCGCAGCGGCGGGCGAACCTGGTGCCGGCCGTGTCGATCGCGGGCTATACCAATGCGGGCAAGTCGTCGCTGCTCAATCGGCTCACCGACGCCGGAGTACTGGTCGAGGACGCGCTGTTCGCCACCCTCGACCCGACGACCCGTCGATCCCGAACGCTCGACGGCCGGGTCTACACCCTGACCGACACCGTCGGGTTCGTCCGGCATCTGCCGCACCAACTCGTGGAGTCGTTCCGGTCGACGCTCGAAGAGATCGCCGACGCGGACCTGTTGCTGCATGTGGTGGACGGGTCGGACGAGAATCCGGAAGCACAGGTGACCGCCGTGCGCGAGGTCCTCGGTGAGATCGACGCGCTCGGTGTCCCGGAGATCATCGTGGTCAACAAGATCGACGCGGCGGATGAGATGACGTTGACCCGGCTGCGACACGCGCTGCCCGGCGCGGTCTTCGTCTCCGCGCGGACCGGGGCCGGCATCGAGCTGCTCCGGGACCGGATCGCCGACGCGTTGCCGGATCCCGCGGTCCCGGTCAACGTGCTGATGCCGTTCAGTGAAGGGGCTCTGGTGTCCAGGGTGCACGCGGAGGGGACCGTGCTGGGGGAGGAGCACACCCCCGACGGCACGCTGCTGCAGGCTCGGGTCTACCCGGACCTGGCCGGCGCGCTGGCGCCGTTCGCCCTGGTCAGCTGATCGCCGAACGGCCGGCGTCCGGGCGCCGCCCGGGCGCGTGGTGCCGGAATGGGTCGGACCTGTCTCGGGTCGGTCGACCCAGGTAGCCTGAGGGGGCCGGCGATCGCCCGGCGGTGCCGGGATTCGCGGTCCGCCCGTCCCCCGGACGGCGCGGCTCCGAAGCACCGTCGACGCGGCCGACGGCGCCCGCTCGGCGACCGGACAGACGACGGCAGCTGCGCGGACGCACCGTCGTTGAGCAAGGAGGAATATCGACATGGGCGGCCTGTCCTGGTGGCACTGGTTGATCATCATTGCGGCGTTCATCCTGCTGTTCGGGGCCAAACGGCTGCCGGACGCGGCGCGCAGCGTGGGACGTTCTCTGCGCATCCTCAAGTCCGAGGTGAGCGCGATGCACGACGACGACCAGGCGAAGAAGGCGACCACCGAAACCGACATGACCGCCGGGCAGCCGACGCCGACGCCCCAGATCACCGGCCAGGCGCCACTGCCGGCCGCCGCCCCGCTGCCGCCCGTGGTGAACGGCGTGCCGGAGGAGCGGCGGCCCTGATCTGTCGGATCAGACCTTTCTCAGCAGGGTCACAACCCGACCCAGCACCACGGCGTCGTCGCCGGGAATGGGCTCGTAGGCCGCGTTGTGCGGCATCAGCCAGACGTGGCCGTCCTTGCGCTTGAAGGTCTTGACGGTCGCCTCGCCGTCGATCATCGCGGCGACGATGTCGCCGTTCTCGGCCACCGGCTGCTGGCGGACCACCACCCAGTCGCCGTCGGTGATCGCGGCGTCGATCATCGAGTCGCCGACCACCTTGAGCAGGAACAGCGTGCCCTCGCCGACGAGATCCTTGGGTAGCGGGAAGACGTCCTCGATGGCCTGCTCCGCCAGGATCGGCCCGCCGGCGGCGATCCGTCCCACCACCGGCACGTAGCTCGGGCTGGGCAGCGGGTTCGTGGCCTCGGAGTCCGGCATGGCCTCCTCCAGCGGCCGGATATCCACCGCGCGAGGCCGGTTCGGGTCGCGACGCAGCAGGCCGCGCTTCTCCAGCACCTTCAGCTGGTGGGCCACCGAGGACGGTGACTTCAGGCCGGCCGCATCGCCGATCTCGCGCACGCTGGGCGGGTATCCCCGCCGCTCGACGGAGTCGCGAATCACCTGCAGGATCTTGTGCTGGCGCATGGTCAGCACCCGACCGGGCTTGGGCGGCGCATCGGGGAAGTCGACGACCTTCCCGCCGGCCGAATCAAGGGTCGAATCGAGGTTCGAATCGAGGTCCGCCTCGCTCAGTGTCTCGCCGACGGCCTCGTCCGGGTTTTCGGGTGGGGTTGCGGTCGAATCGTCGGTCATGCTGCTGCACCCTCCTGAACTGCGCCGGTCGTCCGTTCGGGCTCAGCCTAGGGATTTCGACGTCACAATTCAAACACCCGTTCGATCAACACGCCGGCAGATCTTCCCACTGTCAGACCCTCGGTGTAGAACTCGAGCAGATGTTCGATAGAACGTCCGTTCGACCCCGGGAGGGGTTCGGATGCCAGGCGGATCGGGTCCGGCGGACCCGGTGGATCGGTCAGGTGTGAGATGAGAACGCACAGCGCTCGGGTGATTGACCTCGACGACGACTCCTGGCGGCTGCCCCTGGTCGATCCGACCGGCTGGCTGGCCCGCCGCCCCGCGGACGTGCGGCCGGTTCCGGAGACGGAGGCCGGCCCGTCGGGCGGCCGGGGGCACCGTCGGCGACCGCGACGGACGGAGGAAGCCCGGCTGATCCGGGAGCGGGATCTGGCTCGTCGCCGGCGCCGCCGGCAGGGCCGGGCGTTCGACGTCGGCCGGAGGTCGGCGCAGCGGCCGCTCGGCGCGGCATCGCCACGCCGGGTGACCGAGGCCGGGGAACGTCAGGAGTATCGGATCGGTCGGTGGGGGCGGCTCACCCTGACGGTCCTGGTGCTCGCGACGCTGGCGCTCATCGGGACCCGGCTGATCGCCGGGCTGACCGCGGGAGTGGTGGAACCGGTCGATGTGACCGTGCGGCCCGGGGACACGCTCTGGTCGATCGCGGCACAGGCCGCGCCCGACCGTGATCCGCGGGCGGTGATCGACGAGATCCGCGAATTGAACCAGGTGACGGGCGACCTCGTCCGGGTCGGTGAAGTCTTGCGGGTTCCGGTGTCCCCCGATCGGGGATCAGCGGAATGAGGTGGGTCGACACGCCCGGACCGGCTTGCGCATCGGTGGCGACGGATCTACCGTCTACCCCTACATCTAGTACTTACACGGATGTAAGATATCAACAGGTTGTGCCACCACCGTCGGGTAGTTGTCCACAGAACCGGCCGGTTGCCCACCGGGTGTGCACAGCACGATCCACAGCAGTCGGCCATCCACACGGCCGATCCACAGGCCGGGTCCCGGTTGGGGACAGAATGGGAGGTCATCGCGATGCGGTGTCCGTTCTGTCGCCACCCCGACTCCCGGGTGATCGACTCGCGGGAGGTGGACGACGGCCAGGCGATCCGCCGGCGCCGCTCGTGTCCGGAGTGCAACCGGCGGTTCAGCACCCTCGAGGGCGCCTTGCTGTCGGTGGTCAAACGCAGCGGGGTCACCGAGCCGTTCAGCCGGAGCAAGGTGATCGCCGGGGTCACCCGGGCCTGCCAGGGTCGTCCGGTCGACGCGGACGCGATCGCGCAGCTTGCCCAGCGGGTCGAGGAGACGGTGCGGGGTTCGGGGCAGGCCGAAGTGCCCAGCCAGGAGGTCGGGCTGGCGATTCTCGGTCCGCTGCGGGAGCTGGACGAGGTGGCCTATCTGCGGTTCGCCTCGGTATACCGGTCCTTCACGTCGGCCGAGGATTTCGCGGCCGAGATCACCAGCATGCGGCGGGCCGCCCATCGGGCGGTCGATCCGGCCGAGTCGCCCGACCGATCCCCACCGCTGGCGCTCAACTGAATCTCGCACCGCCCCCAGGTGCCCGACCGGACGGGTCGGGTGCCCCCCAGACTTGTCCACATTCTGCTTCAGGGGAAGGAAGCACATGACCGAGACCATCGGGGTCCCCGGGTCCGCCAACGGTTCGAACGGAACCGCTAAGGTCCGCAAGGCCAAGGCGGCGACGTCCGGCCCGGCCGGCCAGGGCCTGACCCTGCAGCGGCTGTACACCACGGACGGCGTGCACCCGTACGACGAGGTGACGTGGGAGCGTCGCGACGTCGTGATGACCAACTGGCGCGACGGCACCGTCAACTTCGAGCAGCGTGGGGTCGAGTTTCCCGACTTCTGGTCGGTCAACGCGACGAACATCGTGACCAGCAAGTACTTCCGCGGCGCGGTCGGCACCCCGGCGCGCGAATCGAGCCTGCGGCAGATCATCGACCGGGTGGTGTCCACCTACACCCGGGCGGGTGTCGAGCACGGCTACTTCGCCACCGAGCAGGACACCCGGATCTTCGAGCACGAGCTGACCTGGATGCTGCTGCACCAGGTGTTCGCGTTCAACTCGCCGGTCTGGTTCAACGTGGGTACCAAGTCCCCGCAGCAGGTGTCGGCCTGCTTCATCCTGTCCGTCGACGACACGATGGACTCCATCCTGAACTGGTACCGGGAGGAGGGGCTGATCTTCAAGGGCGGGTCCGGCGCGGGACTGAACCTGTCGCGCATCCGCTCGTCCAAGGAGCTGCTGTCCTCCGGCGGCACCGCCTCCGGCCCGGTCTCCTTCATGCGTGGCGCCGACGCCTCGGCCGGCACCATCAAGTCCGGCGGGGCCACCCGGCGCGCCGCGAAGATGGTCGTGCTGGACGTCGACCACCCTGACGTCGCCGAGTTCGTCGAGACCAAGGCGCGCGAGGAGCACAAGATCCGCGCCCTGCGCGACGCCGGGTTCGACATGGACCTGGGCGGCGACGACATCATTTCCGTGCAGTACCAGAACGCGAACAACTCGATCCGGGTCTCGGACGAGTTCATGCGGGCCGTCGAGGCCACCACCGACGAGGCCGCCGCCTTCGGGCTGCGCGCCCGGCAGACCGGCGAGGTCATCGAGACCGTCGACGCGCGAGAGCTTTTCGGCAAGATCACGCAGGCCGCGTGGGAGTGCGCCGATCCCGGCATCCAGTACGACGACACGATCAACGACTGGCACACCAGCCCGGAGTCCGGGCGGATCACCGCGTCCAACCCGTGCAGCGAGTACATGCACCTGGACAACTCCTCGTGCAACCTGGCCTCGCTGAACCTGTTGAAGTTCCTGTCCGCGGATGGCACGTTCGACGCAGCGACCTTTGCCCGCGCGGTGGAGTTCGTCATCACCGCGATGGACATCTCCATCTGCTTCGCCGATTTCCCGACCCAGCCGATCGCCGAGACCACGCGTGCCTTCCGGCAGCTGGGCATCGGTTACGCCAACCTCGGGGCGCTGTTGATGGCGACCGGGCATGCGTACGACTCCGAGGGCGGGCGCTCGCTGGCCGCCGCCATCACCTCGCTGATGACCGGGGTCGCGTACCGCCGGTCGGCCGAGCTGGCCGGCGTCGTCGGGCCGTACGACGGTTACGCGCGCAACGCCGACGCGCACAAGCGGGTCATCCGCAAGCACGCCGCGGCCAACGACTACATCCGGTCGGTCGGCCGGGACGATGCGGCGACGCTGAAGCTGGCCACCACGGTCTGGCAGGACACCGTGGCCACCGGTGAGCGCAACGGCTACCGCAATGCGCAGGCCAGTGTGCTGGCGCCGACCGGCACCATCGGCCTGATGATGGACTGCGACACCACCGGCATCGAGCCCGATCTCGCGCTGGTGAAGTTCAAGAAGCTGGTCGGTGGCGGCTCCATGCAGATCGTCAACCAGACCGTGCCGCGGGCGCTGAAAGCGCTGGGATACCAGCAGGAGTCGATCGAGGCGATCGTCGAATACATTGCCGAGCACGGCCACGTGGTGGACGCACCTGGTCTGCGACGCGAGCACTACAGCGTCTTCGACTGCGCGATGGGCGAGCGGTCCATCGCCCCGATGGGTCACGTGCGGATGATGGCCGCGGTGCAGCCGTTCATCTCGGGTGCGATCTCCAAGACGGTCAACATGCCCGAGCACGCCACCGTCGCCGACGTCGCCGAGATCTACCAGCAGGGCTGGAAGATGGGCCTCAAGGCGCTCGCCATCTACCGGGACAACTGCAAGGTTGGCCAGCCGCTGTCCGCGGCCAAGAAGAACAAGCCGGAGGTCGACGAGGCCCCCGCGGCGCCGGTCGCACCGGTGGTCACCGGCCCGGTTCGTCGACGGCTGCCGAAGAAGCGTCCGTCGCAGACGGTTTCGTTCACCGTCGGCGGTGCCGAGGGGTACCTGACCACCGGGTCCTACCCGGACGACGGCCTCGGCGAGGTGTTCATCAAGCTGGGCAAGCAGGGTTCGACCCTGGCCGGCGTGATGGACGCGTTCTCGATCGCGGTGTCGGTCGGCCTGCAGTACGGCATCCCGCTGGAGTCCTACGTCGCCAAGTTCACCAACCTGCGGTTCGAGCCGGCCGGCATGACCGACGATCCGGACGTGCGGATCGCCACCTCGGTGATGGACTACCTGTTCCGCCGGATCGCCCTGGACTACCTGCCCCTGGATGCGCGGGCCGAGCTGGGCATCTTCTCCGCGGAGGAGCGCCGGGCCCAGGTGTCGTCGAGCTACGGCAGCTCGGACGTGTCGACGGCCACCGCCGCCGACGACGCGGACGAGGACCTGGTGGAGAACCTGCGGACGACGGTCGATGCGTCTCCGGTGATCCGCCCGGCGGTGGAAAGCGGCCCGGCCGCACCGGCTCCGGCCGGAGCCCGGGACCCCGGCACCGCCGGCTCGTCCACCGAGCTGCTGGAGCTGGTGATCGGCAAGTCCGCCGATGCGCCGCTCTGCTTCACCTGCGGGACCAAGATGCGGCCGTCCGGAGCCTGCTACCTGTGCGAGGGCTGCGGCTCCACCAGCGGCTGCAGCTGACGGGCAGGCGCCGTCGCACCGGCAGTGTGCCGCCGGTCCGGAATCGTCGGACCGGCGGCCCCGGCGCCCGAGACGGGTGTCGCCGGCCGGCATCGGGATGGCACCATCGAGTTCATGGGCCAGGTGTTCACCGAGATCGACGGCAAGCTGCGAGCGTGGATCGACCGTCAGTCCGTGTTTTTCGTCGGAACGGCGCCGGCCGGTCCCGACGGCGCCATCAACGTCTCACCCAAGGGGATGGCGGGCACCTTCGCGGTGCTCGGGCCCACCCGGGTCGGCTACCTCGACTTCACCGGATCCGGAGCCGAGACGATCGCGCATCTGCGGGACAACGGCCGCATCGTCATCATGCTCTGTGCCTTCGACGGCGCACCCAGGATCGTCCGGCTGCACGGCCGCGGCCGGGTCGTGCCGGTGGCAGACGCCGAATTCGCCGAACTGAGGGGGCATTTCGGGAAATCGCGGACGAACGGCCAGCGGGCGATCATTGTCGTCGAGGTCACCCGGATCGCCGACAGCTGCGGCTGGGCGGTGCCGCTGCTCGACTTCCGGGCCGACCGGGACATCCTCGACCGCGCTCAGGAACGTCACGACGACCAGCATTTCCGCGACTACTGGTCCGCGAAGAACGCGGTCAGCATCGACGGACTGCCGGCCCTGGACGCCGGCGGTCGCTGACCGGCGGCCGGACCCGGCGGTGGGCGACCGCACGCCGCCGGTCGGCCGACCCCACCCGTCGCGTCGGCCGACCCCACCCGTCGCGTCGGCCGGCCTCCGGCTCACCGGTGCGCGAGCCCGGTGACATCGGCGGCTGACGCCCTGACCTGGCCGGACACCGATTTCTACGGTGATGTCAGCTTCCGGGGAGACACTCCGGAACCGGCACCGAGGAGTTGTCATGTCCACCGTCGACACCACCGTGGTCCCCGTACCCACTCCGCCGTCGGGAGGTCGGGCGCAAACCGGTGGTCGCATCGTCGCCATCGTGATCGGCGCGGTGCTGGCCGTCGCTGGTTTCTTCACCGGGGTTTCCGGGGCGGCCCTGCTGGCCGTCTTCGGCGACGGGCACGCCGTGGCCTCGGGCAACCACATCATCACGACGTCGTCGACGGCCGTGGTCGCGGACCTCGGCACCGTCGACCGGGTGGGCGGTTTCAGCTTCCTGACCGGTCAGCCGACCCTCCAGGTCACCGCGCAGAACCTGGACGGCACCGCGGTGTTCGTCGGCGTCGGTCCCACCGGGCAGGTGGAGCGCTACCTGGACGGGGTCGCCGTCGACCGGGTGACCGACGTCGAGACCGTCCCGTTCCGGCTGGACACCACCCGCGAGGAAGGGGATGCCCGCCCCGCGACGCCGGATGCGCAGGACTTCTGGGTGGCCGCCGCGCAGTCCGGCACCGATCGGGCGGCCCGGGCCGAGGTCACCTGGCCGATCCAGGACGGTGACTTCGAGGTCGTGGTGATGAACGCCGACGGCTCGCCGGGTGTGCTGACCAACGCCTCGGTCGGCGCCGGGCTGCCGGACTCCACGGGCCTGTGGATCCTGTTGCTCGGGGTCGGCTCGTTCCTGCTGGTCGGCGGCGTGGCGCTGATCGTCGCCGGCGCCCGACGGTCCCGGCGTTCCTGAAGCCCCGGCCCGATCCGGCCGTCAGCCGGTCGCGGCGCGCAGCGCCCGATCGAGGTCGGCCCACAGGTCCTCGACATGTTCGATACCGACACTCATGCGAATCAGCCCGGGCGGGATATGTTCCTGCCCGGGCAGTTTCGCGCGCCGCTCGATGGTCGTCTCCACCCCGCCGAGTGACGTCGCGGCGACCACGACCCGCGTCGCGGCGCAGACCGCATCGGCGGCGGCGGCGCCGCCGACCACTTCGAACGCCAGCATCGACCCGAACCCGGCCATCTGGGCGGCCGCCCGGGAGTGACCCGGATCCGCCGCCAATCCCGGGAATCGGACGCGGGACACGCCCGGATGGGCGACCAACCGCTGCGCCAGCACCCCGGCCGAGGCCTGGGAACGCTCCAGCCGCACCGGCAACGTTCGCAGGCCCCGCAAGGCCAGGTACGCCTCCAACGCGCCCGGAGTGCCTCCGGCCAGCTGGCGACGCCGCCGGATGGGCGCGGCCGACGCCGGGTCGCTGGCCACCACGACCCCCATCAACAGGTCCGAGTGACCGCCGATGAACTTCGTCGCGCTGTGCAGCACGTAGTCGGCTCCGATGGTCAGCGGCCGCTGCAGCAACGGGGTGGCGAAGGTGTTGTCGACCACCACCCGGGCCCCCCGATCGTGGCCGAACGCGCACAGCCGGGGCAGGTCGGCGACGTCGATCAGCGGGTTGGTCGGCGACTCCAGCCACAGCAGATCCGCTGCCCAGGCCGCCTGCTCGGTGGCCGCGGTGTCGGTGATGTCGACCGCGGCGACCTTCCACCGGCCGTGCCCGGCACCCTCGTTCAGCAGCGTCCGCACCCCGGCGTAGCAGTCGGCCGGCACCACCACCGATGCGCCGGTCGGCAGCGACTCCAGAATCGCCGCGGCGGCGGCCATGCCCGAGGCGAAGGCGACCGCGTCACCGCCCTCCAGGACGCCGACCGCGGCCTCCAGCGCCTGCCAGGTGTCGGTCCCGCCGTCCCGGGCATACTCCACCGCTCCGTCGGCCCGGAAGGTCGACGCGAGCACGATCGGCGTGCTGAGCGGGTTGCCCGGATAGCCGGACGGCCGGCCCGCGGTGATCGCCACGGTCTCGATGCGCAGGTCGGGATCATCGTCGGTCATGGGCTCCAGTCAATCCCGTCGGCCGACGCGACTCCCGGTCGGGGTTCGCCGCTCCCGATCGACCCGAGCTTGCTCGCCATGTGCGGAATGCGACGCGCGGTCGGGTTCGGGACACATGTTCGAATCACGGGGTACCCTGCACCGCATGAGCGTGCTCCATCAGCCCTCCATGTTCGACGCCCCGGTCGATGACCTCGCCGCGGTGGGGCCGACGCTCGGGTCCCTTGACCCGATGACGCGCACCGAGCTGGCCGGGGGAGCGTGGGTCGATCACCGTCCCGGCTGGCTGATCGGATCCGAACCGATCCTGGACGTCCTCCTGCGGGACGTGCCGTGGCGGGCCGAGGAACGGCCGATGTACGACCGTCAGGTCGTCGTGCCCCGGCTGTTGTGCTGGTACTCCGGCGGCGGGCCGTTCCCGCACCCGGTCCTCGACACGGCGCGGGCCGCCCTCAACGCCCACTACCGACCCGCCGAGGTCGACCGGTTCGTCACCGCCGGTCTGTGCCTGTACCGGGACGGCGCGGACAGCGTGGCCTGGCACGGCGACCGGATCGGTCGGGGTGCGCACCGCGACACCATGGTCGCCATCCTGTCCGTCGGCAGCGCCCGCACGCTGAGCCTGCGGCCGCGTCACCCGGGCGGCGACCCGAGTGTCCGGAGACACCGGTTCCACCTCGGTCACGGCGACCTGGTGGTGATGGGCGGCAGCTGCCAGCGCACCTGGGAGCATGCGGTGCCCAAGACCGCGAAACCGGTCGGCCCACGGGTCAGCATCCAGTTCCGGCCGATCGGGGTCGCCTGACGCCGGCGGTGGCACGCTGGAGGAAACGAGAGGAGCGCGATGTGAAGACCGTCATGGGGTGGATCGACAAGATCGTCGCCAAGCTGGCCCGGCGCAAGGTGGACCGGGACGAGGGCCGTCGCTGACCCACGCCGTCACCGAAAAGTAGCCCGATCGGCGGAGGTGACCCGGCACAATAGGTCACCGGCCGGCGACGTGACCGCTGGCCCCGACGCTCCGGGCACGGGGCAGGGGAGGGTCATCGGTGAGCTATCCGCCGGGTCAGGTCGGGCCGACACGCAAGCGCCGCAACGTCGTGCCCATCATCGCCGCGGTGATCGCCGGGGTCCTGCTCATCGTCGGCATCCGGTGGTTCACCACCCGCAACGACGATCAGGGCGCTGGTTCCGGCCCGACCACGGCCGCCACCGCGGCGCCACCGCCCCGGGAGGGCTGCACCCGGGTCACCGTGGCGGCCTCCAGTGAGAAGGCCGCGCTGTTGCAGCAGCTGGCCCGGACCTACAACGCCTCCGGGCGGACGGTCGACGGAGCCTGCTACGACGTCGCGGTCAACTCGGTGGCCTCCGGCACCGCGGAGGCGAACCTCGCCCGGGGTTGGGACGAATCGCTGGACGGACCCGCGCCGGATGCGTGGACGCCGGCCGCCTCGACCTGGGTGAGCCTGCTGGCCAGCGACCTGACCGCCAAGGACCGGCCGAACATCCTGCCAGCCGACGCGGTGACCGCGCCGCAGTCCATCGTCTCCACGCCGCTGGTGCTGGCCATGCCCGAGCCCATGGCCAAGGCGCTCGGCTGGCCCGACGCGCAGATCGGCTGGTCGGATGTGCTCGCCCTGGCCCAGGACCCGCAGGGCTGGGCCGCCAAGGGCCACCCGGAATGGGGCAAGTTCACCCTGGGCAAGACCAATCCCACCGTATCCACCTCCGGGCTCGCCGCCACCATCGGCACCCTGGTCGCGGCCACCGGCACGTCGTCGGACCTCACCGAGGCCGCGCTGCAACGGCCCGAGGTGCAGCAGTACCTCAAGGACGTCGAGTCGGCCGTCATCCACTACGGCGACACGACCCTGACCTACCTGACCAACCTGCAGCACGCCGACGACTCCGGATCCGCCCTCGGCTACGTGTCCGCGGTCGCCGTGGAGGAAAAGAGCGTCCTGGACTACAACGCCGGCAATCCGAGTGGGAACCCGGCGACCCTGGGCGACCATGCACCGCCCACGGTGCCGCTCGTCGCGGTGTACCCCAAGGAAGGCACGCTCTACAGCGACAGCCCGTTCGTCGTCCTGGACGCGCCGTGGTCGACCGCGCAGAAGAAGGCCGGCGCGCAGGACTTCATGCAGTTCCTGCTGCTGCCCGAGCAGCAGAAGGTGTTCACCGACGCGAACTTCCGCAGTGCCGACCATCAACCCGGCGAGCCGATCACCACGAGCCCGTACCTGATCCCGGACGGGGTGACGATCGCCCTGAATCCGCCGGGGCCCGCCGTCCTGCGCGACGTCCGTGCGCTCTGGACGCAGGTCCGCAAGCCGGCCCGAGTGCTGGTGGTGATGGACGTGTCCGGGTCGATGGCGAGCGAGTCCGGTTACGGCAGCGAATCCAAGCTCGAACTGGCCAAGAAGGCGGCGACGTCCGCCCTGGGTCAGTTGACCGACACCGACCAGATGGGTCTGTGGGCGTTCACCACCGACCTGCCGACCCCGGACACCATCACCGCCGACCTGGTCGACGTCGGCCCGCTGGCGCAGACCCGGCAACCGATCGTGGACGCCATCGCCGGCCTCACCCCGCTGAACGGGACACCGCTGTATGCGGCGACCCGGGAGGCCGCGGACGCGATGAACGCGCAGAACGACCCGAACTCGATCAATGCGGTCGTGGTGCTGACCGACGGGCGCAACGAGTACACCGACAACGACCTGGACGGCCTGCTGCGGGAGCTGTCCGCGAGCGCCCAGGAGAACGGGGTGCGGGTGTTCACCATCGCCTACGGGCCCGACGCCGACCTGGCCACCCTGCAGGAGATCTCGGAGGCATCCCGGGCCGCCGCCTACGACGCGCGGAACCCGACAAGCATCGACAAGGTGTTCTCCGACGTGCTGTCCAACTTCTGAGAACCGGGCATGGCTTCCTTCGCCGTCCGCGCGCTGCGCTCGTTACGGGACCCCTGGAGTCTGGTGGTCGCCGGCATCGGTGCCGGTTCGGCATGGGCGGTGGGCCTCCCGGTGGGCGCCGCCGGGCTGGTCGGGGCCGGCATGCTGGGCGTCGCCGCGGTGGTCGGCGGGGCCGTCCGCAAGGACGACGCGGTGCCCGAACCGGCGCAGTTGCGCCCCGGCACCGTGCAGCACGACATGCTGCGGACCCTGCAGGGCTACCGGGCCGACCTGAACCGGCTGACGTCCGCCCCCCAGGCGCCGGCGGTCGGGGTGACCGCCCGGGAGGCCGCCGACGCGGCCGCCGAGGCCGAACGGGTCGCCCGCTCGGTGGCCCTGGCCGTCGACGCCGTGGACGACGCCCTGGTTCGGGCCCGCGGGGTGGCCCAGCAGCTGCCCGGGTCGGCGGACGTGCAGGCGACCGTGCAGCGGATCGGGGAGCGGCGGGAGCAGCTGCTGACCAAGCTGCACGACGCGGTCGGTGAGGTCGGCGAGCTGTACGCACGGCTGCTCGAGCTGTCCACCACCGCCGGCCTGGTCGGCGTCGACACCGATGCCGGGAGCCGGGCCGCCGACGTCAACGATTCCCTGGACGCGATCCGGGTGGTGTTCGCGGAGTTGGAGACGGACGCGTCGCGCACCCGCGCAATGCTGTAGGCGTGGTGGCTCCGGGTCGGGCACTGCGGTGACACCGGAGTATCACCGGCACTCGGTAGGGTGGATACCTCAGCCCACCAACCTTCCGGGAGACTCGTGCGCCCGTCCGACCCGCCATGCCCTGGTGGCGAGCCGACGCCCCCTGGGGTGCCCCGATGACGAGCCCGAGCGGTCTGTTCGCGCCGGCGCCCTGGCTGCTCCTGGCCTACCTGGCGCTGGCCATCCTCGCGCCCGCGCTCCGTCGCCGGCTCGGCCGGGGCGCGCTGATCGTGCTGGCGTTGCTGCCCGCCGTGACCACCGTCTGGGCCGCGGCCATGCTGCCGTCGGTCATGGCCGGCGGGGCGTTGACCTCGTCCACCCGGTGGGTGCCCGACCTGGATCTGGCCATCGATCTGCGGATGGATGCGCTGGCCATGGCCCTGACGCTGATCATCGCGTTCATCGGGATGCTGGTGCTGCTCTACTCGGCCCGCTACTTCCCACCCGACGACGACGGCCTGACCAAGTACAGCGGCTCGCTGATCGCCTTCGCCGGCGCGATGCTCGGCCTGGTCTGGGCCGACAACCTGATCCTGCTGGTGATCTTCTGGGAACTCACCGGCATCCTGTCGTACCTGCTCATCGCCCACCGGGCGGGCAAGAAGTCGTCCCGTATGGCGGCGTCGCAGGCGTTGATGGTGACGACCGGCGGCGGCCTGGTGATGCTGGTCGGCGCCGTCATGCTGGGCACGCTGGCCGGCACCTTCACCATCTCGCAGATCCTGGCCGACCCCCCACAGGGACCGTTGATCACCACCTCGGTGGTGCTGCTGATCGTCGGCGGGATCAGCAAGTCGGCGATCGTGCCGTTCCAGTTCTGGCTGCCCGGGGCGATGGCCGCGCCGACCCCGGCCAGCGCCTACCTGCACGCCGCGACGATGGTCAAGGCCGGCATCTACCTGTTCCTGCGGTTGGCGCCGGCGTTCGCGGTGCTGGGCATCTGGCAGCCGTTGCTGATCACCCTGGGCGGGGCGACCATGCTGTTCGGCGCCGTCATCGCCCTGCGGCAACGGGACCTCAAGTTGCTGCTGGCCTACGGAACCGTGTCCCAACTCGGCCTGATGACGCTGCTGATCGGGTCGGGGAATCCGGACGCGCTGCTGGGCGGGCTGGCCATGCTCATCGCCCACGCCACGTTCAAGGCGCCGCTGTTCTTCAGCGTCGGCATCATCGATACCTCGGCCGGCACCCGGGACCTGACCAAGCTGTCCGGGCTGGGCCGGTCCATGCCGCTGCTGGCCGTCCTGGCCGGGCTGGCGGCGATCAGCATGGCCGGCATCCCGCCGATGCTCGGCTTCGCGGCCAAGGAGGCCGGTTACGCCGGACTGCTGGACGGCGGCCCGTGGGGTCTGGTCGCGGTGACTGCGATGGCCGTCGGGTCGGCCATCACCGTCGCCTACAGCGCCCGGTTCATCTGGGGTGCGTTCGCCACGAAGTCCG
This sequence comes from Nakamurella sp., assembly GCA_044223435.1. Lineage (GTDB taxonomy): Bacteria > Actinomycetota > Actinomycetes > Mycobacteriales > Nakamurellaceae > Nakamurella. The sequence goes on from JBGALY010000009.1 coordinate 84,067, forward strand.
GGGTGCCGGCCACCGAGCCGGCCCCGACCAGCCCGTTCATGGTCGGCCCGACGGCGGTCATGGTCGCCATCGGCCTGGTCCTGGGTCTGGCCCCGGGGTTGCTGGAGCCGCTGGTGCAGTCGTATGCGCAGACCGCGGGCCCCACCCACGAGGATGCGATGGCGCTGTGGCACGGCTGGTCGTTGCCGCTGGCTCTGTCCGCCGCCGGGTGGCTGGTCGGCGCCGGCCTGTTCGCCGGCCAGCGGGCGTGGGAGCGGCGTCGCGAGCGGATCGCCCGGCCCGGGGTGGAGCCGGGCGTCGCGTACCGGGTGGCCATCAAGGGCGTCGACAGCATTGCCGACGGGGTCACCAACGCCACCCAGCGCGGCTCGCTGCCGGTCTCGCTGGGGGCCATCCTGCTCGTGTTGGTCCTGTTCCCGGGCACCATGCTGCTGACCTCGGGAGTGGGGCCGTCCGACCTCGAGCTGCTGGGCGAACCCGGCACGCTGGTGATCTGCGTGGTCATCCTGGCCGTCGCCGCGGCGACCCTGCGGGCGCGCAAGGCCCTGCCGGCCGTGCTGATGGTCGGCGGAGTCGGCTACTCGGTGGCGGTGCTGTTCATCCTGCGCGGCGCCCCGGACCTGGCCCTGACCCAGATCCTGGTCGAAACCATCACCCTGGTCGCCGCCCTGCTGGTGCTCACCCGGCTGCCCGACGACGTGCTGTTCGCCAAGCACCGGGGCAACGGCTTCCGGGCCGTCATCGCAGTGGCCGCCGGCGGGTTGATGACGATGCTGGCGCTGATCATTCCGGGCACCCGGGTGGCCGAGCCGGTGTCCGCCGGCCTGGCCGGGCCGGTCGTGGAGTTCGGCGGCGGCTACAACATCGTCAACGTCATCCTGGTCGACGTCCGCGCCTGGGACACCTATGGCGAGCTGACCGTGCTGATCGCGGCGGCGACCGGCGTCGCGTCGATGATCTTCCTGGTCCGGCGGACCGGCCGGGCCCCGCGCCGGCCCGCGCCTGAGGTGCTGGCCGGCCGGCCACACGAGCCGTCCCCCTGGCTGGCCACCAACTGGATGCCCCGGCGCTCGCTGCTGCTCGAAGTCGTCACCCGGATGATCTTCCACGTCATCGTGGTGTTCTCGGTCTACGTCTTGTTCGTCGGGCACGACGAGCCGGGCGGCGGGTTCGCCGCCGGGTTGATCGTGGGCCTGGCGCTGGCCCTGCGCTACATCGCCGGGGGCGCCTACGAGCTCGGCGAGGCGGCGCCCTGGGACCCCGGCATCTTGATGGGCATCGGGCTGTTCATCGCATCCGCGACCGCGATCTACGGGGTGATCGCCGGCGGCGCGGCGCTGCAATCGACCATCCTCAAGGCGACCGTGCCCGTTCTGGGCGACCTGAAGTTCGTCACGTCGTCGATCTTCGACATCGGGGTGTACTTCATCGTGATCGGGCTGGTGCTGGACGTGTTGCGGGCGATGGGCGCCGAGCTCGACCGCCAGGGCCTGCTCGAGCGGGGCGAGGCACCGGTCGGTGCGCGCGACCGGGAGGGCGCCCGGTGACCACCAACCTGGCGCTGGCGCTGACCATCGGCGGCCTGTTCGCCGCCGGCGTTTACCTGATGCTCTCCCGCAACCTGATCCGCGTCATCCTGGGCTTCCTGCTGGCCGGGCACGCGGTCAACCTGCTCCTGCTGACCAGCGGCAAGGGCGGGGTGCCGCCGATCGTGGGCGAGGCGGAGAACGGCGAGCAGGTGGCCGACCCGCTGCCGCAGGCGCTGATCCTGACCGCCATCGTGATCAGCCTGGCCGTCTCGACGTTCCTGTTCGCGATGGCCTACCGCAACTACCGCAACACCAGGGACCCGGAGATCGAGGACGAGCTGGAACCGGACGAGTTCGCCGACGCCGAGGCCGGGGCGGGTGAGGAGTGATGACCTGGACCTGGCTCCTGCCGCTGTCGATCATCCTGCCCATCTCCGGCGCGGCGTTGACCCTGGTGGCCAGCCGGCGCCCACGGGTGCAACGCACCATCTCGGTCACCGTGGTGTCGATCCAGCTGCTCGTCGAGCTGGTCATGATCACCCAGGTCACCCAGAACGGGCCGATGGTGATGCATATCGGCGGCTGGACCGCGCCGCTGGGCATCACCCTGGTCGCCGACGAGCTGGCCGCGTTCATGCTCGTCGTGTCCACGGTGGTGTCGCTGGCCGTGCTCGTCTACGGCATCTCGCAGGGCATGGCCGACCGGGAGGTCGGACCCGAGGTGCCGATCTCGATCTTCCACCCGACGTTCCTGATCCTGATCACCGGCGTGTCCAACGCCTTCGTCGCCGGCGACCTGTTCAACCTGTTCGTCAGCTTCGAGATCCTGCTGACGGCCAGCTTCGTGCTGCTGACCACTGGCGGAACCCGGGAGCGGCTGCGCGCCGGGGCGCCGTACATCGTGGTCTCGCTGCTGTCCTCGCTGATCTTCCTGTCCGGCATCGCCATGGTCTACGCGGCCACCGGCACGGTGAACCTGGCCGACCTGTCGACCAAGATCCCGGCCCTGCCCGCCGGCATCGTAGCCACCCTGCAGGCGCTGCTGCTGGTCGCGTTCGGGATCAAGGCAGCGGTCTTCCCGATGTCGGCCTGGTTGCCCGACTCCTACCCCAGTGCCCCCGCGCCGGTCACCGCCGTCTTCGCCGGCCTGCTGACCAAGGTGGGCATCTACGCGATCATTCGCGTGCAGACGCTGCTGTTCCCGACCGGCTCGTTCGCCACCCTGCTGATGATCGCCGCGCTGGCCACCATGATCGTCGGCATCCTGGGCGCCATCTCGCAGTCCGGCATCAAACGGATGCTCTCGTTCACCCTGGTCTCGCACATCGGCTACATGCTGTTCGGCGTCGCGCTGGGGTCGGAGACGGGCCTGTCCGCCGCGATCTACTACGTGGCTCATCACATCCTCGTGCAGACCGCGTTGTTCCTGGCGGTCGGCCTGGTCGAGCGAGTCGCCGGGACCACGGTGCTGGCCCGGTTGGGCGGGCTGGCCGGGGCGGCGCCGATGCTGGCCGTGCTGTTCTTCATCCCGGCGATGAACCTGGCCGGGGTCCCGCCGCTGTCCGGTTTCCTGGGCAAGGTCGGGCTGTTCGAGGCGGGCGTGCAGGACGGCCGGGTGTTGGCCTACATCCTGGTCGCCGGCGGTGCGCTGACCAGCCTGCTCACCCTGTACGCGATCATCCGGGTCTGGGGCCGGGCGTTCTGGCGGCCGGTGCCGGAGGCCACCCCGATCGGCGGTGACCCGTTGGAGACCGAGTCCGGGCGTTCCCTGCTGACCCGGCGCCGGGTGCACCGGGAGGCCCAGCGCCGGCTGGCCACCCAGGAGACGGCCCGGCTGCCGTTGGGCATGGTCGGCGCGACCACCGCGATCGTGGCCGTCGGTCTGTTGCTGACGGTGGCCGCCGGCCCGATCTATGACGTCGCCGCCAGGGCCGGCGCGAGCCTGAGCGATCGCAGCGTCTACGTCAACGCGGTGCTCGGAGCCGGGGTGCCGGCCCCGCCGGGGGCCGCGACCACCCCGGCTCCGGGAACGGGGGCCGGCGGATGAGCCCGGGGAAGCTGCGCCGGCGGGCGGTGGAGATCAGGGGCGCCCGGATCCCGGGGAGCGGCGGCTGGGCGCCGTATCTGATGACCCTGGTGGCGCTCGTGCTGGTCTGGATGGCCCTGTGGGGGTCGGCGTCGCTGATCGTGATCCTGCTCGGCGTCCTGGTCAGCGCGCTGATCCTGCTGCTGTTCCCGCTGCCGACGATGCACTTCCGGTTCGGCGTGCATCCCTGGCGCGCCCTGGTGCTGATCGGGCGGTTCCTCTGGGACGTCGTGGTGGCCAGCGTGCACGTCGGCTGGTTGGCCGTGCGGCCGCGACCGCCGCAATCGCGCATCACCCAGGTCCGGTTGGCGTCCGATTCGGACCTGCTCGAGGCGCTGACCGCGCTGGCGGTGTCGCTGGTGCCCGGCAGCCTGATCGTGGACGCCGATTCCGGCACCCGCACGCTGACCATCCACGTGCTGGACGCGGCCAAGCAGTCCGACGACGAGTTCATCGCCCAGGTGCTGGCCCAGGAGGACCGGATCCGCCGGGCGCTGGGCGACGACGACCGGACGCCGGCCGTCCGCGGGAACGCCCGGGGAGGCGGGGGTCGATGACGCTGACCGTGCTGATCGCCGGCTCGATGTTCGGGATCGGGGCCATGCTGGCCGCGATCCGGCTGGTCAAGGGCCCGACCCAGATCGACCGGGCGGTCGCGCTCGACGTCCTGCTGGCCATCGTGGTCGGCGTCATCGTGCTGCTGGCCGCGGTGTCGGACAGCTCCATCACACTGGTGATCGCCGTCGTGGTCTCGCTGCTCGGGTTCCTCGGGTCGGCCAGCCTGGCCCGGCTGCTCCCGCGGGATCGGCGGTGACCGGGCGGTGATCGCAATGGAGGCCCCGACGACCGTGGTGGACTGGATCGCGTCGGTGGCGATCGTGCTGGGAGCGCTGATGTCGTTGCTGGCCGGGATCGCGGTGCTGCGCTTCCCGGACACCATGAGCCGGATCCACGCCGCGACCAAGCCGCAGGTGCTGGGCATCATGCTGCTGATGCTGGGGGTCGGCCTGGGGTTGCAGTCACTTGCCGTCGTCGGCGTGCTCGTGTTGATCGTCATCCTGCAGTTCGTCACCGCACCGGTGTCCGCGCACCTGACCGTGCGCTCGGCGTACCGGAGCAGCATCGACGACGGGACCGGTGTCGGTCATGGCGGGATCCCGCCCACGCCCGAAAAGAACGCCGGAAAACCGCCGACGCGGGGGTAGCGTCCGGCCCGTGTCCGACTCCTCCTCCGCCCCGGCCGACGCGACCTCCGTCTCCGCGATCGACGAGCTGTCGAACGCCTACGTCCTGGAATACGCGCGCCGGAGACCGATCATCGCGACGTACATCGGCGTGTCGGTCGGCCAGGATCGCCTCGACGACTTCTCCCCGGCCGGCCGCAGCGACCTGCAGGAGCTCGTCAGCACGACCGCCCGGCGGCTGGCCGAACTGCCGTCGACCGGTCCGCGGGACGATCTGTCCCGGGCGGTGCTGGCCGAGCGGCTCTCGGCGGACGGCGACCGGTACCGGTCCGGCTGGGCGCACGCCGACCTCAACGTGCTCGCCTCCCCGGTGCAGGAGGTGCGCGAGGTGTTCGACCTGATGCCGACCGACACGGTCGCCGACGTCGAGACCATCGCCCGCCGAATGGCCGCGGTGCCGGGGGCGCTGCAGGGGTACCGGCAGGGCCTCCTGGCGGCCGCCGACGACGGCAAGGTCGCCGCCGTCCGGCAGATCGACCGGTGCGCGGAACAGTGTGACGCCTATTCCGGGCGCACCGGCGACGGCGCCGCGTTCTTCACCGGGTTCGCCGACCGGCTCCGGGCCGACGTGGCCGACCTACCGGACACCCTGGGCGGGGACCTGGGTGTGGCCGCCGGTGCCGCCGACGCGGCTTACGGCGAGCTCGCCGACTTCCTCAGAGACGAGCTGCGGCCGCGGGCGCCCGAGCTGGACGCGGTCGGCCGGGAGCGTTATGCGCAGGCCTCGCGGGATTTTCTCGGCGCGGTGATCGATCTGGAGGAGACCTACCACTGGGGCTGGGCGGAGTTCCTGGCGATCGAGACCGACCTGCGCGCGGTCGCCGAACGGATCGCGCCGGGGGCGGGGCCGGCCGGTGCGGCCGCCGCACTGGATCGGGATCCCGCGCACCAGCTCGCCGGGGTGGACGCGCTGCAGGCATGGATGCAGGAGCTGTCCGATCGCGCGGTCGCCGAACTCGGCCGCACCCATTTCGACATCCCCCAGCCGATCCGCCGGCTCGAGTGCCTGATCGCCCCGCCGGGCGGCATCGTGGGGGCCTACTACACCGGCCCCAGCGACGACCTGACCCGGCCGGGTCGAATGTGGTGGGGGGTCGAGCCGGGCCGCGAGGTGTTCAACACGTGGCGCGAGACGAGCATCGTCTACCACGAGGGGGTACCCGGCCATCATCTGCAGATCGCCACCTCGGTCTACCGCCGGGACACGCTCAACGACTTCCGGCGGCTCATGGCCGACTACTCCGCGCATGCGGAGGGGTGGGCGTTGTACGCCGAGCGCCTCGTCCGCGAACTGGGGTACCTGGCCGACGACGGGCAGCTGCTCGGGCTGCTGGACTCCCAGCTCTTCCGCAGTGCCCGCGTCGTGCTGGACATCGGAATGCATCTGCAGCTGCCCATCCCGGCCGGCACCGGATTCCACGAGGGTGAGCGGTGGACGCCGGAGCTCGGCCTGGAGTTCCTGCTGACCCGGACCGTCACCGACGCCGCGCACTGCCGGTACGAGATCGATCGCTACCTCGGCTGGCCGGGCCAGGCGCCGGGCTACAAGGTCGGCGAACGGGTTTGGCTCCAGGGTCGGGACGAGGCCCGGCGACGGCACGGTGACGCCTTCGACCTGCGGGCGTTCCATACCGCCGCGCTGGACCTCGGTCCGATGGGCCTGGATCTGTTGGGCGAGCAGCTCGCCCGGCTGTAGGACGCCGTCAGAAGGTCGGCGGGAGCAGCGGCAGTTCGCGGCCCAGCACGCCGAACGGCCGCGGGTCACCGGTGAACCGGTAATGGCGCAGCACGTCGCCGAAGCCCAGTCGCCGGTACAGCCGCCAGGCCCGGTTCTCCCCTTCAGGGGTGGACAGCAGCATGTGCGCCTCCGGCCGGTCGTCGGCGAGCCGGCGGAGCAGGGTCTCCCCGATCCGGCGTCCCTGCCAGGCCGGGTGCACGTGCAGTTCGGTCAGCTCGAAAAAGTCGGACAGCTGGGGTAGGGCGGTCGCCGAGACCCCTCGTCGCACCTCGGAAAACCACCATTGGCCGGGCGCACCGCGGTAGCCGTAGGCCAGGCCGTGGATCGCCTCGTCGTCGCCGACCGCGACGACGCAGTCGAACCCGGCCCGGTGGCTGTGCTCCTCCCAGAGGGCCGACCGCGCGCCGGCCAACTCCTCGGGGTACCGCATGGCGGTCAGGTAGATGCCGATCAGTTCCTGCAGCTGACTCCGGAAGGCCGCCGCGTCCAGCCGCCGGACCTCAACGCGCCCCGGCCGGCCGTCGGCGCGGTTGAACGTGGTGGGAATCGACATCGCTCCATCTCATCACGTGGTCCGCGGTTCCGGAGGCGCAGCGGCGTCGCCGCGCCGCCGGCCCCGACGAGAGTCGTCGATGCACAGTTCTGGACGCCTCAACCGAACGCGCGTACGATAGAACGTAAGTTCGAAGACGGGAGCACTTCGATGTCAGTGACGATGTCAGTGACGATGCCAGTGACGATGCCAGTGACGATGCCGAACGTGATCGAGGGCGTCGTGGGCCCGGGCAGCCCCCGGTCGAACCGGCGCGGCCCGGTCGCTCGCCGGTTCGACCGGGAGCGGTCCCGGCCGCCGGCGTTGTTCGACCGCAGCGAGGTGCCGGGATTCGATGCCGGCGGCAGGAGGGGAACCACGATGGCCGATGATCGGGCCCGCGCGACGGCCCCCGCGGGCGGGCGGGGTGACCGGGAAGTGGCCGGCGCCGCCCCGACCGGGCCGCGGCCGCGCCCGGCCCCGCCCATCGCGCCGGTGGCACCGGCGGCGCGTGGCCTGTTGGCCGACGCGTCGCTGGGGCTGGGGCGAGCCTGCTCCGCCGGGGATCCGGCGGACCGGTATGCGATCGCTCACCTGGCCGCACTGCGTGGTGCGGCCGCCGTGCTGGCCGCCCGGGCGCGACCGACCCGGGGCCGGCAGGGGAGCGTGTGGACGCTGATGACCCGGGTCGCCCCGGAATTCGCCGAGTGGGCTGCCTTCTTCGCCGCCGGCTCGGCCAAACGGCAGGCCGTCCAGGCCGGGTTGCCGGCCGGCGTCACCGCCCGGGAGGCGGACGACCTGGTGCGTCAGGTCGCGCTGTTCCTGTCGCTGGTGGGCGAGAGCATCGAACCGGCGGCCGGCCGCTGAACCCGGGCGGCAACCGGTACCCGGCTACTTCCGCGAACGCTGCCGTCCCGAGCGCATCAGCCGGTCGAGCAGCACGTCGAAGCTCTGGGCGATCTCCCGGGCACCCGCGGTCGGCCACTGATGGATCGGCACCGCTGCCCCTTGGGCCTGCTGGACCGCCGACCGGTCCGGCAGAACCGGGCTGAGGACCAACGGTCCGAACAGGTCACGAAGCTCGGCGAGCCGGTACTCCTGCTCGGTGACCCGAGGCCGGAAGCGGTTGATCACCACACCGAGCGGCTGGAGCGCCGGCCGGTGGGCCGAGCGCTCGGTCTGGACCGCTTCAAGGGCCCGTTGCACCCCGGTCACCGCGAACAGGGAGGGCTCGGTGACCAACACGGCGCGGTCCGCGGCGATCAACGCGCTGCGCGTCAGCTGGCCCAGCGACGGCGGGCAGTCGACCAGCACCAGCTCGGGCTGCGGCTTGACCTTCTCCAGCGCGGCCGCGAGCCGGAACAGCCGCTTGGATCCCGGGTCCGGATGGTTGTGGTTCTCGGTGCGTTCGCTGCCGGGCAGCACCCGCAGCTGCTCGCCCCACGCCGACGGCTGCACCGCCTTACCGATGACCTTGGCCGACGGCTCGTCGAGCACTTCGGCGACGGACCAGCGGGGTCCACCGTCGACCGCACCGCCCAGGTCCGGGGCGACCGTCGCGGTCGCGTTGATCTGCGGATCGAGATCGACCAGAAGGGTATCCAGGCCGCGGTGCACGGCCGCCGAGGCCAATCCCAGCGTGACCGTGGTCTTCCCGACTCCGCCTTTGAGGCTCAGCACACTGGCAACCAGCACCGGCCAACCGTACCGGCCGAGGGCGGCCATCCCCGGCATCCCCGGGGCGCGCCGATACGCTTCGGGACGAACCGGGCCGAGGATTCAGGAGGCGGATCGTGGAGCAACTCCGGTCGGCGGCCGGCGAACCGGTCGAGCAGGCGCTGGCGGCGCTCGCGGTGGCGGTCGCGCGTCCGGGGCGGACCGAGTCCGATCGCGTGCGGGTGCTGGACGTCGGCGGGGGGAGCGGTACCCGGTCGGTGCCGCTCGCCCTGCAGGGCTGTGCGGTCACCGTCATCGACTCGTCGGCCAATGCGCTGGCCATCCTGCACCGGCGCGCCGCGGATGCGGGCGTCGCCCAGTTGGTGACCGGGGTGCAGGCCGACGCCGACCGGCTGGACACCGTGATCGAGCCGGGGGCGGTCGACCTCGTGCTGTGCCATCACCTGCTGGAGGAAGTCGACGATCCGCTGACCGTGCTCGGCGGCATGGTTCGGGCGGTTCGTCCCGGCGGGGCCGTGTCGGTGCTGGTGGTCGGCCGGATCGGGGCCGTGCTGAGCCAGACGCTGGTGGGCCGGTTCGAGCAGGCCCGGCAGTTGCTCGAGGGTGCGGACGGCCGGATCGGTGACGCCGACCCGCTGCTCCGCCGGTTGGACGTCGATGAGGTGTGCACCCTGCTGCAGGCCGCGGGCCTGACCGTCGAATCCGTCACCGGCGTCGGGGTGCTCACCGGATTGGTGTCGGGAGCGGCCCGCCAGGCCGCCCCCGGCGGAGAGGCCGAATTGGTCGCCCTGGAGGCCGCCGCGTCCGTGCATCCGGAGCTGCTCCGGATCGCATCCGACCTGCACGTGGTGGCCCGGCGGCCGGGGGCCGAAGGCGCCGCGGTCGGGTGACTCTCGTCACATCAGGGTGATTGGCGTGGCAGATTGCCAAGCCCGCTAGTGGTCTGCCTCGAGTGCTCGTATCCTGGTTTCAGGTCGTCGGTTGGCGGCCGTAGGATGTGACCACACTTTTTGGTGGCCACGGTGCCGGAGGAGGGACCCGATGCCGCTCTCCGAGCACGAACAGCGGATGCTAGACGAGATCGAGCGCGCGCTCTACGAGGACGACCCCAAGTTCGCGACCAGCGTCAATGTGAGTCGAATCCGGCGTCGCCGCCCCATTGTCGCCGGGTGCCTGTTCGTTGCCGGTCTCGTCGCGTTGGTCGTCGGCGTGATCGCGACTCAGAGTCTGCTGGCCGTTGGCGTGATCGTCAGCGTGCTCGGCTTCCTGACCATGGTTGCCGCTGTCGGCCTGTTCGTCTTCGGGCAGCCGGGTGCGCGGGCCGCCAAGGGCATGGACAAGGGAGCCGACAAGGCCAGTCCGTCCCTGGGCAATCGCATGGAGGAACGGTTCCGCCGTCGCTTCGACGAGCCGAACCAGTAACCCGGTCCACCTCAGACGCCGCGGCCTCGCTGCCGCGGCGTTGCGGTGTCCGCGTTCACCGATCTGCCTCGCAATGATCACCGTCACCTGATCGTTGTCACCTGGTCGCGGTCTTTTGGGGCCGTCGCCTGAGCGCAATCCCGCCGATCGTGCCGTGCCGCGGGTCGACGGCGTCCTCGCCCGAGCCCGGTTCCCCGCCGGAGCCCGTCCGGGATCCCGGTCCCGCTCGCTCGGCGGCCTCGGGTCAGCCGCGCCACCACGCCGGCCGCACCGATCGCGGCAGCAACCGGTCCAGCAGCGACAGCGGTGCCGCGTGGGCGAGTTCGACGGCCAACGTGCGCGGCGCGTCCCCGAGTCGCCGGGTCGTCGAGGCGGTCGGGTCGGTGATGACTGCGGTGCCCGCCGTCACCGCCGTGCCGTCCGTCACTTCTGTACCGGCTGTCCTCCCGTCACCGGCCGGCGTGCCCGGGCCGGGATGAACCGCCGGGTCCGAACCGGCGTACCAGCCGCGTTCCGCGGCGGCCACCAGTTCCCGGAGCTGGTCCCGTCCGGTCTCGGTCAGGTGCGCGGTTTTGGCGAGTCGGTTGGCACAGGCTCGGGCCGACTGCGCCGAATCCAGCGTGATGCCATGGTCGATCGCCAGGTCCTCGATCTCCTGCCAGGCCGCTCCGGCCGCGGCGGGCCCGCCCGCGTCCGCCGTGGCCAGCCGGCGGTTCCGGCGCCGACGCCGGACGACGGTCGGTCCGGCCAGCGCGCCGCCCAGGACGACGGCGAGTCCGAGCACCCACCACAGTCCGTCCGGGACAGCCGGCCCGTCGTTTTCCGTCGCCCCGGCCGCGGTGCCCGTCCCGCCGGTTGCGGCCGCCGTCGGGATCCGGGCCTGACCCAGCCGCTCCTCGTCCGGGGTGGGCGTGCCGCTTGCCCCCGCGCCGGTTGACGGGGCGGCCGGAGTCGTGCCGGTTCCACCGGTGAAGCCCTGCTGTCCGCCCTGACCGCCGCCGAGCGGGGTGGGGTCGAACTCGACCCACCCGGCCTGGTCGAAGGGGACCTCGACCCAGGCGTGCGCGTCATGGCTGTTGATGAGGTAGTCGCCGGCGGCGTCCGGCACCCCTTGGGTGAAGCCGACGGCCACCCGCGCCGGAACCCCGACCGCTCGGAGCATGACCGCCATGGCCGTGGCGTACTGCTCGCAGTAGCCCTGCTTGAGGGTGAGGAAATCAAGCAGCAGATCACCGCTGTCGCCGGTCGGCACCTGCAGCGAGTAGACGAAGCCGTTGGCCGGGTCGGTGAAGTAGTTGCGCAGCAGGTCGGCCTTGTCGAAGGTGGTCGTCGCGCCCGCGGTCACCGCCACGGCCTTGGCGATCACCTCGGGCCGCAGATTCCCGGTGTCGAGCAACTCACCACCGGCGGATGTCGTGTCGGCCCGCAGATCGTCGGCCGAGGGTTGGCCGAACCTCGCGGTGACCAGGTACGGGCTCGGCGTGATCTGGTCCGGCCGGTGCACCGACTCCAGGGTCGAGTCGAACGTCCAGCCGGGGTCGAGCCGCCCCAGCGCGGTGACGCCGTTGTAAATGGGCAGGAACGTGTCCTGGTAGTTCAGCGGGGTGATCGACACCTGGGTCTGACCGACGGCGATGGGTTGGTCCGGCAACGGGCCGGAGGCGAGTTCATCGATCGACCAGCCCTCGTTCGGGGTCCACTTCTGCAGACCGGCGGTGCGCAGGTAGGCCGGTCCGGGTAGTCCGCCGACCCGGAACAGGTCGACCGGGTCGCCCTGCTCCAGGCTTCCGCGCAGCGAGGTGAACGGGGACAGCCCCACGGCCGAATTGGTCCCGGCGTTGGTCCGGGGGAGCCGGCCGGTGGTCCCGATGCCGGTGACGGCGTCCGCGACCAGCAACGCGATCACGGTGGCGACACCGGCCACGACGAGGCCGGACGCCACCTGGGCGACGCCCGCCCCGGCCCCGACCTGCCGGCCGGTCAGCCCGGACGAAACCAGCAGCATCGCGTAGAGCACGGCGGGAAGAGCGAACGCCGGCCACGGCAACATCGTCACGTCGATCGACGCGGGCACCGCGTACAGGCACAGCAGCGGCAGGGCGATCAGCGCGGGTGCCCGGCACCAGGCGATGAGCATGTCGACGATCAGTGCGGTCGCCGAGACCGACAGGCAGATCAGGAAGGACAGCTCCGTCGACGACGGAGCGGGCGAGACCGTGCTGCGGATCTGCGACCAGGCCCCGGTCAGCAGGTCGCCCACTTCGCCGAGCACGGCCCCGTTGGGGATGACGCCGCCGTACCCGCGAACGGTGAACAGGGCGGTCATCGCGATGACGGCGGCGGCCACCTGCAGCAGCACCACCAGCGCCGCGGGCGCCCGGGCCAGTCGGGCGCCCACCCCGACGAGCCAGATCACCGCGACCACCTCGGCCGTGGACCAGAACCAGTCGCCGCCGCTGATCATCGGCGGGATGGCGAGGGTGCCTCCCAACACCGCCAGCGCGCCGAGCAGGGTGGGGACGGCGTCGATGGGTGTGGCCGGGGCCGGCGGCCGGCCCGCGGTGGGAGCCGGCCGGGGGGCCGGGGCGGGGCCGCGGGGAGGGGAGATCGTCGTCATGTCACGACCGGAATCGGCGCCGGCCGCTGAGCGATGCCGCCGATCGTCGCCGCGCCGCCCTGGCAGGCCTGTATCCAGGCCTGGGCGAGGTTGTCCCCCCGACGGATGCGCACCACGCGCCAGCCGGCGGCCTGCAGGGTGGCCGCCGCCCGAGGATCACCGACCGGCGCAGCGTGCGCAGGAGGGGCGACCGGCCAGGTCGCGGTGTCCAGGAGGAACGCGATTCCGGTGGTGCCGCGCCGGCGGGCAGCCATCAACAGCCCGGCCGATGCGGTATCCAGCGCCCCCAGGATCGCGACGATCAGACCGGTGCCGGCGATGGACGACGCGTTGAACGAGCGGGTGTCCGTCTCCAGTACCGCCAAGGCGGCCAGCACGTCGTCCTCGATGTCGCGCCCGGCGGCGAGCACCGTGCCGGAGTGCGTGGTCAGCCGGATCTGGTGCTCCGCGGCCAGCAGATGAACGCTGATCGAGGCGGCCAGGCTGACCGCGGTCTCCAGGCTGGACGTCACCCCCGCGCCGGCGTGGGCGACCGCCCGATGGTCCAGCATGATCACCGCACCGCCGTGCGAGACCGGTTCGTTCAGCCGCACCATCAGCTCGTCGTGCCGGGCCGACGCCCGCCAGTGCACCGTGCGGATGTCGTCGCCGTTGCGGTATTCGCGGATCCCGACGTCGGGATCCCCCGAGGCGACCCCGGCCACCGCCCGGTCGGCCGCCGCCGACCGGTTGCCCGAACTGGGCGGCATCCCGGCGAGGTCGACCAAGGCCGGCACCACCAGCACGGTGGTCCGGACGTCCAGGGTGCGAACGTCCTCCCACAGCCCGAACGGGTCGCCGACCCGGATCGTCGGCGCCCGGAGGACGAACCGGCCCCGCCGCAGCGGCCGGAGTCCGAACTCGGTCTGCGCGCGGTGCGACGCCCGTAACGGAGGCATCAGGCAACGCAGCCCTCCGGTCAGGTCCGGCGTCGCGGGCTCGGTGACCTCCAGGGCGGCGGTCCTGGTCGAACCGGTGTTGGTGATGGTCAGCTGCACCGTCCCGCGGCTGCCCGGGACCAGGCGGGACGGCCAGACCAGATGGTCGGCCGACAGCCGGACACTGCGAACCGACCAGGCCAGCATCGCCAGCAGCGGCAGGACGGTGGCAAAGGCGCCGACCCGCAGCAGGTCCCGCTCGTCCAGCAACACCGCGCAGATCGCCGCCGCGATCCCGCCGGCGAGCAGGCAGCGGCCCCGGGTGGTCAGCCCACCCAGTCCGGCCGGCCGGGCCCGGCGCCGTGGTGTCCGGCCCGATGGGTCGTCGACCGCGCGGCGACCCGACGTCGGGCCCGGACCGGGGGCGCCGGTGCCGTTCGTGGACGGCCCGGGCCGGTCAGCCACCGCGCGGCACCCGCAGGCGGGACAGCAACACCCGGACGACCTCCTCCGCCGACCGCCGGGCCGCGTGGGCCTCGACCGTCAGCAACAACCGGTGGGCCAGCACCGGGATGGCCAGCCGCTGGATGTCGTCCGGCACCACGAACGCGCGGCCGTCCAGGGCCGCGGCGACCTTGGCCGCGCGGGCCAGGTGCAGCACGGCCCGCGGCGAGGCACCGAGCCGGACCTCGGGCACCGAGCGGGTCGCCGCGACCAGCTCCACCAGGTACTGCCGCAACGGCGGGGCCAGGTGCACGGCGGTGACCGAATCGACCAGCGCCGCGACGGTGGCGGCGTCGGTCACCGGGCGCAACGCATCCAGCGGGTCGACCCGATCGCGGTCGGCGAGCATGCCGACCTCGGCCGCCCGGTCCGGGTACCCGACGGACATCCGGGCCAGGAACCGATCGCGTTGCGCCTCGGGCAGTGGATACGTGCCCTCCATCTCGACCGGGTTCTGGGTGGCCAGCACGAGGAAGGGTCGCGCCAACCGGTAGCTGGTGCCGTCGACCGTGACCTGCCGTTCCTCCATGCATTCCAGCAACGCCGACTGGGTCTTCGGCGACGCCCGGTTGATCTCGTCGGCGACCACGATGTTGGCGAACACCGGCCCCGGCCGGAACTCGAACTGCGAGCTCTGCCGGTCGTAGACGCTGACCCCGGTCACGTCGCTGGGCATCAGGTCGGGGGTGAACTGAACCCGGCTGACCGTCGCCTCGACGCTGCGGGCCAGCGCCTTGGCCAGCACCGTCTTGCCGGTGCCCGGGACGTCCTCGATGAGCAGGTGGCCCTCGGCGAGCAGGGCGATCAACGCCAGGCGGATCACCTCGGGCTTGCCGAGCACGACCTGCCCGATGGCGGCCGCGATCTGACCCCCGACGCGCCGGACCGCATCCAGATCGGGCGCCGCCGGCGCCGTCGAACCCCCGCCCGGTGACTGCATCGGACCCAGGTCGACGCCCTGTACCACGGCTGCTTCCTCCTGACCGGCGCGCGGCCCGGGGCGAGCGCCTGGAAACAGTCTGCCAGCCCCGCTCCGCGGTCACGGTCCAGTTTTCGCCCTTGCTGCAGCGCGGGGTCGCCGGAGGCAACCGCGGCCTCGGTGTGGGTGGACCTGATCGCCAGCACGCCCTCGTAGAATGTGCCGAATGGCCACCGCCGATCCCCAGGTCCGCGCACCCGGACGCCTGCGCGCGGCCGCTCTGGCGTTGATCGCGCAGTTGGCGAAATTCGGTGTGGTGGGCGGCGTCGCCTACGTCGTCGACGTGGGGCTGTTCAACCTGCTCAGCTACGTCGGGTCGCCGCCGCTGCTGGGTGGGCAGCCGCTGCTGGCCAAGGTCGCCAGCACCGGGGTGGCCACCGTCGTGGCCTGGCTGGGCAACCGTTACTGGACCTTCCGGCACCACCGCCGCCCCGATCGCGCCCGCGAGTTCGTGCTGTACCTCGTCATGTGCATGATCGGCCTGCTGATCGCGCTGTCCTGCCTCTGGGTGTCCCATTACGTGCTGGGCTTCACCTCACCGCTCGCCGACAACATCTCGGCCAATGTGATCGGCCTCGTCGCCGGCACCGCGTTCCGGTTCTGGGCCTACAAGCGGTTCGTCTTCACCCACCAGGCCCCACCGAACCCGGCCTGACGCGCGCCGGACCCCCGCGCGCCGCCGGGTCCGGCCGGCCGGCACCGTCGCGTCCGCCGTGGCGGCGCCGTTCCGCCCTCCGTGCCCCCCACCGTGCCCCACCCCGCGCCCCACCCCGCGCCCCACCCGGTGCCGCGAGCTTCGGGTCGCGCGGCCCGCCTGATCCGTTGACCTGCGGTTTCCGCCTGATTCGCCCCCGACTTCCGGCCGTGATCGGCCGGCCGGCGGGAGGACTGCGCACGGGAATGCAGAGGGTCTGCGGAAGGTGTCAGCCGGCACGGCCCAGGTCGGCGGCATTCCCCCCACCGTCACCCACCGCTATGACGTGCACTTTCTCGGCGACACCCCGCGAAATTCGGTCACGGAGGGGTCACGGTGGCGCGAAGTGGGTTAGAGTGGAGGAACCTGGGGGACCGAGCTTGCGGGATGAGCCCGAACCTCCGGCCGGCGGGAACGGAACCCGAGATCAACCGCCGTCGCGAGGAGGTGCTGACGAATGCCGAAGGGCTTCTACGGCACCTACACGCCACGGATGGACGACAAGGGCCGCGTGACGTTGCCGGCGAAGTACCGGGAGTCGTTCAAGAACGGGGTGATGCTGGTGCGGGGCCAGGATCACTGCATCTACCTGTTCACCCCGGAGGGCTTCGAGGAGTTCGCCGAGTCGGCGATCAACGCCTCGATCACCGACGAGCGGGCCCGCGGCTA
The DNA here is from genome assembly GCA_044223435.1 of Nakamurella sp. Taxonomy (GTDB): domain Bacteria; phylum Actinomycetota; class Actinomycetes; order Mycobacteriales; family Nakamurellaceae; genus Nakamurella. The sequence continues at coordinate 100,675 of JBGALY010000009.1, forward strand.
CCAGCGCTACATGCTCGCGAACACCGACGAGCAGCGCCCGGACGCCCAGGGCCGGATCACCATCACCCCGCGGATGCGCGAGTACGCCCGGTTGACCAAGGATCTGGTGATCACCGGGATCGGCCTGCGCATGGAGCTGTGGGACGCCGACGAGTGGGCGACCTACGAGGCGCAGCAGGAGGCGGCCTACGCCGCCCCGGAACGGGGGTTGCTGGACAGCTGACCCCACGTCCGGCGAGCCGACCATCAGCTCCTGACGCCCGGCCCACATCCGCGCCGGCCCTGACACGACTTCCCCCGTGCCAGGACCACCGGCCCTGACACGACTTCCCCCGTGCCAGGACCGACGCGGATGGGGACCAGGAATCAGGATCCGGAAGGCAGCCGGAACGCCCACCCCCACCCCCGCATCCGCACGATTCGCAGATCCACCAGGCGCAGCCCACCGGCGGCCTCGGCCAGAAGGGACACCGCCGATGCGGGACCGGGCCGACTGCGCCGATCGGGCCGAGCCGGGCGATGGTGCCGAGCCGGGCGATGGTGCCGGGCCGAACGATCGCCGGCACATCCCGGTGTTGGTCAACCGCGTCGACGAGTTGCTGGCACCGGCGATCGAGGCGGCGACCGCGCAGGGGGCCAACGACGTCGTCCTGGTCGATGCCACCCTGGGGATGGGCGGGCATACGCTGGCCCTGCTGCAGGCCCACCCCGCGCTCCGGGTCGTCGGCATCGACCGGGATCCGCAGGCGCTGGCGATCGCCGACCAGCGCATCACCGAGGCCGGGCTGGCCGACCGGGTGGACCTGATCCACGCGGTGTACGACCGGATCGGCGAGGTCATCGCCTCCACGGTGCGGTCGGGCCGGGTTCAGGCGGTGCTGTTCGACCTGGGTGTCTCGTCGGTCCAGCTCGACGAGGCCGACCGCGGGTTCGCCTATGCCCAGGACGCCCCGCTGGACATGCGGATGGACCCGACCGCCGGCATCACCGCGGCCGAGGTGATCAACACCTATCCGGGCGCGGAGATCACCCGCATTCTCCGCGAGTACGGCGAGGAGCGATTCGCCCAACGGATCGCCCGGGCCGTGGTGACCGAGCGGGCCAAGCGTCCCTTCACCACCAGCGCCCGGCTGGTCGAGCTGGTCAAGGCGAGCATCCCGGCCGCCGCCCGGCGCACCGGCGGGAACCCGGCCAAGCGAACGTTCCAGGCCCTGCGGATCGAGGTCAACGACGAACTCGGCGCCCTCCAGCGGGCCATTCCGTCGGCGCTGCAGCACCTGTCGGTGGCCGGCCGGATCGTGGTGATGTCGTACCAGTCCCTGGAGGACCGGATCGTCAAGCGCGCCATCGCACCGCTCACCGTCTCCCGAACCCCGGTCGAGCTGCCGACCGAACTGCCCGGCCACGAGCCGGAATTCCGGTGGCTGATCCGGGGTTCGCAGACACCCACCGAGAACGAGATCCAGGCGAATCCCCGGGCCGCGTCCGCGCGGCTGCGGGCCGCCGAACGCCTGCGGGAGGCCCACTCATGACCATGACCAGGACCAGGGACCGGGCCGACCGCACCAACCGGGTGGACGGCGACTCCGCTGGGGCCGCCGACGCCCTCGGCTCGGAGACCCGGCGCCTGTCGTCGGCGTCGACGGCGTCCTCCCGGCGCGCGTACGAGCGGCGCATCCGGCGCCGGCAGAAGATGTCGGACGACCGGCTGGTCCGGCCCGGGCGCAAGGTGTCCACGACCGCGTTCAACCGGGCACCGTTCGTCGTCGGGCTGATCGCGTTGTTGGGGCTCGGGGTGACCGCCGTCCTGTGGTTGAACACGCTGACCGACGAGGCCGGCATGCGCACCTCGACGGCCAAGAGCAAAACGACCGATCTGCGGTTGACCATCGAGCAACTGCGGCACGACGTGGCGATGCTGGACGCCACGCCGCGGATCGCCGAGCAGGCCAAGGCGCTGGGCATGGTGCAGGCCGGGGACTCCGCCATGTTGATCGTTGACGGCTCGGGGCAGGGCACGGTGCTCGGCGAACCGTCCTACGTCCCGGCCCCGGCGCCGCCCCCGGCCGCGCCCGGGACGGCCCCGGCCGAGCAAGCGGCGGCGCCGGCCGAGCAGCGGGCGGCGCCGGCCGAGCAGCAACCCACGCCCGGCACCGCCCCCGCCGCCGAACCACCCCAGCCGAGCCCGGCGGCGCAGCCCCAGGACGGCGCCGTGGCCGGTGCGGGCGAGCCCCAGGGCGCCAACGGATGATCTTCGCCGGCCGCTCGTCGGGGTCGGCCCGGCGTGTCGAAGGGCCGCGACGCGGGCCGATGCGTCAGCCTTCGCCCATGAACCATCGGAACCCGGCCTCGGTGCCCGCGCACCGGTTTCGGACGTGCCCGGTCGAGGCGCCGCGGTGACCGATCAGCAGGACCGCCGATCCACCTCGTCCGACCGTCGACGAGCCGCCCCGCGAGGTGCCACCGCCGGCCGGCCGGGTGCCGCGTCGGCGGCCCCGCGCACCGGTCGGCCGCCGCGCGGAGCCCGGCCGGCCGCCCCGGCCGACGGCCGCCGCGATCCGAATGCCGGTGCGCCCCGGCCGAAGTCGGCGAGCAAGCCGAAGTCGATCCGCGGTCGGCGCACCCGCCGGCCGCGGTCCGCGGTCGGCAATCCGCGCCAGCGCAGCCGCATCGCCATGGTGGTCATGCTGGCCATGCTGGTGATCGCCACCGGGAAGCTGGTCACCGTCCAGGTTGTGGACATCTCCGGGTACGCGGCAAAGAGCGAGGCGCAGCGCACCCGCACGATCACCCTCACCGCGCAGCGCGGGACCGTCACCGATCGCAACGGGGTGGAGCTGGCGCTGACCGTCGAGGGTCGCGCGGTGGCCGCCCGCCCGGCCCTTTTCACCGACGACGGTCAGCGCAAGGCAGTGGCCGACATCCTGGTCGCCGGGGTCGGCAACGGGCTCACCGAGGACCAGGTCATGACCAAGCTGACGTCCGGGAAGACGTACGTGTACCTGGCCCGTGACCTGATGCCCGCCCAGGCCGACGCCATCATGGACAAGATCACCCCGCTGTTCGACGCCGAGCATCAGGACGCCGTCGTCACCGAACGGCAGGACGTGCGCGAACATCCGGACAGCTCGGCGTCGGCGGCGGTCGTCGGCAACACGGACTATGACGGCAACGGCCTGTCCGGGTTCGAGGCGAAGTTCGACACCAAGCTGGCCGGCAAGGACGGCGAGCGCGTGGTCGACGTCGACGCCCGGCACCTGATCATCCCGGGCAGCGCGCGCGACGAAAGCGCCGCGGTCGACGGCATGGACGTCGCCCTCACCCTCGACGCAGACCTGCAGTACACGACGATGCAGATGCTGTCCGCCTGGGTCGACAAGTCGGCCGCCCGGTCCGGCTGCGTGGTGATCATGCAGGTCGCGGACGCGCAGGTGCCGGCGATGGCCTGCTACGAGCCCGGCAAGACGCCGCGGGAGACCGGCAACAAGGCCGTCACCGACGCGATCGAGCCCGGGTCGGTCAACAAGGTCGTCACCATGGCCGCGGCGCTGGAGAAGGGCCTGATCACGCCGGACCAGGTGTTCAACGTGGACGGCAAGATCGACGTCGGCGACGCGACGATCAAGGACGCCTGGGCGCACGGCCCGCAGAACATGACCGCGACGGGCATCCTCGGCAAGTCGTCCAACGTCGGCACCCTGATGGTTGCCCAGCAGGTCGGCCCGGACGCCTTCATGGACATGGCCCGCAAGCTGGGGCAGGGGGTGCGGACCGGCATCCAGCTGCCCGCCGAGACCTCCGGATACCTGCCCAAGCAGTCCACCTGGTCCTCCAGCACCTTCGGCAACCTGCCGATCGGCCAGGGGGTCTCCGAGTCGCTGCTGCAGCTGGCGGGCATGTACCAGGCGATCGCGAACAACGGGGTGCGGATCACCCCGACGCTGGTCGCCTCGACCACCGTCAACGGCGTCACCACGCCGACGCCGGCCGGCGCGCAGACCGTCGCGATGAGCCCGCAGACGGCCAAGACGCTCATCCAGATGCTGCACGGCCCGATCCAGGGCGGCGACGAATACCACCGGGGCACCGCCCCGGCGGCCGCGATCACCGGATACCAGGTCGCCGGCAAGACGGGAACGGCGCAGCAGGTCGACGAGGACACCGGCGAGTACTCCAAGACGCTGATCACCTCGACGTTCGCCGGCATCGTGCCCGCCGACAATCCCAAGTACGTCATCGCGATCATGCTGGACAACCCGAGGGGTGACTCGCCGGCCGGGACCACCAGCTGCGCCCCGCTGTTCCATGATGTCGCGGCCTACGCGATGCGGGCCGCCGACGTGCCGCCGTCCGCCGAGCAGGCTCCGATCTACGACTTGTATGTGGACTGACGCCCACGGTCCGCGCACCCGCGCCGGTGCGCGGACCGCGATCCGCCGGGCCCGGGGGCGGTAACCTTGCCGGCCGTGGGTTCCTCCGCCGCACCGTCCGCGCCGCGACCGCGGGATCCCGCCGGGGCCACCGTGACCGAGGTCGCGGACCTGGTGGGCGGGCAGCTCGTCCCCGCCGCGCCCGGGCATCCGCCGCTCGACCCGGGCCTCGCGACCGCCCCGGTGGACCGCCTCACCGGCGTCACCCTGCGCGCCCAGGACGTGCGCCCGGGTGACCTCTTCGCGGCCCTGCCCGGCAGCCGGGCGCACGGCGCGCAGTACGCCGACCAAGCGTTGGAACGGGGCGCCCGCGCGGTGCTGACCGACGCGGCCGGGGCCCGGCTGCTCGCCGGGGCGCCGGTCCCACTGGTCGTCGTCGACCAACCGCGGACCCAGCTGGGCGTGGTCGCCCGGGTCATCTACGGCGATCCCAGCGGCCGGCTGGCCGTCGTCGGGGTGACCGGCACCGCCGGCAAGACCACCACCTGCTACCTGCTGGAGGCCGCGTTGGCCGCCGACGGGTCGCGCAGCGGAGTGATCGGGACCGTGCAGACCCGCATCGACGGCGTGGTGACGCCGAGCGCGTTGACCACCCCGGAGGCCCCGGACCTGCAGGCCCTGCTGGCCGTCATGGTCGAGCGCGGGGTCGGCGCGGTGGCGATGGAGGTTTCCTCGCACGCCCTGGCCCTGGGCCGGGTCGGCGGCACCCGGTTCGCGGTGGGCGCCTTCACCAACCTGTCGCAGGACCACCTGGATTTCCACCAGGACATGGAGGACTACTTCCGGGCCAAAGCCATGCTGTTCGACGGCCGGGCGGCTCGGCATGTGATCGCCGTCGACACCGAGTGGGGCGAGCGATTGGCCGCCGAGCATCCGGACGCGCTCACCGTCAGCGGCCGGGCCGGCGCGGCCGACTGGTCGGTGACGTCGGTGCAGGTCGCCGCGAACGGGATGCAGCGAGTGCTGCTGGCCGGTCCCGGGGATCGTTCCGTGCGCCTGGACCTGGCCATACCGGGCGCGTTCAACGTCGCCAACGCGGCGGTCGCCGTGGCCTGCGTCGACGCGCTGGGTCGCGACGTCCAGCAGGCGGCGGACGCGATCGGCGGCGTGACGGTGCCCGGGCGGATGGAGCGGGTGGACGCCGGTCAGGACTTCCTGGCGGTCGTCGACTACGCGCACAAACCGGGAGCACTCGCCGCCGTACTCGATGCGATTCGGGACGGGCTGACCGGGCGGCTGATCGTGGTGGTCGGCGCCGGCGGCGACCGGGACACGGGCAAGCGACCCCTGATGGGTGCGGAGTGCGCCGCGCGAGCGGATGTGCTGATCGTCACCGATGACAATCCGCGGTCGGAGGTGCCGGCCGAGATCCGGGAGCAGGTGCTGGCCGGGGCTCGCCCGGCCGCCGCCGGCCGCGACGTCCGGATCGAGGAGATCGCGGACCGGCGGGCCGCGATCCGCCGGGCAGTGCAGCTCGCGGGCACCGGGGACGCGGTGGTGATCGCCGGCAAGGGCCACGAACTGGGCCAGGACGTCGGTGGGGTGGTGCACCCGTTCTCCGATCGCGTCGAGCTGGGGGCGGCGTTGACGGCGGCACGGGGAGCGGCCCGTCCGCCCGCCGCTGCGGCGGCTGTTCCGACGGTGTCGGCCGATCCGACTAGCCTGCTCGGAGTGACCGACCCCGACCCGAAGGACCACGCCGCCTCATGATCGCGATGACCCTGGCCCAGGTCGCCGCCGCGATCGGGGTCGACGTGCCCGCGGGTCTGCCCCCGGAGGCAGCCTCGACGCCGGTCCGGTCCGTGGAGTTCGACACCCGGCGGATCCGGCCCGGTGCACTGTTCGTCGCGCTGCGCGGCGAGCGGGTGGACGGGCACGACTTCGTCGCGCAGGCCGCGGCCGCCGGCGCGGTCGCCGTGCTCGCGTCGCAGGAGATCACCGGGTCGGCCACCGCGGGCCTGCCGGTGCTGCGGGTCGAGGACCGGCCGGACAACGCCGGTGTCCTCGACGCGCTCGCCCGGCTGGCCCGGGCCTCGGTGACCGCGCTGACCGCCGATCACGGGCTGCAGGTCGTCGGGGTCACCGGGTCGTCCGGCAAGACCTCGACCAAGGACCTGATTGCCGCGGTGCTGCGGGCCGATGTGGACCGGCCGGATCAGGTGGTCGCCCCGCCCGAGTCGTTCAACAACGAGCTCGGTCACCCGTACACGGCGCTGCGGGCCGACGAGGCCACCCGGTATCTGGTGCTGGAGCTGTCGGCCCGCGGGGTCGGGCACATCGCCGCGCTCGCCCGGGTCGCGCCGCCCCGGATCGGCGCGGTGCTCAACGTCGGGTCGGCGCACCTGGGCGAGTTCGGCTCGGTCGAGGCGATCGCGCGGGCCAAATCCGAACTGGTGCAGGCGCTACCGGCGGCTGCCGGGACCGGAACCGAACCGGGCGCCGGCGGGGTGGCGATCCTGAACGCCGACGACCCGCTGGTCGCCGGCATGGCCGGGGTCACCGCGGCGGAGGTCGTGTTCGTCGGGCTGGCCCCCCGGGCGACGGTGCGGGCCGAGGCCGTCACCCAGGACGAGGCGGACCGGGCCCGGTTCACGCTGGTCACCCCGGAGGGTTCCGCTCCGGTCGCGCTGCGCGTGGTCGGCGCGCATCAGGTCGGCAACGCCCTCGCCGCGGCGGCCGTCGGCCGCGCGGTGGGCATGTCGACCGCAGCGGTGGCCCAGGCTCTCTCGCGGGCCGAACCGGCCTCGAAGTGGCGGATGGACGTCACCGAGTTGGCCAACGGCGTCACGCTGATCAACGACGCCTACAACGCCAACCCGCACTCGATGAAGGCCGCGCTGCATTCGCTGGCCACGATCGGCCGCGGCCGCCGGACCTGGGCGGTGTTGGGCGAGATGGCCGAACTCGGGGACGACGCCACGCAGGCGCACGATCGGATCGGTCGCCTCGTGGTGCGGTTGGGCATCGACCGGTTGCTGGTGGTCGAGGGCCCGGGCGCGGCCACCGGGGCGGCCGTCGGTGGCCGGACCGCCCCCCGCGCACTGCACCTGGGCGCCCACCTGGAGGGTTCGTGGAACGGGGAGTCGGAACTGGTGCCGGACACGGATGCCGCGGTGGGCGTCCTGCTCGCGGAGCTCGAACCCGGTGACGTGGTGCTGGTGAAGGCGTCCCGGTCGGCCGGCCTGGAACGGGTCGCCCTGCGGTTGATCGACACGGTGGGCCGCACCGCGCCGGGAACGGGCACCGACCTGGTCCCGGAGGCGGGGCAGTGAAGGCGATCCTGGTCGCCGCGCTGGTCGCGCTGGCGGTGTCCATCCTGTTCACCCCGTACCTGATCAAGGTGTTCTCCCGGCAGGGATTCGGCCAGGAGATCCGCGAGGACGGCCCGCAGCACCACAAGAAGAAGCGCGGCACCCCGACGATGGGCGGCACCGCGATCCTGATCGCGATGTGGTCCGGCTACCTGGCGGCGAAGGCGGTCGACTGGCTGACCGGCGGCGGGGACGGGTTCACCGCGTCCGGTCTGCTGCTGCTCTACCTGACCACCGGCATGGGCCTGGTCGGCTTCCTCGACGACTTCATCAAGCTGCGCAAGCAGCGCAACCTCGGCCTGAACAAGCGGATGAAGTTCCTCGGGCAGACGTTCGTCGCCGTCACGTTCGGCATCGGCGCGCTGTTCTTCCCCGGGGCCGGCGGGCTCACCCCGGCGTCGACCTCCGTGTCCTACGTCCGGGACCTGACCTTCTTCTCCATCGGGGCGATCGGCTTCGTCGTCCTCTGCTGGCTGCTGGTCTCGGCCTGGTCGAACGCGGTCAACTTCACCGACGGGCTGGACGGGCTGGCCGCCGGATCGTCGGTCATGGTGCTGGGCACCTACGTCGCCATCGGGTTCTTCCAGTTCCGCAACGCCTGCTGGATGCCGCTGTCGGCCGCCGCGCAGGCCGGCTGCTACGAGGTGCGGGATCCGCTGGACCTGGCCGTCATCGCGTCCGCGGCGCTGGCCGGCTGTATCGGGTTCCTGTGGTGGAACGCGCACCCGGCCCGGATCATGATGGGCGACACCGGCTCGCTGGCCCTGGGCGGGCTGATCGCCGGACTGTCCATCCTGACCAGGACCGAGCTGCTGCTGGTCGTCATCGCCGGGCTGTTCGTGGTCGAGATGCTGTCCGTGGTCATCCAGATCGCGGTCTTCCGGACCCGTCATGTCCGGGTGTTCAAGATGGCCCCGTTCCACCACCACTTCGAGCTGTCCGGGTGGACCGAGACGACCGTGATGATCCGGTTCTGGCTGCTCGCCGCGATGTCCGCGGCACTGGGCCTCGGCCTGTTCTACGCCGAGTGGCTCTCGCTCACGGGCGGCTGAGCCGTGCCCGACGACGGGGCCGCCGACCTCGGCCCGCGCCTGCCCGCGCCCGGTGAGCTGGTGCTCGCCGCCGGCGCCGGGGTGACCGGCCTGCCGGTGGTGCGCTGGCTGGCCGCCCGAGGGGCCCGGGTCGTGGTCACCGCCAACCGCGCCGCACCGCCCGAACTGACCCTGATCCCCGGCGATGTCTCCTTCGCCGGGGACCTGGCGGAGCCACCCGCGGGCACCGCCCTGGTGGTGACCTCGGCGGGCATCCCGCCGAGCAACCCGCTGCTGGTCGCCGCCGCGGACGCCGGCATCGACGTCATCGGCGAGGTGGAGCTGGCCTGGCGGATCGACCACACCGGACCCCCGGCGGCTGCCCGACAGTGGCTGGTGGTCACCGGCACCAACGGCAAGACAACGACCACCGGGATGCTCGAGTCGATCCTGCGGGCGGGCGGCCTGGCCGTCACCGCCTGCGGCAACATCGGCTGGCCGGTGCTGGCGGCGGTGCTGGCCGGCGGGCCGGACGCGCTGGACGACGCCCCCCGGCAGGACGTGATCGCCGTCGAGCTGTCCAGCTTCCAGCTGCACTGGGCGCCGAGCCTGCGGCCGGCCGCCGGGGTGGTGCTGAACCTGGCCGAGGACCACCTGGACTGGCACGGCTCGATGGCCGCCTACGGCGCCGACAAGGCGCGGGCGCTGGCCGGGGACGTCGCGCTGGCCGTCGTCGACGACCCCGGCGCGGCCGGCCTGCTGGCCGGGGCGGCCGCCGCGCGGACGGTGCCGGTCCGCGCGGCCGCGCCGGCCGCCGGTGCGCTGGGGGTCGTGGACGGCGTGCTGACCGATGCCGCGTTCGGGGACGGCGCCCGATCGTTGGCCCGGGTCGAGACGGTCCGGCCACCCGGCGCGCACAACGTCACCAACGCCCTGGCGGCGGCCGGGCTCGCCCTGGCGGTCGGCGTGCCGCCGCAGGCGGTGGCCGCCGGGCTGGCTGCGTTCACCCCCGGCGGGCACCGCAACGTGCTGGTCGCGGAGCGGGCCGGCGTCCGTTACGTCGACGACTCCAAGGCGACGAACCCGCACGCGGCGTTGGCCTCGCTGCAGGCCTATCCGCGGGTGGTGTGGGTGGCCGGCGGCCAGCTCAAGGGCGCCGCGATCGACGAGCTGGTGGTGGCGGTGCGGGACCGGCTGGCCGGGGTGGTGCTGCTGGGCGTGGACGCGCCGCTGATCCAGGCCGCCCTTTCCCGACACGCCCCCGATGTGCCGGTTCTGCCGGTGCCCGGGACGGACGATGGGGTGATGCGCTCAGTGGTCAGCGCGGCCGCCCGGATGGCCGCTGAAGGTGACGTGGTCCTGCTCGCGCCGGCCGCCGCGTCGCTGGACATGTTCCGCTCGTACGCGGCTCGCGGGGACGCGTTCGCGGCCGCCGCCCGCGCACTGCCCGACGATCGCCCGGAGCCGGCGTGACCGTGACGTCCCCTCCGAAGTCCCGATCCCGGGGCGGGTCCGGGAAACCGGCGCCCCCGTCGTCGCCGAACGGCTTCACCACCCGGATCCGGTCGTGGAGCCGAGCCCTGCGCAAGGCCACCGTCGACTGGTTGGACCGGCCGATGACCTCCTTGCACCTGATCCTGGCGATCTTCGCGCTGATGCTCGGCATCGGGCTGCTGATGGTGCTCTCGTCGTCCGCGGTGACCTCGTACCGGAGCATGGGCTCCTCGTTCTCGGTGTTCACCAACCAGGCCATCTACGCCGCCGTGGGCCTGCTGGGGTTCTTCGGGGCGCAGTACATCCCGGTCAAAGTGCTTCGGTCGTTCTCGCTGCTGGCCGTGATCGTCTCGATCGCTCTGCTGGTCGCCGTGCTCGTGCCGGGCGTCGGCGCGCTGGTCAACGGTGCCCGCAGCTGGATCCGGATCGGCGGCTTCCAGTTCCAGCCCAGCGAGATCGCCAAGCTCGCCCTGCTGCTGTGGATGGCGCAGGTGCTGGCCGCCCGCCGGTCCACCCTCGGTTCGCCCAAGGCGCTGCTCATTCCGGTGCTGCCGGTCTTCGCGTTGATGGCGGCGCTGATCATGATGCAGCCCGACCTGGGGACCACGGTCTCGCTGGCCATCGTGTTCTTCGCGGTGCTGTTCTTCGCCGGTGCTCCCTGGTGGATGTTCGCCTCGCTCGCCGGGGCCGGCCTGGCCGGGGTCTTCTACCTGGCGGTGTCGGCGAACTACCGGTTGGCCCGGATGCTGTCCTTCATCAACCCGGAGTCCCACCCGGACACGTCCTATCAGCTGCTGCAGAGTCTCTACGGCATGGGCAACGGCGGCTGGTTCGGGGTGGGCCTGGGCCAGTCCCGGGCCAAGTGGAACTACCTGCCCAACGCCGACTCCGATTTCATCTTCGCGATCATCGGCGAGGAACTCGGCTTCATCGGCACCGCCCTGGTCATCGCGCTGTTCGCGCTGCTGGCCTACACCGGGCTGCGGATCGCCCGGCGGAACTCGGACCCGTTCATCAAGATCGTCGCGTCGGCCGCCACCGTGTGGCTGGTCGGTCAGGCCTGCATCAACATCGGCTACGTGGTCGGCCTGTTGCCGGTGACCGGTATCCCGCTGCCGATGATCTCCGCCGGCGGGACCTCGCTGCTGATCACCATGGCGGTCTTCGGCCTGCTGGCCAACTTCGCCCGTCGGGAACGCGAGGCGGAGATCGCCCTGGCCGCAGCCGGCGGCAGCCGGATCGCCCGATTCCTCGGCCTCACGCCGGCCGGGCCGGACGGCCGCAAGGTGCTGCGCCGGCGCAAGCCTGCGGCCCGGAAGGCTCGGCCCGCGCCGGCGCCGGCCCCGAGGCGGGCCGCCGCCCGGCCGGACCCGCGCCGCGCCGCGCCGGCTACCGACCCGCGTCGCGCCGCGTCGGGCACCGGCGCCCGACCGACGGCACGGTCCGCCTCGCGACCGTCCCCGGCCGCCCGATCGGCGGCTCAACCGACCCGCACCGGTCGGCCGCCCCAGGATCCGCGGCGTGCGACCCGACCGGCCGCGCCGCCGGCCGACCCCCGGGGCCGCCGGCGTGGGCATTAGCGTCCTGCTGGCCGGCGGCGGGACGGCCGGCCATGTCGAACCGGCGCTCGCGGTGGCCGACGCCCTCATCGCGGCCGACCCCTCGGTGACGATCACCGCGCTGGGCACCGAACGTGGCCTGGAGACCACCCTGGTGCCCGCCCGCGGTTACGAGCTGCGGCTCATCCCGGCGGTGCCGCTGCCGCGCAAGCCCTCGACGGACCTGTTGACCCTGCCGGCCCGGATGCGCCGGGCGGTGAAGGCCACCCGGGCGGTCATGGCCGAGCGGCGGGTCGACGTCGTCGTCGGGTTCGGTGGGTACGTGGCGTTGCCCGCGTACCTGGCCGCGCGCAAGCGGGTGCCGGTGGTGATCCACGAGGCCAACGCCACCGCCGGGCTGGCCAACAAGATCGGCGCCCGGTGGGCCGTCCGGGTGGCGGCCGCGGTCGACGGCTCCGGGTTGCCCGGCGCGTCGGTCGTCGGCAATCCGGTGCGCCGGGCGCTGTCCGAGCTGGACCGGCCCGCGCTGCGGGCGCAGGCCCGGGAGTTCTTCGGGCTGGACCCGGACGCGCCCACGCTACTGGTCTTCGGCGGGTCGCAGGGGGCGCAGCGGATCAACGCCGCGGTGAGCGAGGCGGCCGCGGATCTGATCGGGGCGGGGGTGGGCGTGCTGCACGCGCACGGTCGGAAGAATGCGGTCGCCCTGCCGGAGCTTCCGGATGGACCGGCGTACGTCACCGTGCCGTACCTGGACCGGATGGACCTGGCGTACTCGGCCGCCGACCTGGTGCTGGCCCGGTCCGGCGCGATGACGGTCGCCGAGATCGCCGCGGTCGGGCTGCCCGCGGTCTACGTGCCGCTGCCGCACGGCAACGGCGAGCAACGGCTCAACGCCGCCGCCCAGGTGGCGGCCGGGTCGGCGGTGATCGTCGAGGACGGCGAGCTGGATGCGGCCGCCGTCGTCGACCGGGTGCTCCCGCTGATCGTGGACGTCGCCCGGCGGGAGGCGATGACGGCCGCCGCGGCCGGCCTGGCCACCCAGCGCGCCGACGAGCGGGTCGCCGGCATGGTCTTCGATGCCGCGGCCGGGGGCCAGTAATGACCGGCCCCCCGGCGACGGACCACGGCGTCTCGCTGGAGCGCGCCCATCTGGTCGGGGTGGGCGGCGCCGGAATGAGCGGCATCGCCCGCATCCTGGCCGACCGGGGGTTCGCCGTGTCCGGATCGGACGCGCGGGACTCGGCGGCGCTGGCCGGCCTCGCCGACCGCGGGGTGCGGACCGCCGTCGGGCACGCCGCGAAGAACCTGGAGCTGCTGCCCGGGGGGCCGACCGCGGTCGTGGTGTCCACCGCGGTCCGGCCGGACAACCCGGAGGTGGTCGCCGCCCGGGCCGCCGGCATCCCGGTGGTGCGGCGGGCCGACGCGCTGGCCGCGCTGATGACCGGCCGGCGGTCGGTCTGCGTCGCCGGCACCCACGGCAAGACGTCGACCACGTCGATGCTGACCGTGGCCCTGCAGCACGCCGGGCTGGATCCGTCGTTCGCGATCGGCGGCGAGCTGACCGGTTCCGGGCTCGGCGCGCACCACGGCTCCGGGGACGTGTTCGTCGCCGAGGCCGACGAGTCGGACGGGTCGTTCCTGTCGTTCAGCCCGCACGGCGCGGTGATTACCAACCTGGAACCCGACCACCTGGACCACCACGGCACCGCCGAGGCCTACACCGCGGTGTTCGACCAGTTCGTCGACCGGATCGAGCCCGGCGGATTCCTCATCGCCTGCGCGGACGACCCGGGGACGGCCGCGCTGGCCGACCGGGTCCAGCTGCGGCGGACCGTCCGCTACGGGCGCTCCGCCACCGCGGCGGTCCGGCTCAGTGGGCAGACGGTGGTGCTGGCCGACGGCCGGGAGGTGTCGTTGCGGTTGACCGTGCCCGGCGAGCACATGCTGCTCAACGCCACGGCCGCGCTGGCCGCCGGCGTCGAACTCGGTGTGGATCCGGAGTTGCTGGCCGCGGGACTGGCCGGGTACACCGGTGTGCGCCGCCGCTTCGAATTGAAGGGCACGGCGGCCGGCGTCACGGTGTACGACGACTACGCCCATCACCCCACCGAGGTGGCGGCCCAGCTCGCCGCGGCCCGCGCGGTCGCCGGTGCGGGCCGGCTGGTGGTGGTGTTCCAGCCGCATCTCTACTCGCGGACCGCGACGTTCGCCGCCGAGTTCGGCACGGCCCTGGCCGGGGCGGATCTGGTGGTCGTGCTCGACGTCTACGGGGCCCGGGAGGACCCGCAGCCGGGGGTGACCGGGGAACTGGTCGCCGCGGCCGTCGGCGACCGGGCCGCCGTGCTCTACCACCCGGACCGGCCGTCCGCGGCCGCGTTCGTCGCCGGTGTGGTCCGCCCGGGCGACCTGGTGATCACCATGGGCGCGGGCGACGTCACCGCCATCGGCGCGGAGCTGCTGGCCCGGCTGCCGGAATCGGAAGGGGGACGGCCGACGTGAGCACGACGACCGACGACAAGGCCACCGCGCAGGCCCGCGGCCGCCGCGCCCGGCGCGGTGCGCCGGCCGCCCAATCCCGGACCGTCCCGGGGCGCCGGCGCCGGCGCTGGCCGTGGATCGTCGGCCTGACGACCGTGCTTGTCCTGATCGCCGGCGCGGTGTACGCGGTGTTCTTCAGCCCGCTGCTGGCCGTCAAATCGGTGACGGTCACCGGCGCCGACGACACCCTGAACGCTCAGGTCCGCGCGGTCCTGCCGCCGTCCACCGGGATCCCGCTGGCCCGGGTGAACCTGGACGCGGTGGCGGCAACGGCGCAGACGGTGCCCGAGGTCGCGGATGTGGTGGTCGCCCGGGAATGGCCGGACTCGTTGGTGGTCACCGTGACCCCGCGGGTGCCCGTCGCGGTGACCTCGGCGAACGGCCAGCTGTGGCTGCTGGACGCGGACGGTGACCCATACCTGACCGTGGCATCGGCCCCGGCCGGCCTGGTCACCGTGCAACTGGCCGCCCCGGGTCGCACCGACCCGGCCACCAAGGCGGCGTTGGCCGTGGTCGAGTCGCTCACTCCCGATTTCCGATCGCAGGTGGCGGTGCTGTCCGCGCGCACCGAGTTCGACATCGAGCTGACCCTGATCGACCGCAAGAAGGTGATCTGGGGCGAGCCCGCCCAGTCGGCGCAGAAGATGCAGATGCTGCCGGCACTGCTGGCCGCCCGGGACGGCACCGAGTACGACATCTCCGACCCCACGCTCGCCACCGTGCGCTGACGGCAGCGGCCATCCCACCCACCCACCCACCCACCCACCCACGCCGAGTGTGCAGAAAACGTCCTCATTCCCGGGGAATGAGGACGTTTTCTGCACACTCGATTCCCCCACAGCGGAGGCGTCGGGCTCAGGCGGCCAGGAACAGTGCGAGCACCGCGGTGTCGGCGTCGTCGTAGGGGTTGATGCCGGCGCGGCTGACCATGCTGGTGATGTTGCCGCGGTGGTCGGCCTCCACCCAGGCGGCGCGGTGATCCAGGCCCAGATGGGGGATCCCGGGCAGCAGCACACACCCGGAGGCCACCTCGTCCTGCTCCGGCAACGACGGCCGGATCTCGTTCGGCGGGTGCAGCACGATCAGCCCGGGCGGCTGGTGCTGCGCGAACTGTCCCGGCAGCACCGCGTTCTCACCCACGACCGGACCTTCGGCGATGACCAGACCGACCGTCCCGGGGGCGGGCTCGTCCGGCAGCTCTTCCCGGACCCGGAACACGGTGCTGGTGTTCAGCATGCCGGGGACGCTGGCCACCCGGACGGCGAGCAGCAGGAAGCGGGCCCATTCGATCGTGTTCGCCGGCCATCGACCGGAAACCAGGAAACCGCTCAGCAAACCCTCGGCATGGAACGGCGCCACCTCCACCGACACGCCCTCGCGTTCGCTCGTCATGCCGTCGCCTCCCGTCCACCGGATGGCCCATCGTGAATGACACGCCTGTTAGCACACAAGACCCCCTGAGTGCTAACGGCTTTCGAGATGACGGGCAGGTCACGGCGCTATGACAAGAGAGCCACGAAACGTGCCGGGTGATACCGGTACCGTTGCCAACGGGTGACGTCCCCGACCCGGTCGTGCCGGGGATCACACAGCGTCGTCCCGGTTCGGCTCCTTATCGGGGGCCGCGCACACCGGTGCGGCGGGAGTACAGGCCGGCGACCAGGCCCACGGCGATGACGGCGACGATCAGCTGGACCAGCAACTCCAACCAGTCGATGCCGCTGGTGTCGGTGGGGATGCCGAGCGCCCGCGCGATGAACGTCCCGACCAGCGCCGCGACGATGCCGACGACGATGGTCAGCCAGATCGGCAGGTTCTGCTTGCCGGGCAGCAGGAGCCGCCCGAGGGCACCGATGATGGCGCCGATGACGATGGCCGAGATGATGCCGGTGACGGTCATGTTTTCCTCCGAGTAGGGCGGCGCACCGGGCGGCCCGCCGCGTGAACCACAGTTCACCGAAATCACCGGGCCCAAACCGGATCCTTCGTGGCCCTGGCCCGGTCCGGTCGGACCGATGAGCAACACTGGCCCGGTGACCTACCCCGCTGACTTTCCCGTGCCCATCGACTCCGGCGGCCCCGGCGCCGGCTCACCGGTCGGCGGTTTCGGCGGCAACCCGCAGGCCGATCGGGTCGCGCACCGGGCGGCCGTCGCCGAGCTGGGCCGGGCGCCGGTGCTGCTGGTACACGGCAACGGGGGAGCGGCCGACGTGCGGCCGTGGGATCTGCTGGACCAGCGCCGTTTCCTGCTTGCCGCCGGATATGCGCAGGAGATCATCTGGGCGCCCAGCTACCTCGGTCCCGGCACGGTGGACCTGCAGACCCCGCACACGAACAACGTCGACGACCTCCGCGGCTATCTCGATGCGGTCTGCGCGTACCTCGACGTCGAGGTGGTCGACGTCATCGCGCATTCGCTCGGTTGCACGCTGACCTACGCGGTGGCCCGCGGGCTGCGTCGGCAGGCGTCGCCGATCGACTGGGACCAGCCGAAGAAGTGGCGACGGCTCGGCACGTTCGTCGCGCTGGCCGGCGCCTTCCACGGCCTCGGCACCGCGTCCATCGGCGAATGGGTCACCGGCGGCGAGTTCATGCGCGAACTGCTGGCCGAGACCGAGGGCGGCGGCGGGGAAACCCCGTTCGGCGCCGGGGACCCGCCGGTCGATGGCGATCCGCCGCACACCATCACCTACTTCTGCGGGACCGCCGCGGGCGACTTCGTCGATGCGCAGAATCCCGGCACCGGACGGCTGGACGGCGCGGTCAACCGGTCCTACAACCTCGGTTCCGGCACTCAGGGCCATCAGGCGATCAAGGAGAGCCAGGCCGTCTTCGACGACTTCCGGCCGCTGCTCAATTCGACCCCGCCGGCTCCGCCCGTCGAGCTGACGCTGCAGCCCGAGCCCGGTGCCCAGCAGCCCGGCGTCGCGGTGACGGTCACCGTGGACCCCGACCGCGACGTCACCCTCGTCGCCGAGCGGGTGGTCACCGTCTTCACCAACGGCTTCCTGGACCGCACGGTGCAGCAGACGCTCGGCGCGACCGTGCGCACCGGCGGCGGGTTGACGGTGACCGATCCCGGCGTCTGGGAGGTCTCCGCGACCGCCGAGGGCGCGACCCCCCGGCAGGCCACCTACTGGGTCGGCGTTCAACCGGTCGAGGTCGGCATCGTCACCGGCAACTCCGAGCCGTTCGAGAACAGCCTGCTGGTCACGGCGACCTCGTCCAGCCCGGTCGCGACGATCTATCACTCGCTGGACCGGCAACGCTGGACGCCGGGTGCGTCGGTGACCATCAGCTCCGACGCCGTGGTCTCGTTCATCGCCATCGGTGAGAGCGGGGTGGCATCGGCGGTCGCGTCGCGCCAGTTCACCAAGGCGATCCCGTGGGACGACCAGGTCACCGGCACCGTCATCGACCACTACCTGGCCGGCCGGATCGACGTCGACGAGTTCCTGGCCTTCGCCGACCGGTTCGGCTTCTTCGCGCCGTTCACCCTGTACCTGGTCGGTGGCGACTGGGTGCTGGATCCGGACCGCCCGGCCCGCCCGGTGCGGGCCGGTGCGGCCGCGGCCGCCCGTCCGGGCAGTGTGACCATCGCCGTGCCCCCGACGGCGCAGGTCCGGTACACGCTCGACGGCAGCGTGCCGGATGACGCCTCGGCCGGGTTCACCGGTCCGACGCAACTGGTGCTGCCCACCGACACCGACCGCCGGGTGGTGGTCTACCGGGTGACCGACCCGGAGGCAGGTGTGCGGTATGGAGCGGTTCCGCTTGCCGGCGACTGACGCGGTGTGTGGGTTCGGCACATCACGCGTCGTGCGGGATGTGGGAAGTCCCCATAGCTGTCCACCGAGGCCCGGCCTACGCTCACCCGTATGACACAGCCGTCCACGAATCAGCCGAATCGGCCACTGTCCGGTCGCACCGCCCTGATCACCGGTGCCGCGAGCGGCATCGGCCGGGCCATCACCGAGCGGTTCGCCGAGGACGGCGCCGAGGTGATCGCGGTCGATCGGGACGCCGACCGGCTCGGCAAGGCCTGCGCGGACACCGGGGCGACGCCGCTGGTGATCGACCTGTCCGATATCGCGGGCCTGCCGGATGCGATCGCCGACGTGGCGCCGCGGGTGGACATCCTGGTCAACGACGCCGGGATCCAGCACGTCGAGCGGCTGGAGGATTTCCCGATCGAGACGTTCGAGACGATCCTGAGGGTCATGCTCACCGCGCCGTTCGTGCTGACCCGGGCGGTGCTGCCGGGCATGTACGACCGCGGGTGGGGCCGCATCATCAACGTCTCGTCGGCGCACGGCCGGCGGGCCAGCCCGTTCAAGTCCGCCTATGTGACGGCCAAGCACGGCCTCGAGGGGCTGAGCAAGGTGATCGCCCTGGAGGGCGCCGACAAGGGTGTCACCAGCAACTGCATCAACCCCGGCTACGTCCGCACTCCGCTGGTGGAGAAGCAGATCGCCGAGCAGGCGGCGGTGCACGCGCTGCCCGAGGACGAGGTCCTGGCCAAGGTGATTCTGACGTCGTCCCCGGTCAAGCGGCTCATCGAACCGGCCGAGGTGGCCGCCGCGGCCGCGTTCCTGTGCTCGCCGGCCAGCGCGTCGATGACCGGGTCGCAGATCGTCCTCGACGGCGGCTGGGGCGCGCGCTGAATCCGCCGCGCCCGGTCGGGGTCCCGGTCGGCACCGTGGTGGGGGAGCCGCCGGGCCGGCATCTCGGCGCGGCCGACGGGGTCGCCCACCTGCTCGATCTGCTGGCCCGGGACGCGTCGGCGGTCGAGTTCGAACGGCCGGTCGTGGACGCTCGGACCGCGGGGCGCTCGGCTGCGGAGATCGACGCCCTGGATCGGGCCAAGCACGTCGCCCTCGGAGTGCGGGAACAGCTGCAGGCGCATCGACGCCGCGAGGCCGAGCTGGCCGCCCTGTTCCAGACCGCGTCCGACCTGGCCGCGCTGAACAGCGTCGACGAGGTGTTGGTGGCCATCGTCCGGCGGGCCCGCACGCTGCTCGGCCGCGACATCGCCTACCTGTGCCTCAACGACGACGAGCGCGGCGACACCTACATGCGGGTGACCGACGGTTCGGTCTCGGCGGAGTTCCAGGCGGTGCGGTTGCCGCTGGGCGGCGGGTTGGGCGGTCTGGTCGCCCAACAGGGCGTGCCGATCGCGTCGGCGGACTACTTCACCGACCACCGGTTCCAGCACCTGGGCACCATCGACTCCGCGGTGCACGCCGAGGGCCTGGTGTCCATCCTGGGCGTCCCGCTCAAACTCGGCACCCAGGTGATCGGAGTCCTGTTTGCCGCAGACCGGCACCGCCGCGCGTTCTCCCGCGACGAGGTGGCGCTGCTCTCGTCGCTGGCCGCGCATGCCGCGGTGGCGTTGGACAACGCCCGCCTGCTGGCCGAAACCCGTTCCGCGCTCATCAGCCTCGAGCAGGCCAACGCCTCCTTGCGGGAGCAGAGCCAGGAGATCGAGCTGGCCGTCATCGCTCACGACCGGTTGGCCGAGTTGGTGTTGCGGGGCGGCGGGGTGGCCGAGGTGGCCGCCGAGCTGGCCGACGTGCTGGGCGGCGCGGTGGAACTGCAGGGACCGAACGAGATGTCGGATCCGTTGGCCGCCAACCAGTCCAGCGTGCCGGTGGCCACCGGGTCGGAGTTGCTCGGCCGGCTCGTGCTGACCCGGGAGGACCAGGCCCGCCCGGCCGATCTGCGGGTGCTGGAGCGGGGCGCGGTGGTGACCGCATTGCTGCTGCTGTTCAACCGGCACCTGGCCGAGATGGCCAACCGCGGCCGGCGCGACCTGCTGGAGGACATGCTCACCGGCTCGGTCACCGAGACCGACGAGATCAGGGCTCGCGCCGCCGATCTCGATGCGGATCTGGCGGGTGATCTGGTGGTGCTGGCCTGTTCGGTGCCGCGGCACCGGGTCGACTCGGAGCAGGCGGCCGCGTTCTACGCCGGGCGCCGCCGGGGCCTGTCCGCGCGGGTCGATGGGCACGTCGTGCTGCTGGTGCCGGGAACCGATCCGGGTGTCGCCGCGCGCGATGCGGTCGGGGCGCTGACCCGGGTGCTCGGTGGACCGGTGACCGCCGCCGGTGAGCGGGTGGGCGCGGGGCCGTCCCGCGGGGCCGAGCTGGGTCGTGCGCACCGGTCCGCCCGCCAGGCGCTGGCCGCCATGCTCGCCCTCGGCCGGGAGGGCGAGGGCGCCACCACGGCGGACCTGGGGTTCATCGGGGTGCTGCTGTCCGCCGGCGACTCCGGCCGGCAGTTCGTGCGTGACGTGCTGGGTCCGGTGGTCGAGTACGACGCGGCCCGCGGCTCCGACCTGGCCGCCACCCTGGACACCTGGTTCGGCCAGGGCGGCCACCTGGGCCGGACCGCGGCCGCGTTGCACGTGCACCCGAACACCGTGGGGCAGCGGCTGTCCCGGGTGGCGACCCTCCTCGGCGACGACTGGTCCGCGCCCGACCGGGCCCTGCAGATCCAGCTGGCCCTGCAGTTGCGCAAGCTGCTGCCCTGACTCAGTCCGCGGCGGACCGGTCCGGGCCGAGCGTGGTGATCGCCCAGAAGTCGGAGGCCAGGGTGGAACTGGCCAGGTAGTCGGCGCCCAGGGTGAAGGTGCCGCGGTCGCCCCATTCCGGGCCCCAGGAGTTCACCAGCCGGAATCTTTCCCTGCCGTTCTCGTCGGTGTCGAACCCGATGATGACGGCCGCGTGGCCGAACGACGCCGCGCCGCTCTGCTCGTCGGCCGCACCCTGGTCGGCCACGTCGACCGGGCGGAACCGGTGATTGCGATCGTCCTCGGTGGGCAGCCCGATGTGCCCGTCCTGGGTGGTGACGAAGCTCTTGAACACCGAGAAGCCGCAGATCACAGGGATGTCGTTGATCAGGGCCCGGCGGACGGGCGTCAGATCCAGCTTCCCGTCCGGGCCGGCCAGCCGGTAGATGCGCCGGTACTCCAGACTCCGGTACAGCGCGTCGCTGTAGGCGGCCCGGCTCGGCCGCCAGATGACCCGGTACTTGTCGTACGGCCAAATTCCTTCGTCGCATACGCCGCGCCGGGCGAGGGCTTTCATGGCCGTCCGGATGCCGGTGCCGACGTTCGGGTTCAGCTGGGTGCCCTCGACGTCCCGGGCGTTGTAGTAGATGAACAGCCGTGACGGATCGATTCCCCGGTCCTTCAGGTATCTCGTCTCCAGATAGTTGACCGTCGACGAGATGGCGCAACTCACACACGATTCCAGATCTCCCTGATCGAGGATGGGCACCTCCCAGCCCGCGATCCGGTAGTCGTCCTGGTCGACGGGCCGGGCCAGCAGGCTCGCGTTGCGGTCCAACTCCTCGACCGCCTGCCGGTCGGTCCGTTCCGGGTAGAACGGGTCGACCGGCGGGATCAGCGCGTAGTCGCGGAAGTCGGGCGTGTCGGGCACCCAGCCGCCGAACCGGTTGTTCCCACCGAAGCGGTTGTTCCCACCGAAGCGGTTGTTGCCGCCAAAGGGAGAGTCGCCGTCGGTCTGTGCGGGCTGGTCGGCCATGTCTACTCGCTCCGTTCCTCGGGCGCCAACGGGCGCAGCGGCCCCGGCTGATGAAATCCCTTTCACCGGGCGGCCTTGCGGCGCTTACCCGACGATTCGCGCGCCGGATCGGTGTCGGCGAGTAATTCGGCCCCCACCGCCGCGGCCTCAACTCTATTCCGAACCTGAAGCTTGTCCATCAAATTTGAGACGTGCTTGTCGACCGTCTTGATGCTGATGAACAGGTTCTCGGCAATCTCCCGGTTGGTCATTCCGGCCATGACGCAGCGCAGCACGCCGACCTCGCGGGTGGTCAGCGCGGGGCGGCCCGGCGCGGGGCTGGTCACCGGTGCCGGTGGCCGGGCAGCCGGACCTTCGGACAGATCCACCCGGCCCCGTTGGGCGAGTTCCTGGATCCGCGCCCTGAGCGGTCGCGCGTCCAGGTTCTCGGCGATCGCCAACGCTTCGAGCAGCAGCGGTTGGGCGACGGCCCGACGATGCTGCTCGACCTGGGCCTGGGCCTGGCGCCACAGCGAGTAGGCCAGGGCCTGCGGTTTGTTCAGCTTCCGCCAGGCCTCGGTCGACCGGCGCCATTGCTCGTCGCTCGCCAGGCCCTGCAGGCGCGCCCATTCGGCGTCGCAGAGGGCCTGGGCGGCCTCGCATTCGCGCAGGTCGACGCCCGCGGCCTCGGCCCGCTCGGCCCGCCCGGCGGCGGTCATCCACAGGGCCGCACCGCACATCAGGATCTCGGCGCCGTCCCGATTCCGAGCCGTCCGCCGGCGATCGTTCTCCACGCACTCGGCCTGCAGCCCGATCGCGCACGCCAGCACGGCGACGTCCTCCAGCCCGCGGCCCCGGCTGAACTGCAGCGCGCGGGCGATCGCCCGGCGGGCCCGGCCCAGATCTCCGCGTTCGATGGCCAGGGTGGCGACGGCCACCTCCAGCGAGGCCGTGTACTGGGGTTCCCGAAGTTCCACGGCGAACTCCTGTGCCCGGTCGAGCGCGATGTCGGCCAGCTCGAAATCGCCTTGCCCGATGTGGATCTCGCTCAGCGTCCGGTACAGGAAGGCGGCGTCGACGGCGGGCAGCGGCGAGTCGAGGGCGGCGAGAATGCGCCGCCGGGCCTCCGACCACCGGCCGAGGGCGAGCAGGCTTTCGCAGGCGTTGGTGACCAGCAGTCCACCGATCGAGTCGGGGAGCCGGCGCCGGCGCAGTTCGGCCACACCCTCGTCGGCGATCTGCACCGTCTGCTCGTGATCGGTCAGCCGGCCCAGCGCGGCGGCCAGGTTGCCGTAGGAACGGACCACGTCCTCGGCCGATCCCTGGTTGCAGGCCATCCGGCAGGCGGCCCGCAGCTCGGCCAGGCCGATCTCGGTGGCCCCGGTCATCACCCGGTCCACCCCGACGGTGATCCGGGCGTCCAGCTCGACCGCCTCCGCGTGCACGTATCGGGCCATCTTGACAGCGGTCTCGCACAGCTCGAGCGACTGCGAGTACAGACCCATCACCATCAGCATCCGGCCCTCGGCGGCCAGCAGCCGGGCCCGCAGCTCGGAGTCGGGTGCCGACGCCAGCAGCGCGCTGCCCTGCTTGCGGACCGAGACGGCCCGGTCGGTGTGGCCGTCCTCCCACAGGCAGTTGCCGAGCCGTTCCAGGATCGCGGCCGCGAGCTCGGGCTGAACCTGCTGCTCGACCGAGTCGAGGGCCTCGCCGAGCAGGTCGACGGCGGTGGCGGCGTCGCAGGCCAGCCGGGCGGCCTCGGCCGCCTCGCTCAACAGCGTGATGCGGTCCGGCGCGGTGGCCGGCGCACCCCGGTCGCTCCAGATCTCCAGCACGCGCCGGTACTGCTGGTGCGATTCGGCGAAGGCCTGGGTGTGCGCGAAGGTGCGGGCCGCCTCCAGCCCCGCGTCGAACGCGCGATCCCACACCGCGGCCGCCCGCCAGTGATGGGCGAGTTCGGCGGCCGAGGACATGGTCTGCCCGCTGATCAACCGCGGGTTCTCGGCCAGGCACGAGGCCACCCGGGAGTGCAGGGACCGGCGTTCGCCGACCAGCATCTGGGTGTAGACGGCCTCCCGCATCAGGGCGTGCCGGAAGGTGTAGGCGGCACCGTCCTGGTCGACGGTCAGCACGTGGGCGTCGACGGCCTCCCGGATGGCCGGCAGGAGATCGTCGTCCTCGGCCCAGGCCTTGTCGATCAGATCGTGGTCGACGGTGCGTCCGACGACTGCGGCGATCCGCAGCAGGCGGCGGGTCGCGGGGGACAGGGTCGACAGCCGCGCGAGCATGACGTCCCGCAGGTGGGTGTCGACTCCGGGCTCACCGGCGCGGTTCGCGGCCAGGATCTCCTCGACGAAGAACGGATTGCCGTCGGACTGCTGGTGGACCGACTCGACGAACTCCGGTGTCGGCCGGTCACCGACGATCTCGTGCACCAGCTCCCGCACCGCGGACCGGTCCAGCGGCGGCAGTTCCACCACCCGCACCCGGCGGGACCGGCTGAGTTCGGTGACCTGGGCGCGGCGCGGGTCGTTCGCGGACAGGCCGTCGGTGCGAAAGCTGAGCCCCAGCACGATCGATTCGTCGCCCAGGGCGGACACCATGAAGTGGATGAGATCCAGGCTGCTCGAGTCGGCCCAGTGCAGGTCCTCGATCGCCAGCACCAGCGGCATCTTCCGCGCGAGGAGTTCCAGGAGCCGGACGACCAGACCGAACAGGCGGGTGCGGGCGTAGACGTCGGTCGGTTGGGCGTTGGTGAGGTCGGCGAACGGTTGCTCGGCCGAACGACGCAGTTCGTCGTTGATCTCGTCGAGCAGCTCCGCCGACCCCTCGTCGTCCCACCGGCGCGCGCGGCGCAGGACCTCGACGAACGGGCCGAAGGGCAGGGTTCCCGAGCTCAGGGGCACGCAGGCGGTGACGATGCACCGCGCCGACTGCCGATCGGCGCGATCGGTCAGTTCGGCGATCATCCGGCTCTTGCCGATGCCTGCCTCACCGGTGACGAGGATCGCTCCGAAGCGCCGTTGGAAGCCCTCCCGGAGCGCGTCGTCCAGGACCGTCATCTCCGCGGACCGACCGATCAGGCGCCCGCTGCGCACCGATGTCGTCGGCACCGGCACACCCCCATTCGGTCCGCTCGCACCCCCGGGCGTGATGGGCCCGAACGGGGCATTTGTAGAGTCTACGGTGTGCTTGCGCCGGGATGTCCACGGTTTTGACCGCGCACCGGCCCGATCGGGTGCCCCGAGCGCCGCGCTACGCCGACAGTGCCCCGACACCCGATCCGAGATATTCGCGGATCGCCTCGGTCTGCCGCAGCTTCGCGAGACTGCGCGCCCGGGTCGGGCCGATGCTGCCGACCGGCATGTTCAGTGTGACGGCGATCTGGCTGTAGGCCACCGGGGGCTCGGCCACCCCCAGCAGCAGCAGGTCGCGCTGTCGGGCGTTCAGCTCCTGCAGTCCGCACCGGACCACGTCGGCGCTCTCCCGCTGCAACAGGTCATGATCGACCGGACGCGCATCCGGACCGGTCCGGGCGTGGTCGGCGACCTGTTCGATCGACTCGAGGCAGACGCAGCGGCTGCTGCGGTTCAGCAGGCGGATCGACTCGCGTTGGGTCGTCGTCGTCAGCCAGCCGGGCAGGGCGGCCGGATCGCGGATGCGGCCGAGGTTCTCGAACAACCGGAGCCAGACGACCTGGCTGATGTCCTCGACATCCGCGGCGGACAACCGGAAGCGATGCGCGATGGAGGCGACCAGCGGTGCGAATCGCTGGATCAGCCGGCGCCACGCCTGCTGGTCGTTGCCGGCCGCCGCCGACATCAGTTCGTCCACGGTCTCGTTGGAATGATCGTCCGACGCGGTCATCGATCCGCTCCGATCCTGGGTGACGATAGGTGCCGGTTGACCGCACCATCATCGGAAGCCCGGGCCGCGGACGGATGGGGGTAAGTACGTAGGAACGGCCGCCGCAGCCCCCCATTTTTCGCGGCATCGGGTCGACCGGCCGGTCAGCCCGGCAGGCGGGCCGGATCGGCCCGGGCCTCGGTCCGGCCGGGTTCGATCAGCACCCACGGCGAGTGCCCGATGGCACCCACCGGGCGCCCGACGGACTCGATGGCCGCGACGAACTCGACGGCGGCCCCCCGGAACCCCGGAAGCGACCATCGACCGTCCGCGGTCGGTGCGAGCTCGCGCTCGAGGGCCCGGGCCCGGCACGCGGCCAGTTCCACCCGCCGCACGTCGCGGGTTCCCCGGGCCGCCGGGCCGGCGACCGCCGGCGGACCGACGACGACCACGTCGTGGCCGGCGCCCAGCAACCGGCACAGCGGCCCGACGAGTGCGGTTTCGTCGACCGCCTCGTCCATCATGAAGGCCAGCTTCATCGATCGTCCCCCGATACCCACGCTCGTCCCCCGAAGGCTGCGCGTGCGGGCACACCGATGCGCCCGGGTGCGGGATGGACCGGTGTGCTTGACACACGCACCGGAACCGGTCCGACCGACCGCAGATACACCGGCCGGGAGTGACGGTCAGACCCGCCCGCCGATCGCGGTCAGCCCGCCGGGGGCGAAGTAAACCACCAGCACGAACAGCAGGCCGAGCACGAAGACCGGCTGGCTCAACGGGATCCGCAGGAACGACGGCAGTTCGGCGATCGTGGACGACGTGGACAGCTCCTGCAGGCGGTTGTCCAGCAGCACGTAGACCACCCCGCCGATCACCGCGCCCCACCGGCTGCCCGCCCCGCCGAGCACGACCATGATCAGCAACGACAGGGTCAACTCGGTCGAGAGCAGGTGCGGGTTGGCCCCGCCGATGATGATCAGCTGGAGGAAACCGCCCAGGGTGCCGAGAAATCCGGCGACCACGACGGCGGTCAGCTTGGTTCGGTAGGCCGACATGCCGAGCACCTCGACCCGGTCCTCGTTCTCCCGGACCGCGGCCCAGGCGTGCCCGGTCCGGGCCGTGGTCAACCACCACACCACCAGCACGCAGAACACCAGGAAGGACAGCGCCAGCCAGTACCGGTAGGGCGCGTTGATCACGCCGGACAGGATCGCGGGCAACGCGGACCGGTTCAGGGACAGGCCCTCCTCGCCGCCGGTCAGCCCGCCCGGGTTGCGGGCCGCGGTGATCGCCACCGCCTGCGCGAACGCCAACGTGACCATGGCGAACGCGATCCCCTTGACTCGCAATGCGATCGCGCCGATCACCAGCGGCAGCACGATCGCGAACGCCAGCACCACCAGGATCGCCACCGGCAACGAGGTGCCCCACCGGCCCAGCGCGATGGCTGCCGAGTAGGCGCCGGCCCCGACGAAAAGCGCATGGCCGAACGAGAGCAGCCCGGTCCGGCCGAACAACACGTCGTAGCTCAGCGCGATTCCGGCCGTCACCAGGCACAGCGCCAGCAGCTGCATGGAACCGGGCGAGTTCACCACGCCTGGCAGCACCCCGGGGATCGAGAACCGCATCCACGGCAGGAAGATCAGCAGGACCAGCACGGCGAGCGGGATCGCCACCGGCAGCGCGCGGGCCAGTCCGGCCCGCCGGGCCGGCGGCGTCCCGGTCGACCGGACCGCCCGGTCGGTGAGTTTGCTCGCGAGATCCGTCATGCCGTCCTGCCCGTCAATCCGGCCGGGCGGACGAGCAGGACCGCCGCGAGCAGCAGCACCACCGACACGTCACCGATCCCGGAACCCACGTAGTAATTGGCCATCTGCTGCACCAGGCCGACCAGCAGCGCGGCGATCGCGGTGCCGCCGATCGAGCCGAATCCGCCGATCACCACGACGATGAAGGCGAAGATCAGCAGCGCGGTGCCCTGGCCGGGGGACACCGATCCCAGGTAGACCGAGCCGAGCACGCCGCCCAGCGCGGCCGCGGCGCCGCCGAGCGCGAAGACCAGGGTGAACGTGCGGCGCACGTCGATGCCGAGAGCCTGCACCATCGTGCGGTTCTCGACCCCGGCGCGAATCACCAGGCCGATGCGGGTGTACCGCAGCAATGCGATCAAGCCGGCCAGCAGCAGCCCGGCCGCGGCGATCAGCAGGAACCGGTCGTTCGGAATGGCGGCGCCGCCGATGTCGGTGGTCGCCCGGGTCCAGTCCGGGCGGGGGAACGGCTGCGGGTCGGCCCCCCAGATGCCGGTGAACAGCGCGACCGCCATCAATCCGAGACCGACAGTGACCAGCACCTGTTCGATGTGTCGCCGGTACAACGGCCGGATGAGGCAGAACTCCACCGCCGCCCCGACGATCGCGCCGAACGCCATGCCGATGACGATCGACAGCGGGAACGCCCAGCCACCCAGCCCGGACAGGAGCCCCATCGCCACCCACGCCGCGTACGCACCGGCGGTGAGGAACGCGCCGTGCGCGAAGTTCAGCACGTGCATCAGCCCGTAGATCAGCGAGAGCCCGGATGCGACCAGGAAATACAGTGCGCCCAGGCCCACGCCGGTCACCAGGATCAGGATCAGCGTGCTCATCGCACCCCCTCCTGGAAATCAACGGAGCGATGTCGCGCCCATGAATCGCTCGCACGCTCGCTCATCGCACCCCCTCCTGGAAATCAACGGAGCGATGTCGCGCCCATGAATCGCTCGCACGCTCGCTCATCGCGGTGCCTTTCCCGGGTCGGGAACCGCGGCCACGCCGAGCAGCGAGTCCAGCAGCGCCGCGTCCGCCATCAGTTCGGCGGCCGGCGACGCGTGCACCACCCGGCCGGTCTCCAGCACCACCGCGTCCCGCGCGACCCGCCGGACCAGCGGCAGGTTCTGCTCGACCAGCAGCACCGTGGTGTGCTCGGCCATCCGGACCAGCGCGTCGCCGACCTGCTCGACCAGCTTGGGCGCCAGGCCCTTCGTCGGCTCGTCGATCAGCAGGAGCCGGGCGGGATTGAGCATCACCCGGGCGAGTGCCACCATCTGCTGCTGCCCGCCGGACAGTGTGCCGGCCCGCTGCTTGCGCCGCTCCAGCAGCTCGGGGAACAGTTCGTGCACGGTGTCGTAGTCGGGTTCGACGCCCGGCTGCTGCGCCAGCTCCAGGTTCTGCGCCACGGTCAGCCCGGCGAACACGTCGCGGTCCTCCGGGACGTAACCGATGCCGGACCGGACGATCCGGTGGGTCGGCTGACCGATGATGTCCCGTCCGCCGAACGCGATCCGGCCGGCCGCCGGCACGATGCCCAGGATCGCCTTGAGCGTGGTCGACTTGCCCACGCCGTTGCGGCCGAGCAGCGCGGTGACGCCGCCCTCGGCGACCTCGAAGTCGATGCCGTGCAGGATGTGCGATCCGGCGATCCGCACGGTGACGTCCTGCAGGCTCAGGATCATAGGGAGTCCCCGAGGTAGGCGCGCCGGACCTCGGGGTCGGTGGTCACCTCGGCCGGCGTGCCGACCGCGAGCAGCCGGCCGTGATGCAGCACGGCGATCCGGTGGGCGAGCCCGAGCACCACGTGCATGTGATGTTCCACCATGCAGATCGTCACCCCGTCCGCGTTCAGGTCGCCGATCAACCGGGTGAGCGACGGCACGTCCTCCATCGCCACCCCGGCCATCGGCTCGTCCAGCAGCAGCAGGCTCGGCCGCCGGGCCATCGCCACCGCGAGCTCGAGCTTGCGCTTGTCCCCGTGCGACAGCGCCGCCGTCGGCCAGGCACTGCGCGCGGCCATGCCGACCCGGTCCAGCAGGCGCATGGCCTCCTGCACCACGGCCCGGGAACTGGCCCGGCGGAACGGATTCAGCGCGCCCGGCGCGGCCGATTGGACCGCGAAGCACACGTTCTGCACTGTCGACAGTCCGTTGAACAGCGACGACGTCTGGAACGTCCGGCCCATCCCGGCCCGGGCCCGGTGCCGGACCGACAGCCGGGTGACATCGGTCCCGTCCAAGAGGATCTGGCCGGAGGTCGGGCGGGCCACCCCGGAGATCATGTTGACCAGGGTTGATTTTCCCGCGCCATTGGGCCCGATGACGGCCAGCAGTTCACCGTGATCGACGGTCAGATCGATGTCGGCGAGAATCACCGCACCGCCGACGGTGAACCCCAGATCGCGCACCCGCACCGCGGGATCGAGGGTGGTGACCGCGCCGGCCGGGGCCGGATCGGATGTCACTGGAACGACTTCGGGGCCGGTGCGGTGTCGGCCGGCGCCAGCTCCTTGATCAACTCCGGGGTGGGTGTTCCGTTCACGTCCACCAGCTTGGTCTGGAACATCGGCTGCAACATCGCATGGTCCTCGGCCCGGATCGTCATCGCGCCCTTGGGTCCCTCGAACTCCCAGCCCTCCAGTGCGGTGATCATGCCGTCCACATCGTCCGGCGACTCCTGGGCCGCCCGGACCACCATCAGCGCCGCGTTGCAGCCGTCCGGCGAGAACAGGTCCTGGGTCTTGCCTTCCGCGGCCAGGCCGGCGACCATGGCCTTCTCGACCTCGTTGTCGGTGGCGCCGTCGAAGTAGTGGGCGAGCAGCGAGAGTTTGTCGGCGACCGGGGCGAACACCGTGTGGGTCGGCTTGATGTCCAGGCCGGTGACGACCGTGGTGCCGTCGAAGGCGCCCTGCTGGCCCATGGCCTCCCACATCTGGGTGGCGTTGGTGCCCGCCCAGGCCACGAACAGCAGGTCGGGATCGGCGTCGGCCGCCTGCTTGGCGAACGGCACCAGGTCGGTCGCGGTGGCCGGCACCAGCAGGGGAGTGACGGTGGCGCCCTCGGCCCCGAACACCGCCGAGGCGGCCGCGACGTTGGCCTGCCCGAAGGCACTGTCCTGCGCGAAGATCGTCACGGTCTTGCCCTGCAGGTCGCCGATGAAGGACGCCGCCGTCTGGATGTCCTGGTACGTCTGGCGTCCCGACCGGAAGGTGTACTTGTTGATCCCGGTGACCCCGTCCGTCGCGGCCGGCCCGGAGATGAACAGCACCTTGTTCTCCGCGGCCAGCGGGGCGACCTGCAGTGCGACGCCGGAGGAGGCGGAGCCGGCGATGATCTTGTAGCCCTGCCCGATGTAGCCGGTGGCCGCGGTGGTCGCCTTGGCCGGGTCGCCGGCATCGTCGCCCGTGGCCACCTCGATCGGCCGGCCGTTCACCGCGTTGGTGTCGTCGGTGGCGTTGGCCAGGCAGACGTTGAAGGCATCCAGGTACATCTGTCCGTACGACTGCAGGGGGCCCGACAGCGAGGTGACGAGGCCGACCTTGATCGGCTCGCCGGTGGCGGGGCCCGACGGATCCGCCGGACCGGTGCCGGCGCTGGTGGCCGCCGGGGTGGTGTCCGATGACGACGAACCGGGACTGCCGCACGCGCTCAGCAGCAGCCCCGCGGCCAGGGTGCCGGCAGCGAGACGGCCAGTGAATCGTCGGTGACTCATGGTAAGGGTCCTCCCCGTCGAGGTCACGGCTGTGATGACGGATGGTGATCAAGCCGTGACAATGTGTCGCGACCCCGCATCGCGCGGAATGTGGGCGCCGAGCCCGCCGGTGGGACACCTGCCGGTCGGTCTGGCCAGCACGCTACGCGGGCTGAGCACCGAATCTATGTCGGCGTCACACACATTTGCGCCCTCGCGAGTGGGTGGTACGGCCATACCCCTGTCGCTTGGGGTGGCCGACCGGACGCCGATGCCCGTTGCCCGGCCGGTCCACCATCGCCGCAATCCTGGGCGCGGCCCACGCGGGTGTGCGGTTACCGTGGCTTTAACCGCGCCGGTAGGGAACAGTAGGCGTACCCGAGTGGAGGTGAGGTCCCGAATTGACCGTCTTCGCGCGCACCGCGTCCCATCAGGGGCGTCCGGAGAATGTGGACGCGTGTATCGCTTACCTGCGAGACGTCGCCGTCCCGACCATTCTCGGCATGCCGACCTGTGTGGGAATGTCCGTCCTGGCCAGCAGGCAGACCGGGCTGGCGATCATCAGTTCGGCCTGGGAATCCAAGCCGGACATGCACGCCAGCGTCGTCAAGATCCGGCCGATCCGGGAGAAGACGGCCGAGACCATCGGCGGCGGGACCGCCGAACTCGAGGAATGGCAGATCGCCGCCATGCACCGCCGGCAGCATGCCGGGCATCCGGTGTGCGCCCGGGTGATCTGGCTGCGCGTCGAGTCCGGGCAGTTCGACAGCTTCGTGTCGGAGTTCAACGCCGCGACCCTGCCGGCGCTCGATGCGACCCGCGGATTCTGCTCGACCAGCCTGATGATCAATCCCGAATGGCGCCGGGCCGCGGTGTCCATCGCCTATGACAGTCTCGATGCGATGGACCGGCGGATCAACGGGTCGGAGGGCCGGCGCCTGTTGGAGCACAACGTCATCCAGGTCCGCGAGTTCGATGAGGTCATGCCCCATCTGCGCGTCCCCGACCTCGCCTCCTACTGACCCGGCCCGGCGCGTCCGGCACTGTCGGACCGATCGGCCACACTGTGGGGCCGGTGGTTCGGGACCTGTCGGAAGGGGGGTGGCGGCGTGGCGCTGCACGTGCACCGGGCCGAACGCGCCGACACCCTGGCGGCGGCGTTGGCCGACGTGCTGGCGGTGCCGCCGGACGACCCGTTCGCCGTCGAGGTGGTGGCCGTACCCACCCGGGGCGTCGAACGGTGGCTCACCCAGCGGCTGTCGCACCGGCTCGGGGCGCGGGCCGGCCAGGGCGACGGGATCTGCGCGGCGGTCCGGTTCCCGAGCCCGACGACGCTGATCGCCGAGGTCACCGGCGGGCGCGCGGACGATCCGTGGGCGCCCGACGCCGCCGTCTGGCCGTTGCTGTCGGTGATCGACGAGGCCGCCGCCGAGCCGTGGTGCCGGCTGCTGGCCGAACACCTCGGTTACCGACCCGCCGATCCGCATCGGCAGGGCCGCCGGTACGCGGTGGCCCGCCGGGTCACCGGCCTGTTCGCCGGGTACGCCGAGCATCGCCCGGACATGCTCACCGGCTGGTCCACGGGCCGGGACACCGACGGCTGGGGCCGTCCGGTGCCCCCGGACCTGGCCTGGCAGCCGGAGCTGTGGCGGCGGTTGCGCGAGCGCATCGACGCGCCGGATCCGGTGCAGGCGCTCGCCACGGTGGTCGCCCGGCTGACCGCGCAGCCCGCGACGGTCGACCTGCCCGAACGGCTGAGCCTGTTCGGTCCCACCGCCATGCCCGCGGTCCAGGTCCGGCTGGTCTCGGCGCTGGCCGAACACCGGCAGGTGCACCTGTGGTTGCCGCACCCGTCGCCGGCGCTGTGGGCGGCCGTCCGCGACCTGACCGACGGCACCGCCGGGCCGGTTCGCCGCACCGCCGATCCGACCGCGGCGGCCGTGCGACATACACTGCTGGCCTCGCTCGGCCGGGACGTGCGGGAGCTGCAAACCATGCTGGCCGGTCGCGTCGCCACCGATACCCACCATCCGGCCGGGCTCGCCGCCGAGCAGCGGCCGACCCTGCTGCGCCGGCTGCACCTCGAGCTGGCCGGCAACCGGCCGTCCGGCCCGCCGGAGGCCGTCGACCCGGCGGACGACAGCATCCGGGTGCACGCCTGCCACGGGCCGGGCCGTCAGGTGGACGTGCTGCGGGACGTGGTGATCGGCCTGCTGGCGGACGACCCGACCTTGGAGCCGGCCGACATCCTGGTGATGTGTCCGGACATCGAGGCGTTCGCCCCGCTGCTGCAAGGGGCGTTCGGGCTGGCCGAATCGGTGCCCGACGGGCACCCGGCCCACCGGTTGCGGGTCCGGCTGGCCGACCGGGCGTTGCGCCGGACGAATCCGCTGCTCGCCGCCCTGGAGCGGCTGCTGGACCTGGCCGGTGGGCGGATCACCGCATCGGAGGTGCTCGACTTCGCCGCCTTCGCGCCGGTGCGGCACCGGTTCGGATTCGACGAGGACGAGCTGACCACGCTCGCCGACTGGGTGGCCGCCGCGGGTGCCCGGTGGGGGTTGGACGCTGCGCACCGGGACGGCTACGGCCTCGCGGGGTTCGAGCAGAACACCTGGCGGGCGGCGCTCGATCGGATCCTGCTGGGCGTATGCATGGCCGACGAGCCCGGCAATCGGCTCGGCACCGCGTTGCCGCTCGACGAGGTCGGCAGCGCGGACGTCGATCTGGCCGGCCGGCTGGCCGAGTTCATCGCACGCCTCGGCGCCGCGGTGGACGCGCTGGCCGGCCGGCACACGGTCGCCCGGTGGTGCACCGTCGTCCTCGACGGCGTGCTCGGCCTGACCTCGGTCCCG
Source organism: Nakamurella sp. (assembly GCA_044223435.1). GTDB lineage: Bacteria > Actinomycetota > Actinomycetes > Mycobacteriales > Nakamurellaceae > Nakamurella. Next base: position 134,763 of record JBGALY010000009.1, read on the forward strand.
CCCCGGATGTCCTGGCAGGTGGCCGAACTACGGGCCGAGCTCGCCGCGATCGAGCGGCACGCCACGGCCGCCGGATCGAGCGAGCTGCAGCTCGATCTGGCCGACATCCGGGCGCTGCTGGCCGGCGCGCTCGCCGGCCGACCCACCCGGGCGAATTTCCGGTCGGGCACCCTGACCGTGTGCACCATGATGCCGATGCGCTCGGTGCCGCATCGGGTGGTCTGCCTGCTCGGACTGGACGACGGCGTGTTCCCGCGGGCGGTCCGGGAGGACGGCGACGACGTCAGGCTCGGCGAACCCGCCTGCGGGGAGCGGGATCTGCGATCGGAGGATCGGCAGCTGATGCTCGACGCGATCGTTGCGGCGACCGAGAAGCTGGTCATCACCTATTCCGGGGCGGACGAGCGGACCGGCGCGCGGCGGCCGCCCGCGGTGCCGCTCGGTGAGCTGCTGGACGCGTTGGACGACCTGGCCACCGTCGGCGGGGAGCCCGCCCGCTCGCTGATCGAGGTGCGGCATCCATTGCAGCCCTTCGATTCCCGGGCACTGACGGCGGGGGCGTTGGGCCGGGCCGGGCCGTTCACCTTCGACCCGGTCGCCCTCGGCGGGGCGCGCGCACGGACCGCGCCGCGGGCCGAACCGATCCGCCTGGCGGCGCAGCCGCTGCCGCTCCCGGCACCGGCCGTCGACCTCGAGCTCGCCGCGGTGACCGACCTGCTGGTCCATCCGGCGAAGGGCTTCCTGCGCCGGCGGCTGGAGGTCGCCGTCCCGTTCGAGCAGGACGATCCGCCCGACGACCTGCCGGTGGACCTGGACGCGCTGCAGGAGTGGAGTGTGGGGGACCGGCTGCTGCGGGACCGGTTGGCCGGTGTCCCGGAGGAGGAGTGCCGGCAGGCCGAATGGCGGCGGGGCGTGCTGCCGCCGGCCAATCTGGGCCGGCGCACGCTGGCGAAGGTACTGGCCGACGTCCGCCCGCTCGTCGACGGCACCACCGCGCTGCGCGCCGGACCGCGCCGCACCATGGAGGTCTCGGTCGAGCTGGCCGGTGGTCGACGGTTGCGTGGCACCGTCGGCGGTCTGCACGACCGCACCCTGGTGGCCGTGTCCTACAGCAAACTCGGCGCCCGGGCCCGGCTGCAGGCCTGGATCGCGCTCCTGGCATTGTCGGCCTCCCACCCGGACGGTGGGTGGACGGCGTCGACCGTCGGTCGCGGCCAACACGCCCGGCCGCTGTGCGCGACGGTGCCCGGGCTGGCCGGCGACCGCGCCCGCGATCTGCTGCTCGACCTGGTGGCGTTGTACGAGGACGGCCTGGCCGCCCCGCTGCCGCTGCCGATCAAGACCGGCGAGAAGTACGCGGACGCCCGCCGGCGCGGGGTGGACCCGGACAAGGCGTTGACGTGGGCGGCGCAGGCGTGGGCCGGTTCCGCCACGTACCCCGGCGAGAACCAGGATGCGGCCAACGCCCGGGTCTGGGGTCGGGACTGTTCCTTTGCGGACCTGGCCCCGACGAACCGGTTCGTCGACCTGGCCGAGCGATTGTGGTTCCCGCTCCTGCAGCACGAGCAGCGGGCGCCGCTATGACGGCGTCCATCGGCGAGGTCGCCGATCCGGTCGATGCGTTCGACGCGTGCGGACCGCTGCCCACCGGCACCACCCTGCTGGAGGCCAGTGCCGGTACCGGGAAGACCCACGCCATCGGCGATCTCGTCACCCGCTACGTGGCGGAAGGGGTCGCCCGGCCCGAGCAGCTGCTGGTCATCACCTTCGGCCGGGCGGCCAGCCAGGAGCTGCGGGAACGGGTCCGCGGGCACCTGGTGGCGGCCGAACGCGCGCTGGCCCGGCCCGGCCGGGCCGACGACCCGGTGCACCGGCTGCTCGCCACCGGTCCGGTCGAGGCGGTCCGGCAACGTCGGGACCGGCTGCGCGCCGCCCTGGCCACCTACGACGCATCGACCATCCTGACCACGCACCAGTTCTGCCAGTTCGTGCTGACCGGGCTCGGCGTGGCCGGCGACGCCGACCCGGACGTCGAACTCGTCGAGACCCTCGACGACCTCGTGGTGCAGGTGGTCGACGACCTGTTCGTCGGCGCGTTCGCCCGCCGGGAGCTGGAGCCGGTCTTCGACCGGACCACCGCGTTGCGGCTGGCGCGTCAGGCGATCGACGACCCGCAGGCCCAGCTGCAGCCGCTGGACGCGGACCCGAAGAGCCCGGCGAACTGGCGCGTGCGCTTCGCCCGGCGGGTCCGGGAGGAGGTCGACCGGCGCAAGCGCCAGCGCCGCATCCTGGGCTACGACGACCTGCTCGTCCGGCTGGCCACCGCGCTGGAACCCCAGGACGCCCCGGCCCGCCTGCGGATGCGGCAACGGTGGTCGTTCGTGCTGGTCGACGAGTTCCAGGACACCGATCCCGTGCAGTGGCAGATCCTGGACCGGGCGTTCTCCGGACACGCCACCATGGTGCTGATCGGCGACCCGAAGCAGTCCATCTACGCCTTCCGCGGCGGTGACGTGCAGACCTACCTGGCCGCGGCCGGCACCGCCGGACAGGCCCGGGCCACCCTGGCCCGGAACTGGCGGACGGACGCGCCGTTGGTGGACGCCCTGCAGGTGCTGCTGTCGGATCTGGCCCTGGGCAGCCCGGAGATCCGGGTCCGGCCGGTCGAGTCCGCGCTGCCCGGGACGCGGTTGGCCGGCGGCCCGTCGGCGGCGCCGTTGCGGGTGCGCGTCACCCGTCGGGACGACCTCGGCCTGGGCCCCGGTGAGCTGATCCCGATCGCCCGGGCGCGCGAGTTCATCGCCCGTGACCTGGCCGGCGACCTGTCCGAATTGCTGGGATCGGGGGCCACCTTCGCCGGCCGGCCGGTCCGGGCCGGCCACGTGGCGGTGCTCGTCGGCACCCATAAGCAGGCCCGAACGGTCCAGTCCGCGCTGGTCGCCGCCGGCATTCCGGCGGTGGTCGCCGGCAGCGTCAGCGTGTTCCGGACCGAAGCGGCGGACCATTGGGTGACGCTGCTGGAGGCGCTCGAGCAGCCGCACCGGGCGCCCAGGGTGCGGGCCGCGGCGCTGACCCCGTTCGTGGGGTGGCCGGCGGCGCGGCTCGCCGCCGGGCCCGCGGCGGAGGTCGCGAGCCCCGCGACGGTCGCCGACGACGCCACCGACGAACTCAGCGCGTTGATCAGCAGCTGGGCCGGCGTGCTCGCCGCCCGCGGGGTGGCCGCCCTGGTCGAGGTGATCGGTGTCGAGACCGACCTGCCGGCGCGGGTGCTCGGTCTGATCGGCGGTGAGCGGCTGCTCACCGACCTGCGGCACGTCGGGCAGTTGCTGCAGACCGTGGCCGTGCAGGACGGGCTCGGGGTCGCCGCGCTCGCCGAGTGGCTGCGCCGGCGGCGGGCCGACGACGGGGCCGCCATCACCACGGACCGGGTGCGCCGGCTGGAGACCGACGCCGCAGCCACCCAGGTCATCACCCTGCACGCCAGCAAGGGCCTGCAGTACCCGGTGGTGTACCTGCCCTTCGCCTTCGACCGGCACGTGGTGAGCGACCCGGACCTGCTGCTGTTGCACCAGGACGGCCGGCGGGTGCTCGACGTCGGCGGGCCCAACACCCCCGGCCGGTCCCGGCGCCGCCAGCAGGCGCTGGCCGAGGAGGCGGGGGAGGCACTGCGGCACCTGTACGTCGGGTTGACCCGCGCCCAGTCGCAGGTCGTCACCTGGTGGGCGCCGACCGCGAACACGCCGGCGTCCGGTCTGCACCGGGTGTTGTTCGGCGATCGGGATTTCGACGGCGGCGTCCCCGACTCGGTCCGGGTGCCCAGCGACGAGGTGGCGGCCACCAGGCTCGCCGACTGGCAGCGACGCGGGGCCCTCGTTCTCGAGCGGGTCGGGATCTCGACGCCCGCACCACGACCGCCGTCTTCGGCCACCCCGGCCGCCCTGGCCGTCGGGGTGCTGGACCGCGACCTGGAACAGGCCTGGCGCCGGGTCTCCTACAGCTCGCTTGCCGCTGCCGGATCGTCCGGCGTCCTGCTCGCCGGGCCGGTCGGCGGGCCCGGAGGCGAGCCGCCGGCGGGCGATCCGGGCGTGGGCAGCGAGCCGGAATTCACCGAGCGGGCGGATGAGGAGATCGGTCGGCCGCCCCTGCCGGTGGGCGCCGACGACGATCGGCTGCGGGCGATCGCCTCGCCGATGGCCGGGCTACCGGTCGGGGCCGACTTCGGCACGCTGGTGCATGCGGTGCTGGAGACGACCGATCCGCGGGCCGCGGACCTGGCCGCCGAGGTCCGCGCCCGGTGCGCCGAACAGCTGGCCCGGTCCGGCTTCCCGTTGGATCCGGGACCGCTGGCGCAGGCGCTGGTACCGGTCCTGCGGTCGCCGCTGGGACCGACGGCGGGAGGGCGGTCGCTGGCCGACATCGACCCTCGGGACCGGTTGACCGAGTTGGAGTTCGAGCTGCCGCTGGCCGGTGGCGACGCCCCGTCGAACGGCGGGGTGGCGGACCTGACGCTCGGCGACGTCGCGCCCGTGCTGCGGCGCCACCTGTCCCCGGATGACCCGTTCGCCGGCTACGCGGACCGGCTGGCGGCGCCGGCGTTCGCCGGCCTGCCACTGCGCGGCTACCTGACCGGCAGCCTGGACGCGGTGCTGCGCCTGCCCGGGCCGCGCTACCTCGTCGCCGACTACAAGACGAACTGGCTCGGCGATCTGGACGCCTCGGATGCGTTGTCGCTCTGGGACTACCGGCCGTCGGCCCTGGACGAGGTGATGGCCGGGTCGGACTACCCGTTGCAGGCCCTGCTCTACACGGTGGCGCTGCACCGGTTCCTGCGCTGGCGGCAACCGGGCTACCGTCCGGAGACCCATATCGGCGGCGTGCTCTACCTGTTCGTGCGCGGGATGGCCGGCCCGCAGACACCGGTGGTGGCCGGCCGGCCGTGCGGGGTGTTCGCCTGGACACCGCCGTCGACGCTGGTCACCGGCCTGTCCGACCTGCTCGACGGCGGTGGACCGTGACGGGAGGACCATGACGGCGGCGCGCACCGAGACCTTCGAGCGGCCGGTCGACCCCTACGACCGGCGCCTGGCGCTCGGCGCGGCGGGCGTGCTGCGGTCGGCCAACGAGGCGGACGTGCTGACCGCCGCCGACGTGCACGTGGCGACCCGGCTGGCGGAGCTGGCCGGGGAGCGCGACGACCGGGTCCGGCTGGCCGTCGCCATGGCGGTCCGCGGTGTGCGCAGCGGATCGGTGTGCATCGACCTGGGCCAGGCGCTGGCCACGCTGCGGCTGGCCGACCCGGCCGGGCCGTGGCCGGATGTCGCGCCGTGGCGCGATGCGGTGCTGGCCAGCCCGCTGGTCGGGGTGGGCCGCCCGTTGCGCTGGGAGTTCGGGCTGCTGTACCTGGACCGCTACCGCGCGCAGGAGCAGCAGGTGCGGGACGACCTGCTCGCCCGGCACGAGCAGCCACCGCCGGCGGTCGACGCGGCCGCGCTGTCCGGCGGGCTGGACCGGCTCTTCGCGGACCGGGACACCGGCCAGCGGCGGGCCGCGGAACTGGCCGCCACCGGGTGGACGACGGTGATCGGCGGTGGCCCGGGCACCGGCAAAACGACCACCGTGGCCCGGATCCTCGCGCTGCTGATGGGCCAGCCCGGTCCGGCGCCGCGGGTGGCCATGGCCGCACCCACCGGCAAGGCCGCGGCCCGGTTGCAGGAGGCCGTGCAGGCCCAGGCCCGGGAGTTGCCGGCCGGGGACCGGCACGATCTGCCCGCGCTCACCGCGTCCACGCTGCACCGGCTCCTGGGCTGGCGGCCCGGACGGAGCCAGCGGTTCCGGCACGATCGGGAGAACCGGCTCCCGTTCGACGTCGTCGTGGTGGACGAGACCTCCATGGTCTCGCTGACGATGATGGCCCGGCTGCTGGAGGCGGTCCGGCCCGACGCGCGGCTGATCCTGGTCGGCGATCCCGACCAGCTGGCCTCGGTGGAGGCCGGGGCCGTGCTGGCCGACCTGGTCGCCGGGCTGACCGGGCCGGGCACGGTCGACGGAGCGGCCGCGGCCGGTTCCGGGGTGGCGCTGCTGCGCACCACCTGGCGGTTCGGCGGCGCGATCGCCGAGCTGGCGGCCGCCGTCCGGGCCGGCGATGCCGACGCGGCCCTGGCCGTGCTGAACCGGCCGGGCGATGAAGTGGTCCTGATCGGCCCGGAGGACGGCGCCGGCACCGGAAGTCCCGTCGACGATGCGGTGCGGCCCGACGTGCTGGCCGCCGCGGCGGCGGTGCGCGCGGCCGCCGACGCCGCAGACGCCCAGGGCGCGCTGCGCCGACTGGACGGGCACCGTTTGCTCTGCGCGCACCGTAGCGGTCCCCGGGGGGTCCGCGAGTGGACCTGGCGGATCGAGAGTTGGCTGGCCGCGGACGGCCTGATGCCTGCGTACCGGGAGTGGTATTCGGGCCGACCGGTCCTGGTCACGGCGAACGACTACACCCTGCGCCTGTTCAACGGCGATGTCGGGATCACCGTCCGGTCGGGCGATCAGCTGCGGGTCGCCTTCGGCCAGCAGGGCGGCATCACCGACTTCGCACCCGGCCGGCTCGCCGACGTGCAGACCGTGCATGCCATGACCGTGCACCGCAGCCAGGGCAGCCAGTTCGACCACGTGACGGTTGTTCTGCCGGAGGCGGATTCGCCGCTCAGCACCCGGGAGTTGCTGTACACCGCGTTGACCCGGGCGCAGACCCGGGTGCGGCTGATCGGCACCGAGGCCGAGGTCCGGGCCGCCATCGGCCGGCCCGCCGCCCGGGCCAGCGGGCTGCGCCTGCGGATGGCGGTGCCGCCGGACCCCGGCTGAGGCGGTGAGGACCTTCGGCCCTGGTCCGTGAACCGGCGACCGGTCAGGCTGGGGCCAGCGCACGGGAGGCGATCAATGATGACCGAAATTCATGACCATCCCACCAATCTCATCGTCGTCGGGCTGGACGACTCCGACGCCGCACGGGTCGCCGCCGGATGGGCCGCCGGCCAGGCGGCCGATCGTCACGCCCGGCTGCACCTGGTGTCGGCGTTCCCCATCACCGGGCCCGTGTCCGGGGTGGCCGACGTCATCCCCGGCATCACCCAGGGCGACACGCTGGCCGAGCTGCAGCGTGCGGTGCAAGCCGACCTGATGTCCGCCCACCCCGGTCTCAAGGTGACCGGTGTGGTGGTCCGCGAGGAGCCGGTCCGCCTGCTGCTGCGGGAGGCCGAACATGCCCTGATGCTCGTGGTGGCCACCCGCAGCGCCGGCCGGCTGAGCCATGTGGCGTTGGGCTCGGTTGCCTTCGGGGTGACCGCGCGGGCCCACGTGCCGGTCGCGGTGATCCGGCCCGGTGCCGATCATGGCGATCCGGCGGGTCCGGTGGTTGTCGGGGTCGACGGATCGCCGGTCAGCGAGAAGGCCCTGGCGTTCGCCTTCGCCGTCGCCTCGGCCCGGCACGCGCCGCTGCAGGCGGTCCATGCCTGGGACGTCGACAAGGCGTTCGACCCGGCGATGCCCGGCGCCGCCGGTTGGTCGTCGGTGAACGATCTGGCGGACGTCGAACGGGTGATCCTGGCCGAACGGTTGGCCGGTTGGCGGGAACGGTACCCCGACGTCGTGGTCGAGTCGTCGCTGCTCACCGAGAAGCCCACGGACGCGCTGGAACGCCTGAGCAAGAAGGCGCAGCTGGTCGTGGTCGGCAGCCGGGGCCGCAACCGGCTCGCCGGGATGGTGCTCGGTTCGACGAGCCAGCACCTGATCGTGCACGGCTCGAGTCCGGTGGTGGTGGTCCGGCCGGACGACCACTGACGGCGGGCGGGCCCGGTCGCGGCCGGCGGACAAGGACGCTTGACACACTCGGTGGTGTCAAGCATCCTTGACTGATGATGACAAGCAGCCTTGACAGGTCGGATCAGAGCCGCGGCGACCGGGCACGCGCGTGGGCCTACATTCGGGAGTTCGTCCCGGCGATGCTGACCTATTGCGTGGTGCTCGTCCTGGTCCTGACCTTCGGCGACCTGGACGGGACGTCGCCGTGGCGGTTCGTCTGGGCGGTGCTGCCCGTGCTCCCGCTGATCTGGGTGTGCATCGCGGTCGTCCGGCACTTGCGCCGGCTGGACGACTACCAGCAGCGACTGACCCTGCTCTCGCTCGGGGTCGGCTTCGCGGTCGCGATGGTCGCCGCGGTCACCATGGGCCTGCTCGGTGCGGCCGGCCTGCAGACCCCGGTCACCCCGTGGATCATCTTCGGCGCCGGCATGGTCGCCTGGGGGGTGACCAGCGTCGTCGCCGGCCGGCGCGCATGAAGAATTCCCTGCGCGCGCTGCGGGAGGAAAATGGCTGGACCCAAGGTCATCTCGCCGATCGGCTGGACGTTTCCCGGCAGACGGTCAATGCGCTGGAGACCGGAAAGTACGACCCCAGCCTGCCGCTGGCGTTCAAGATCGCCCGGCTGTTCGACCGGTCGATCGAGCAGATCTTCGACCCGGACGGGTAGCCATCGGCTCAGCGGCGGCGCCGCCAGCATCCGGTGTGCCAGTGCCGGCGATCGTCCAGCCCGGCCTCGTCGCCGAACAGGTGGTCCGCGGGCCACGCCACCAGGTGCGGCGTGCCGGGACCGATCACCTGCTGGCAGCCCGGGCAGCGGTAGCTGCGGTCACCGCCGGCCACCGTTCGCACCTTCCATTCCCGGCCATCGGCGCCCGTTTCGCCCCGTTCCCAGCCGCGGGTCAGCCCAGCGACGTCGACCGGCACGTGCTCGGCACGGTAGTCGCGCTTGCGGGAACGGCGGGCCATGGGTCGAGGTTAGCCATCCGGCCGAGGGTCGTCGGGCCGGCGTCCCGGAACGCATCGCCTCGGCCGCCCGGCCCGGCAACGGGCGGCGGCCGCCGCCGTCCATGACAACCCGACGGGTGGGCCGGGATGATCCTGCACCTGCTCATCTCGCATCCCTCGATTGATCACGAGGGGTTTCCCCGATTCGCGGAACGACGACGTGGCCTAGATTCAGTCATATCGTCCCGGTCGCGACAAGCGTCACGGACCGGACACCATCCGGATCAGCCGAGGGGACCGCAATGACATCCGTCGAGCCACCGGCCGGCCGCTCGTGGCGGGACGACATCCGTTCCGCAGTAGCTGATCTCGGATTCGTCGAGGTCCTTCGCCAGCACATCGGGAACATCCGGCAGGCGCACGGGACCGCATCCGCCGCCGAGCGCGTCAGCGATCTGCACAGCTGGATGTCCGCCGATCCCGGGATGCGCGAGATCCTGCCGACCTGGAGCGGGGCGGCCGTGCCGCCGGACGGCACGGTCCGCTCCGCCTCCGGCGCAGAACCACCCGCCCCCGCGGCCTCGGTCGACGAGCCCGGGACCCCGGACATCCGGGAGGGCGATGGCTCCGCGATGTGGCTGCGCTGGCAGGAGCCGTTCGCGAACTGGGGCGGCACGGTGCACAACGTGCCCGCACTGACCGCCGTCCCGCGAACGGTGACCGGAGTCGCGGCCCTGGTCGCGTGGGCGGCGCAGACCGACCGCACGGTGCGGGCGGCCGGCTACCGGCACAGCTGGACCGACCTGTTCTCGGCCGACGGTCAGGTGCTCGTGTCGATGCTGCCGCCGCCGACCGTGGTCGACCTGCCGGCCATCGACCCCGCGATCGATCCGCGGGACCGGCTGGCCGGAATCGAACTGGTCGGCACCGTCGTCGACGGCGGTGTCACGAAGGCGCTGTGTCGGGTGGGCGCGGCGACGACCAACGACCAGTTCCGGAGCTGGTGCCTCTCGGATCAGGGCGGCCGCTGGCAATGGACCATCCCGGTCAACACCATCATCGTGGAGATCACCTTCGGCGGGAGCAACGCGACGATCTGTCACGGGGCCGGCAGCCGGCACCGCACGCTCAACGACCTCGTCACCGCCATCGAGTTCGTCAACGCCCGCGGCGAGCTCCAGGTGGTCGACGACCCGGTCCAGCTCGCCTGCGCCGCCGGCTGTTTCGGCCTGCTCGGGGTGGTCACCGCAGTGACGTTCACGCTCGAACCGATGAGCTACGCGGTCCTGGAACCGGTTCGTTCCCGGCTGGCGTTGACCATCCCGCCCGGACCGCAGACCCTGGTCCCGCCCGAGGTCGACATGAGCGGGATCGGCCCGGAGCAGCTGGATGCCGCGTGGGCCGCCTTCGTGCGGGCGTGCGAGAGCGACTACTACGCCGAGTGGTTCTGGTTCCCGTACCAGCGGGACTGCTGGATCAACGCCTGGAACGACGACGGCGACCGCTCGGCGGCGTCGCTGTATCCCGACGAAATGACCACTGTGACCCAGGAGATCGGCGAGTATCTCGGCGATCTGGTGAACTCGTCGCTGTTCAGGTCGAATCTCGTTCCGGGTCGCTGGCAGGCCGTCCTGCTCGGCGCGGCCGCGATGGCCAGCCTGCCGACCCGGCAGATCGTCACGCCGGTCATCGAGGCACTGCACTTCCGCCGCGGCGTGCACAATATGCCGGTCTGGGACATGGAGCTCGAGATACCGATCCCGGCGCGACCCGACGACCCGACGGCACCCGACTGGTCGGTCTGCCGGGACGCCTGGTGGGCAGCGATCGCCGCGACGTACGCCGACCCGGCGGCGCCGCTGCGCATCACCCTGGAGATGCGGGTGACGGCCGACTCCGGAATGACCATGGCACCCCAGTACGGCAATCGGTTCGGCACCTGCTCCATCGAGGTCATCACCGGGACCAACGTCGACGAGCAGGCGTGGACCCGTTACCTGCAGACCCTGGCCGACGCGTGGTGCGGCCTGGCCGGAGGAACGCTCAACGTCCGGCCGCACTGGGCCAAGCAGTGGCAGCGCCTCACCCTGGGCGGTCGACCGGCGATCGAGTACCTGCGCGAGGTGGCCTACCGCGACCGGATCCCCGAATTCCGAGCCGGCCTGACGGCGGTGGCGGAGGCCGGCGGCTACCAGCTGGCCGATCTGGCCATCTTCACCAACCCCCTGCTGCGGGACGTGCTCGCCGGCGCGCTGGCCTGACCCCGCCCGACCCGACCTGACCCCGCCCGATCCCGCCCGACTCCGGCGCGACCCGGAGCCCGCCCCCGTGCCGCACCGCAGCGAAACGTAGGTACCCCATGCCCGCACCCGTCCACCCGCCGACCCGGGCGCCCCCCGCGCGCGCTCGACCGTCCACCCACCCACCGAAGACCATCGAAAGGACCCCCATGTTCTCCGCCCAGACGATCGCCTGCCACAACCACGCAGGGTTCGACATGGAATTCGAGGTGATCTGGACCGACCCCGGCAGCGGACAGGAGAGGAAGTCGGCCGGCTCGGGCGTCTACGTCAGCGGCGACACCAGATCCATCGACCTGGCCGGCGACGACATCGCCGACGGCACCCTGATCCGTCCCCGCGTGCACGCCGTGCTCGGCGACACGCACGACGGCGTCCCCCCGGTCGCCTTCGCGGCCAACGGGGTGGTCGCGACGTACCTGGTCATCGGCACGACCACCCTCTTCTCGGTCGAGCTGACCTGAACCCGGACGGAAGGTTCGATGTTCCTCACGTTCGTCAAGTGGAGCCAGCCGGGGGCGCAGTCCCGGGCGACGCTGATCAACAATCTCCACGTCGTCGCTCCGAGCGCCTTCGTCAGCGCGCTGACCGACCTGATCCGCGGCTGGTCCGCCATGAAGTACAGCCAGACGAACCCGGACCGCACCTGGTATCGGGACAACGGCTACGGCCAGCTGAACTGGCAGGACGGCCCCGTGGCGCGTTCACAAAATGTTCAGTTCTATTTCACTCCGAGCGAATGGGTCAAGAACACCTCGGTCGTGCTCACCATGCTCGCCGTCGCCTGACCCAAGCACCGCGGCCACCCATCCGTTTCAAAAACCTTGTGACCTCCGAAAGGACACATCCCGTGACCTACACCACCGAACAAATCCCCTTCGTGCAGGGCATGAAACCAGGCATGGGGGTGAATCTGGTCAACGGCCAGACCACCGCACTGGTCTTCCCGTCGTTGCCGACGGCCGTCACGCCGAACCCGTCGTTCACCGCCCCCGAAGTCTGCATCGAGACGGCGCAGGGTTATTCCGATCTCATCGAGGCCTCGGGCAGCGTCGAGGGTCAGGCCTGGACCGAGGGCGGCGAGGTGACGGTCAACGCCACCGCCAAGTTTCTCCGGTCGGAAAAGTACAACGCCCAGGCGCTCGGTTTCGTCTGTTACAAATCGAGTACCACGATCGCCGAACTGCCCACCGCGGAGACGCTCGGCGCGCTGCAACTGCCCACCGGCCTGGGTGCGCGGATCGTCAGCGATCCCGCCGGCTTTCTCGCCGAATACGGTACCCACGTCATCATCGGCTTTCTGCGCGGGGGGTCGTTCGTCGGATCCGTTCAGGTCCGGGCGACGTCGGAAAGCGACATGCAATTGATCCAGTCCGAACTGTCCGTGCAGGTCAAGGAATTCACGGAGGGATCTGGCCGGGTCGATGCATCATTCACGCAGAACCTGCAGGAGATCGCCCAGACCCATGTGGTGTCGATCAACACCAGCGGTGTCGGGGTCAACCCGCCGGTCTTCGACCCGTCGAACATCCAGGACATGCAGGACTACATCGACAATCACTTCGTCACCGATCTCGGGACCGGGGTGCACCTCGTCGCGGTGTGCAGCCCGTGGGAGGCCCTGCCCTGCGTGCTGAACCTGCCGAACTTCGTGCCGGGGTCGCTGTCCCCGGCGATCGACCAGGGCGTCCTGCGCACGTTGCGCACCGAGTACCGGAACCTGGAGTACGCGGCCCAGACGGCGACGTCCATGCAGGGCACCCAGAGCTTCGTCAGTCCGGGATCCGCGGCCGCCCTGCAGGCCGATCTGCAGGGGGTCTTCGAGGCGCAGGGACGGATCGACGACCTCACCTTCGCCGAACTGCAATCGCTCAACGCCGGGGATGTCGGGGCCTACGTCGTGTCCACGCAGTACCTCACCGATCTGCAGGCGATCGCCAACGGACGGGCGGTGGTCGACTGGAGCCTGAGCCTGGACGGGGCGTTCAACCCGAACACGCAGTCGGACCCCGGCGGAACGCTCACCGGCAGCACCGTCGTCTTCCCGCAGCTGGACGGGACGGTGACCACCGTTCTCGGGTCCGACCACGGCGACGGCACCCTCGACTGCGGCTTCCAGTACCGGGTGCTTGCGGTACCGGTCGGCAGCCAACCGCCGACCGGGCTGCAGAACCAGGTCGAGCTGCTGGCCCACCTGCAGTGGGGCAAGGACGCGTACACCGGGGCGCCGGTCCTCGGCAGCCAGCCGAATCAGCCCAGTCGGACGCACTGGGCGAAGTACAGCTGGGACCAGATCGCCGTGTGGTTCGGGTCCTGACCGAAGCCGGGTACCCCGGGCCGCGGATCGGTGAACAATCGCTGTATGACCACCGGATCGACCGGCCTCGTCGACGGCCTACGGGCGGATAACGAGGCCTCCCTGGACGCGCTGACCGCCGGCGCCCGGCGGTGGGCGGCCCGGAGCCTGGCCGAACGCCGCCGGCTGCTGCTGGCCACCCGGCGGGCGGTGGGAGACACGGCCGCCGACTGGGTGCGGGCGGCCTGTGCCATCAAGGGGATCGACGAGCGGCTGGCCGGCGAGGAGTGGCTGAGCGGGCCGTACGCGGCACTGACCGCGATCGACGCGTACGCCGAGTCGCTCCGGGCGCTGGACGGCGGCCGCAGTCCGGTGGACGGGTTCCACCCTGTCGACGCTCCGGGCGGTCGGCGGGCGGTGCGGGTCCTGCCGCACGCCGTCGCCGACCGGCTCCTCCTGTCGGGGCACCGGGTCGACGTCTGGTTCCCGCCCGGCGTCGGCGACGAGCAGATCCGGGCGACGGCCGGTCTGGCTCAGCGGGGTCCGGACCACCGCGGGGGAGTGGGTGTGGTGCTGGGCGCCGGCAATGTCACGGCCATCCCGCCGCTGGACGCGCTGTACGAACTGCTCGCCCATGGCCGAGCCGCGCTGGTGAAGCTGAATCCCCTCACCGATCCCATGCTCCCGGTGCTCCGCCGGGCGTTCGCCCCGTTGATCGAGGCCGACGTGCTGCGGGTGCACGCGGATGGCGGCCTCGGCCCGTACCTGGTCGGCCACCGGGCCGTCGACCACATCCACCTGACCGGCAGCGCGGCCACCTACGACGCCGTCGTCTATGGCTCGGCCGAACGAAAGGCCCGGGGCGACCGGCTGATCAGCACCCCGGTGACGGCCGAGCTGGGTGGCGTGTCGCCCATCATCGTGGTGCCCGGCCGGTGGTCGGCGGCCGATCTGCGGCACCAGGCCGAGCACGTGGCGACGATGCGGCTGCACAACAACGGTTACAACTGCATCGCCGGCCAGGTGCTCATCGTTGCGGCCGACTGGCCGCAGCGGTCCGCGTTCCTGGCCCAGGTGCGGGCCGCCATAGCCCGGGCGCCGCACCGGCGTGACTACTATCCGGGCAGCGCCACCCGCGTCCGGGAGGCCGTCGACACCCACTCGGCCGTCATCGATCTCGACGGCCGGCTGGTGCTGACCGGGATCGTCGCGGGCGATCCGGCGCTGCACACCGAGTATTTCGGGCCGGTCCTGGCGGTCACCGAGCTGCCCGGGGCCGGTGCCGATTACCTGCGCCGGGCGGTCCATTTCGCCAACACGGACATTGCCGGCACGCTCGGCGCGAACATCATCGCGTTGCCGGAGCAGGTGCGGACCGGCTCGTTCCAACGGGCGGTGGCCGAGCTGCGCTACGGCGCGATCGGGGTGAACGCCTGGACCGGCTTCGCGTTCCTGACCGCCCGCGCCCCCTGGGGCGCGTTCCCGGGGGCCGACGACACCTCCTCCGGTGTCGGGATCGTGCACAACGCCCTGCTGCTCGACGGCCCCGAGCGCACGGTGGCGACCGGCCCGTTCCGACCGCTGCCGCGGAGTCTCGGGCACGGTGAGCCGAGCCTGATGCCGCGGCCACCGTGGTTCGTCACGCACCAGGCGGCCGCACCGACGTCGTCGCGGCTCACTCGGTACGCCGCCGATCCGCGCTGGTGGCGCATTCCGGGCATCATGGCGACCGCGCTCCGCGGCTGATCGAGCACAGGGCGGACGGATCAGTGGCTTTCGACTACATCGTCGTCGGTGCCGGCTCGGCCGGCGCGGTGGTCGCCCATCGGCTGTCCGCCGACCCGCGAAGCCGGGTGCTGCTGCTGGAGGCCGGCCCACCCGACCGGCACCCGGCCATCGGCGTTCCGGCCGCCTTCTCCGCCCTGTTCCGCAGCCGGTACGACTGGGCGTACGACACCGCACCGCAGCCCGGGTTGGCCGGCCGGCGGATCTTCTGGCCCCGCGGGCGCACGCTGGGCGGTTCGTCCGCGCTGAACGCGATGATGTGGGTCCGCGGGTTCGCCGCCGACTACGACGGCTGGGCGGCGGCCGCCGGCCCGGAGTGGTCCTGGGAGGCGCTGCTGCCGTCCTTCCGCCGGGTCGAGCGAATGCTGTCCATCCAGCCACAACGCAGCCCGAACCCGCACACCGCCGACTTCCTCACGGCCGCGCGGCAGGCCGGGTTCGCCGTCGAACCGGCGAACCGGCCGGAGCCGGACGGCTTCAGCCAGACGATGGTGACCCAACGCCGGGGCGCCCGGTTCAGCGCCGCGGACGGTTACCTGCGGCCGATCCGGCGCCGGCCCAACCTGACCGTGCGCACCGGGGTGCGGGCCGATCGGGTGGTGTTCGACGGGTCCCGGGCGGTGGCGGTGCAGTGTTCGATGCCGGACGGCCGGACCCGCACCGCGTCGGCCCGACGGGAGATCGTGCTGTGCGGCGGCGCGGTGAACACCCCGCAGCTGTTGCTGCTGTCCGGTATCGGCGAACCGGATCAGCTGGCGGCGCAGGGCATTCCGGTGGTGGCCGCGAGCCCGGCGGTCGGCCGGAATCTGCAGGACCACCTGGTGGCCGGACTGATCGTCCGGGTGGCCGGCGGCACCCTGTTCGACGCGCAGCGGCCGGCCGAGGTCGCCCGGTACCTGCTGCGCCGCACCGGGATGCTGACCTCGAACATCGCCGAGGCCTACGGGTTCGTGCGCAGCACGCCGGGTCTGCGCCACCCGGACATCGAGGTGGTGTTCGCGCCGGTCGCCTACGTCGGGCAGGGGCTGGAACGTCCGCCCGCGCACGGTCTCACCGTCGGCGCGATCCTGTTGCAGCCGCGCAGCCGCGGCACCGTGAGCCTGGCTTCGACCGACCCGTCCGTCCCCCCGGTCATCGATCCCGCCTACCTGTCCGACCCGGCCGATCGGGTGGCGATGGTGCGCGGCCTGGCCGTCTGCGAGCGGATCCTGCGCCAGCCGGCGCTGCGGCATCAGGGTTTCCTCGTGCCCGACGACGCCGACGGGATGGACGAGGACACCCGGGACCGCACCGCCCTCGATGGCTACGCGCACACGCTGTACCACCCGGTCGGCACCGCCCGGATGGGCACCGACGACGGCTCGGTGGTCGACCCGCAGTTGCGGGTCCGCGGCACCACCGGTTTGCGGGTGGCCGACGCGTCGGTGATGCCGCGGATCATCCGCGGGCACACCCACGCGCCGGCCGTCGTGATCGGGGAGCGGGCGGCCGAGTTGATCCGATCATGACCGGTCGAGGCCGGCGGCGGTGAGAAGCCTCTCGGCCTCGATCATGTCGTCCGCGTACGTGATCTTCAGGTTGCGCGGATCGCCGGGCAGCCAGGATCCGCGGCCCGGGTGGTACTGCTGGAAGCAGGACATCGTGTCGGTCCCGACGAAGCCGTCCGCGTCGGCTTGCCGGTAGGCCGACCAGAGCTCCCGCGCGGCGAACACCTGCGGGGTCTGGGCCGCCACGAGGGGTCGGGCCGGCAGCAGGCGCACCGTTCCGTCGTCGTTGACCGGCCGGATATCGTCCCGCTCCAGGGCGGGAATGACGGCGCCGGTCCGGACCGCCTCGGCGATCAACGCGGCCGTCATGGCCGGCGTGATGATCGGCCGGGCCGCGTCGTGCAGCAGGATCAGCGACACCGACCCGTCCTCGACCGCCGGGCGCAGCCGGGTCAGCGCTGCCATCTCCGATTCGTGACGGGTCGCCCCACCGACGACGATCTCCACCGGCCGGTCCACGTCCCGGGCCAGCATCCGCTCGGCGAACTCCCGGTCCGGCTCGCGGATCACCAGCAGCAGCCGCCCGACCTCCGGCACCCGGGCGAACGTGCGCAGGCTCCAGGCCACCACGGGCCGGCCGGCCAGCGGCAGGAACACCTTGTTCTGATCGGCGCCGAGCCGGGTGCCGCTGCCGGCGGCCAGCACCACGGCGGCAGCCGAGGGAAGGGCGGATCGGTCGTTCACGGTCACGGGTTCCTTGGCGATCGGCCGGTGCGGTGGGCGCAGTCCCGCCAGGATAGGCGCTCCGACGTGCTCAGCCGCGACCCATCGCGCCGGCGACGACCTCCCCGATCAGCACCGCGGTGTTGGCCGGGCCCCGCCTCGGTACCGCCGGCAGGATCGAGGTGTCGGCGACCCGCAGCCCGTCGATGCCGTGCACCCGGCCGAATTGGTCGACGACGGTGGCCGGGTCGTCGGGCGAGCCCATCGGCGCGGTCCCGCAGGTGTGCAGGGACGTTCCCAGCCGGTCCCGCATCCACCGGTCGAGCGCGGTGTCGTCGGCCGCCGTCCGGTGGTCGAGGTCCGGGGGAGCGCCGGTGACGCCGGCGAACGCGGCCGACGACACCAGGGCCAGCGCAGCGCGGACGCCGGCCCGCAGCGCGGCCCGGCCGGTGGCGGTCGACAGGTAGCCGTACTCGACCGCCATCGGTGTGTCGGGAGCGGCCGACACCAGCCGCAGCCGTCCGGTGGGCTCCGGGTTCATCGCCGAGATGAGCACCGGCAGGGTGGGTCTGGCCGCCGCGGGCTGCCCGGTGAGCACCGCCATCGGCACATTCGACGGCAGGATCTGCAGGTCGCCGCAGGCCGGGCCGTCCGGCGACCGGACATTCAGGCAGGCGCTGATCCAGCTGGCGTCCCCGCGACCTCGGTAGTCGTTCGGGGTCCATTCGAGAACGACCTGGGGGTGGTCGCTGAACCGTCGGCCCGCGGGAAGGTCGGCGAGGACCGCAATGCCGACCTGTCGCAGGTCGTCGGCCGGCCCGATCCCGGACCGGCAGAGCAGGTGCGGGGTTTCCAGACTACCGGCGGCCAGCACCACGACGTCGGCGTCGATGGTGGACCGGTGGCCGTCGTGGACGACGTCGACACCCACCGCGCGGGAACCGCGGAACCGGACCCGGTCGACGGTGACCCCGCCTCGCACGGTCAGATTCGGCCGGTGCAGCGCCGGCAGCACATAGGCGAGTGCAGCATTCCAGCGCATCCCGTCGGTCACGTTCCGCGGCACCGGACCGAAACCGGGTGCGCCCTGGGCGTTCTTGTCCGGTTCGGTGGCGAACCCCTGTTCGGCGGCGGCCTGCGCGAACACCGGCGCGGTCGGCCCGGCCAGCGGTGGCCGCTGCACCGGGACCGGCCCGCTCGCACCGTGCAGGTCGGACGCGCCGAGGTCCAGGTCACGCTCCATGGCCCGCAGGAGCGGCAGCACCCGCTCGTACGCCCAGGCCGGGTTGCCGGCGGCGGCCCAGTCGGCGAAATCCTCGGCCCGGGCCCGGATGAAGTAGCCGCCGTTGGTCGCGGAACAGCCGCCCAGGATCCGACCGCGGAAGATGGTGGTGACCTGGTCACCGGTCAGCCGGGCGGGGTAGGACCAGTGCCGGCCCGGCGTCGGATCGGCGCCCGGCACAGCGGCGGCGTCGAGCAGGTCCGCCGGGTACTCGGCGCGGGCCCGCGGCGCGTCGCCGGCCTCCAGCAGCAGGACCGAGCGGTCCGGATCCTCACTGAGCCGCGCGGCCACCACCGATCCGCCGGCGCCCGCGCCGACGACGACGACGTCGTACCCGTCCACGCGCGGCGTCAGTCCTTGATCTGGTCCCGCGCCCGCTTCACGATCTTGGGGTCGGCCGGGTAGACCACCGAGGTGTCCTTGTCCTCGTAGTCGAACTGGTTGAGGAAGAACCGCATCGCGTTGATCCGGGCGCGCTTCTTGTCGTTGCTCTTGATCGACGTCCAGGGCGCCTCGTCGGTGTCCGTCGCCAGCACCATGGCCTCCTTGGCGCTGGTGTAGGCCTCCCACCGGTCCAGCGACTCGATGTCCATCGGCGAGAGCTTCCACCGCCGGACCGGGTCGATCTGCCGGATGGCGAACCGCGTGCGCTGCTCGGCCTGGGTGACCGAGAACCAGAGCTTGGTCAGCGAGAATCCGCTCTCGATCAGCATCTCCTCGAATTTCGGCGCCTGCCGCAGGAAGATCTCATAGTTCGTGTCGGAGGTGAACCCCATCACCCGTTCCACTCCGGCCCGGTTGTACCAGGACCGGTCGAACAGCACGATTTCGCCGGCCGTGGGCAGGTGGGTGATGTAGCGGTGGAAATACCACTGGCCGAGCTCGGTCTCGGTCGGTTTGGTCAGCGCGACCACCCGGGCGGCCCGGGGGTTCAGGTGCTCCATGAACCGCTTGATGGTGCCGCCCTTGCCCGCGGCGTCCCGGCCCTCGAACAGGATGACGTGCTTGCCGCCGACGTCCTGGGTCCAATACTGAAACTTGAGCAACTCGATCTGCAGCTTGTACTTCTCCTCCTCGTACACTTCCCGGGCCAGCCGCTCGGGGTACGGGTACTCCTCCTGCCAGGTGACGATCGGGTTCCCGCCCGGGTCGATCAGGTCGGGGTCCGAGCCGTGCTCGTCGTGCTTGACGGAGTACCCGTCGTTGAGCAGGTGGTCGAGGTACTCGCGGAAGTTCTCCCGGATCAGCACCCGTCCAGTATCGACCTTGCGGGTCGCGGTGACCGAACGTGGGGGCAACCGGTGACGGAGGCGACATCATCCGTTTGCGCACCGTTCATCCGTGGCGTTCCGAGGGCAATCGACAACCATCGGGTGACCACCGCGGCGGGCGGCCCGGCGGGGGAGGCCTCGGGTTAGCCTGGCCCCCGGGCCGGAGTGACCGGTCGTTCGAGGATCGGGGACTCGATGATCAGGCACGCACGGTCGGTCGGATGCCTGGGGGCGGTGGCTGGAGCCGTGCTCCTACTGGCCGGCTGTGCCACGCCGAACTCCCCGGGCGCGTCGGGTGTCCCGGCCAAGCCGGGCTCCCTGACGACGATGACGGATTCGGCCTCGGTCAGGGCCTCGGCATCGGTCGTCGGCCCCACGGATTCGGTTCCCATCGAGCCGGTGCCGATCACATCATCCTCGCCGGTCGTCTCGAGGTCGCTCAAGATTCTTCCGGAACCGCCCGGAACATCCGTGCCGGACTGGCCGACCCTGCAGGCCGCGGTCGCGGCGGCCGACGCGCAACTCGCGACGGCCAAGAGCGAGGGCTGGTGGTCCGGCCCGGTATGCAGCCCGGACATCGAGTTGCACCGGGACAACGCCGGCCAGGACCCGTTGTCGGACGAACAGTTGCGCGCCGAGTGCGCGGCGAACCTGGCCGAGTTCGGGGCGTCCCGCGACGACTACGCGGCGCTTCAGGCCCTCGATGCGTCTGCTCGGACTACTGAGCTGGCCCGGGTCAGCACGGTGCTCGGTCTGCCGCCGGGGCAGGAGCCGACGGTCGGCCAGGTCACCGTCGTCCACGGGTGCGAGCAGGGGTGGATCACCGATCCGGCGGACTGCTCCGGGATACCGGCCGGCTGAACTTCCGTGCGGGCCAGTGGATCTCGATCCGCAGGGCCGGCTGTTCGGTGCTGGCCGGGCGGCGGGATCCGGGGCCGGGGTTCCCATGGCGCTGATTCGGGTGGGTTCGGCGGCCGGCTGTGGTGGGTGTGGCCGGTGGGTGTGGTGGTGGTGATGACGCCGGTGTCGTCGACGCGGGTGGTCCACCCGTCGAGGTCTTTGACCAGGTTGCAGGTGGTGCACCGGCCGTTTCCGTTGCGCAGGTGGGTGGACCCGCCACGACTGACGGCCAGGGCATGGTCGGCCTCGCGGATCGGCGCACCGCACCATGGGGTTCGGCAGATCTGGTCGCGGGCAACGAGGAATTGGCGGGCGGCGGCTGGGAAGTCGCGGCGGCGGGCGTCGGTGGCCAGCAGGTCACCGGTGCCGGGGTGGGTGAACAGCCGCCGCACCCACACCCGCGTGGACTGGTCCGCGGTCAGCAGGTCACGGGCAACCGCGGCGGGAACGGGCCCGTGGCCGATGAGGTGGGCGGGTTCGTCGTCCCAGTCGGCCAGAGCCCGATCGGTCATCACCAGATGCAACTCGATGCCGACAGGTTCGGGTTCGCCGTCGCCCGGGGTCATGGTGCGGCGGATGAGCTCGTCGGCCATGACCTGCCCCTTGCTGCGGTGATCGTCGGGGTTGCAGCGAGCGGTCATCGCGGTCCTGTGCAGCACCCCGTAGACGCCGACGCCTTCCTTCATCGGGAGGAGGGCGGTGAGGTAGGTCATGCAGTCGGGGGCCGGTCGGATGGTGACCCGCCGGTCGGTGACGGCCCTGCGGGCGCGGTCGACGGCACCTTCGGGGTCGAGGCGGTGCGCCCAACCGCGGGCCTGCCGCGCGGTGTGCTGGTCGCTCCACCCGGCCAGGTGGGGAGC
>JBGALY010000010.1:0-155796 GCA_044223435.1 Nakamurella sp.
CACCTGGGGCCTTCCTTGCGGGTCGCATTCACTTGGCGGTGAACACGGATCGTGAGGACCCCAGGCCCCACATCAGCGCATCTCAGCCCCGGCGTGTCGCCCAGGGATCAAACCCCAACCCAGCTTCATAGCGAAGAGCCCATTTACGAGTGGGTGGTGATCAACGGTTCTACGCAATCAACGTGGGTCCAGCGACGGATCGCCGACTCATCCGCTCGATTCATTGAGGGTCGCGTGTGGTTTGTCGGTGACGATTTCCCTTCGCGGATTTCCTGGCTGCTGAGATGAGTCAGGTGAAGCGGACAATTACCGGCCCAACGGTCGCCACGATTAGTACATAGGCGGCCACCAGCGGTTCCAGGCGAGGGACTGCGGTCGCGGTGAGACCGACGATCACTAAGGAGAATTCGCCGCGCGGAATCAACGCAACGCCGGCCCGCAGCTGCCCGCGCCGGCCAACCCCATCTCGGCTGGCGGCGTAGGCCCCGCTGAGGATCTTCGTGGCCATCGTGACCAGCGCGAGGCCGAGCGCTACGGGCCACACTGGTAGTAATGCGGCCGGGGCAATGGCGAACCCGATCGCCAGAAAGTAAATAGCCGCGAACAGGTCGCGCAACGGGCTCAACACGACCCGGGCACGGTCGGCCACCGGGCCGCTCAGGCACAACCCGACCAGGAACGCGCCGACCGCCGCAGATGCGCCGGCAAGCTCCGCCAACCCGGCCACGACCAGGGTGACGCCCAGGATGCGTAACAGCAGTTGTTCCGGTTCAGGATGCGATAAGGCCCGACCGATCACTCGGCTCCATCGGCGGGTGACCAGAAAGGCGCTGCCCACCGCTGCCGCGGCGAGCAGAGCACTCACCAGTGCCCGCCAACCGGCACCGCCGGCGGCCAGCACCGCGAGCGGCGGCAGGTAGACGGCCATCGCGAAATCCTCGAGCACCAGAACCGACAGCACGGCCGCCGTCTCTCGGTTACCGAGCCGGTCGAGGTCGCCGAGTAGGCGGGAAACGATCCCCGATGAGGACACCCAGGTCGCGCCGGCCAACGCGAGCATGCCCAGCGGGTCCAGTCCGAGCAGCCAGCCGACGAGGGCGCCCGGAGCTGCGTTCAGCAGACCGTCGAGTAGCGCCGAAGGTAGGTGGCGGCGCAGGCTCGCGGTCAACTCGACCACTGAGAACTCCAGGCCGAGGGTGAGCAGCAGCAGTACGACGCCGATCGACCCGCCGATCTCGACGAACTCAGCTGCCGCCGGAACGGTGGCGAGACCTCCCTCACCCAGAAGGAGTCCGGCCAGCAGGTACAGCGGAATCGGGGTCAACGCGAACCGGCGAGCTAACGCGCCCAGCGCGCTCAGCACAGCCAGGATGATGCCCAGCTCCAAGAGTAGGGCGATCGAGGTGTGCATCGGATCAGCCGCGCAGGATCCGTTCGACCCCAGCGATGCCCTCCGGGGTTCCGATGACGACCAGGACGTCACCGGCCGCGAGCACGTCGGACGGAGCGGGCGAGGCGATCACCTCGTCACCGCGGACGATGGCCACGATTGATGCTCCGGTCAGGGTCCGCGCCCGGGTGTCGCCGAGCAATCGCCCTGCATAGGGCGACCCTTCGTCGACCTCGACTTGGCCGGCGCTCAACCCGGGAACCTCGCGGGTCAGATCGGCGAATCGCTCCGCGATGCGCGGTGCGCCCAGGATCTCGGCGACCGCGTCCGCTTCCTCGGCCGTGAGTTTGAATAGCGTGACCGAGCGGTCGGGATCCCGCCGGTCATACCCGACGATCTCGAAGCCACCGTCTCGGCGGGCGATTATGCCGACCCGAGAGCCAGCGGCGGTAGCGAACTCGTACCGCAAACCCACACCAGGCAACAACACTTCGTTGACGTCCACCGAGCCATCATCGTACAGGGTGACCCGCCGCCATCGGTTTTCGGATCTGCGCACTCGATACTTTCGGTTGACGGTGCTTTGGAATGAGAACTAGAGGAGATCGTCGGTGGGATGAGTCGCCTACTGGTCCAATTGTGCTCCGATCTGATGCGTTGATTCTGGCTAAACACTTCGCCACGAAAAAGGCCGATCCGAGCTCGAGCGGGGCCTGTCAGACCGCGGACCGACGACGTACGCCTTCGAAGTGGGTCCGCTCGGTCATCCGGCGACGGAGGTACTTGTCGGTGGCGACGACGAGCGAGGTGAGGGCGGCGACGCCCAGGATCCGAATCCATGCCTCCAGGGTGATCGGGGCGGTTTGGAACAGTTGGTTCATGCCGGGG
This sequence comes from Nakamurella sp., assembly GCA_044223435.1. Classification (GTDB taxonomy): domain Bacteria; phylum Actinomycetota; class Actinomycetes; order Mycobacteriales; family Nakamurellaceae; genus Nakamurella. Next base: position 2,279 of record JBGALY010000010.1, read on the forward strand.
AGGTAGGTCAGGGCCAGTTGGCCGACCAGTTGGGCGGCCACTCCGACGATGATCCAGCGGTTGCTCAGCGGACCGACGTGCCACATCGAGTGGGTCAGTGATCGGCAGCTGAACAGGTAAAACGTTTCTACGAGCACGAACAGGTTGACCGCCGCGGTCCTGGCCTGTTCTGGGGTTGCCCCGCTGGCCGATTCCCACGCGAACAGCCACCATGCGCCGCCGATCAGCAGGGCGGGAGACAAGCAGGATGCGGGCCATCAGGGCACCGGTCAACAGCGGTTGCTGGGGATCGCGCGGGGGACGGGTCATGATTCCGGCCTCCTTGGGTTCGAAGGCCAGCATCAGGCCCAGGGCGACCGCGGTGGTCATGTTGATCCACAGGATCTGGGTGGGCAGGATCGGCAGGGTCGCGCCGAGCAGGATCGCGGTCAGGATGACCAGTCCCTCGCCCATGTTCGTGGGCAGGGTCCACACGATGAATTTGGTGAGGTTGTCGAAGACGCCGCGACCCTCCTCGACGCCGGCTTCAATGGTGGCGAAGTCGTCGTCGGTGAGCACCATATCGGCGGCGTCCTTGGCGACCTCGGTTCCGCTGCACCCCATCGCGACGCCGATGTTCGCCTGGCGCAGGGCCGGGGCGTCGTTGACTCCGTCACCGGTCATGGCGACCACGTGACCGCGCGCCTGCAGCGCCTCGACCAGCCGAAGCTTCTGCTCGGGGGAGACCCTGGCGAACACCCGGGCGTTGTTCACGGCATCCGGGGATTCCTCCGCGGAGAGCCGGCGTAGGTCTTCACCGGTGAGTACCTGCCCGTCGGTGGGTTGATCGAGTAGACCGAGCTGGCCCGCGATGGCCGCCGCTGTCGCGGCGTGGTCGCCAGTGATCATCTTGACGTCGATTCCGGCGGTATGGCAGGCGCGTACCGCCGCGGCGGCCGCGGCGCGGGGCGGGTCGTGCATGGACTGCAAGCCGGTGAACACCAGATGGTCCACCCTGCCTTCCCGGAAGGCATCCGGGTCGGCCGACCGATGCACGGCGGTGGCCAGGACCCGCAGTCCGCGGTCGGCCAGGTCCTCGGCCGCGGTGAGGGCTGCGGCGGCGTCCAGGGGTTCGCTGGTCCCGGCCGCGCCCATCTGGGATGTGCACAGGGGTAGGACCCGTTCGATGGCGCCCTTGACCAGCATGATGTGGTCACCGCCCGGCCGGTGCAAGGTGGCCATGTACTGCCGGTCGGAGCTGAACGGGATCGTCGATTCCCGTGGGTAGGCCCGGGCGATCTCCACCGGGTCGATCCCGGCGTTGGCCGCGGAAACCAGCAACGCTCCCTCGGTGGGGTCCCCGGACCACTGCCAGGCCCCGTCCTGGCGGGTGATCGTGGCGTCGTTGCAGGCGGCGCCGGCGACCAGACACCACCGCAACGCCTCATCGGCCTGGCCGATTACCGCGACACCGCCGGTGTCGATCAACACGCTGCCTTGGCCGGAGGCGGCTTCGGTGAGCTCGAAGGCGCGGGCCGGGGTCCACACCGTGCGGACCGTCATCCTGTTCTCCGTCAGGGTGCCGGTCTTGTCCGAGCAGATCACCGTGGTGCTGCCCAGTGTCTCCACCACCGGCAACCGACGGACCACTGCGCGCCGCTTGGCCATCCGGGCCACCCCGATGGCCAGGGTGATCGTCACGGCCGCCGGCAGCCCTTCGGGAATGGCCCCGACCGCCAGGGCGATCGCCGCGGTGAAGGTCTGTATCGCGTCCTGCCCCCGGATCAGTCCGATTCCGAAGGTCACCGCGGCCATGGCCAGAATGATCACTGTCAACACCGTGCTGAACCGGGCCAGCTTCACGGTCAGCGGGGTGTCCAGGGTCTCCGCGGAGCCGACCAGCCGGTGGATTTCGCCGAGCTCGGTCTCCGCGCCGGTGGCCACCGCGATGCCCGCTCCGTGACCGGCAGTCACCAACGTGCCGGAATACACCATGTTCCGCCGGTCGGCCACCGGGGTGGTCTCGGGCAGGACCACCTCGTCCTTCACCACCGGCACCGATTCGCCGGTCAGTGTCGATTCGTCCACGAGCAGGTCCGATATCCGGATCAGCCGCAGGTCAGCCGGCACCATGTCACCGGCGTCCAGGAGCACCACGTCACCGGGCACGAGGTCTTCGGACGGCACCGTCAGCGGCTGCCCGCCGCGCATCACCCGGGCGCGGGTGTGTACCAGCGCCCGCAGACTATCCAGCGCGGCTTCGGCCTTGGACTCCTGAATGACACCGACCAGCACATTGACCAGCACCACCCCGAAGATCACGATCGAGTCGACATACTCGCCCAACGCCGCGGTGATCACGCCGGCTACGATCAACACGTAGATCAACGGATGGCGCACCTGCCCGCCGACGCGGGTCAGCAAGCCACGGCGCGCCGCGGCCGCGAAAGCATTTGGGCCGTATCGGTCCAGCCGGGCCGCCGCCTCGTCCGGGGTCAGCCCATTGTGGGCGTCGGTCTCCAGCAACAACACAACCTGGTGACCGGCCAGCACGTGATGGGCGGTGACAGGCGGCGAAAGTTGGTTCGAGTTCACGGTTCAGCGTGTCGCATGAACCAACACGCGTGGCAGAGGAATAGGTCCCCAGTTGGTCCCTCCCGCCCCAGACGAGGTCCGGTCGCCGGGTGGCCCCTTCCCGGCCCCCCGGGGCCGCCCAGCGAGCCGCACCGCCGCCGACCCGGCACGGATCCGCTGGGTGGACCGTGAAGGCAATCTCCACGATCCTGGACAACCCCCGCTACACCGGTTACGAGTTCTGGCACCCGTACAGCGCCCGCCGCCATCCCTGCCTGCCGCCCGAGGCCTACCGGATCCCGGTGCGCTCGGACCGCCCCGCGCACCCGGCCCTCGTGGCCATCCAGGACTTCCTCACGGTGGCCACGATGCGCGACCACCCGGTCAGACCCCGCCCCAGTCGCACCAGCCTCGCGGAGCCGATTCTGCTGCACCGGATCAGCTGCGCCATCTGCGGCCGCACCATGAGCGTGTCTTCCAAGGACGGCCGGGTCCGATACCGATGCCGCGCCACACCCGGTAACCCGGCGGCCGGTCACCGATCATCGGTTACGTCGCCGAATCCCGGGTCCTGGCCGCCATTGCACCATGGTTGCGCCAGTGGTCCGAGCCGTGCCCATCATGGGCACACGTCGGGCCCGCCCTTCACGCGATGATCGACACCGTCACCGACGTATCACCTACGACCACGGGACCGACGGCATCTACGCCACAACAGGTATCGGACGACAGCTGACGTTCAGACTCACCCGCAATTGATCGAGCGAGGGGAGGCGTAAATGAGTGTCCGAGGGGGGACTTGAACCCCCACGCCCTTGCGGGCACTAGCACCTCAAGCTAGCGCGTCTGCCATTCCGCCACCCGGACCGGGTTCGCCCCGTCCATGCGGGACGGTGCGACGGTCAAGCTTACTCGATACCCGGGTGCTTGGATGACGACATGACCTCCACTGATCCGCCTGGCTCCGTTCGGGCCGCCAATGCCGTGGCCGCTGCACAGGACGACTGTGCAGCGAGCTGATCCAGATCGAGTCGGTGAACACCGGCGATCCGGCGACGATCGGCGATGGCGAGGCCCGGGCCGCGCGCTACCTGCAGGCCAAGCTGGCGGAGGTCGGCTTCGAGACGACGTACCTGGAGGCCACCCCGGGCCGCGGCAATGTCGTCTGCCGGTTGCCCGGGGCCGATCCGGCACGACCGGCGCTGCTTCTGCACGGTCACGTCGACGTGGTGCCCGCCGACGCGGCCGAGTGGACGGTCCACCCGTTCTCCGGCGCGATACAGGACGGTTACGTGTGGGGTCGGGGCGCGGTGGACATGAAGGGCATGGTGGCGATGACCGTCGCGTTGGCCCGCCAGTACCGGGCTCACGGCGTGGCTCCGCCGCGGGAGCTGGTGTTCTCGTTCATGTCCGATGAAGAGGCCGGGGGCGCGTGGGGCGCGCACTGGCTCGTCGACAGTCACCCGGAGCTGTTCGCCGGCGTCACCGAGGCGATCAGCGAGGTGGGCGGCTTCTCCATTCCGCTCGGCGAGGAGCGGCGCGCTTACCTGGTCGCCGCCGCCGAGAAGGGGGTGGCCTGGGCGACGCTCAGGGCGTCCGGCACCGCCGGCCACGGTTCGATGATCAACCACGACAACGCGGTCAGCCGGGTGGCCGCCGCGGTCACCCGGCTCGGCACGCATGAGTTTCCCCTGGTCCACACGGCGACCGTCGACGCGTTGCTGGCCCGCATCCACGAGTTGACCGGCCTGGAATTCCCCGAGGACGACCTCGAGGGCGCCATCGCGAAGATCGGGCCCGTCGCCCGGATCGTCAACGCCACGCTGCGCAACACCGCGAACCCGACGATGCTGCGGGCGGGCTACAAGGCCAACGTCATCCCGTCGACCGCGGAAGCGACCGTCGACTGCCGGGTTCTGCCCGGTCAGGATGACCACTTCCGGGAGGAGGTCGCCCGCATCGTCGGCGACGACATCGAGATCGACTGGGTCTGGCAGCCGCCCCTGGAGTACCCGTTCGAGGGTTGGCTGGTGGACGCCATGATGGCCGCGGTGACCGCCGAGGACCCGGAGGGTGTCGCCGTCCCGTACATGCTGTCCGGCGGTACCGACAACAAGGCGTTCGATAAGCTGGGCATCGCCGGGTACGGGTTTTCCCCGATGCGGCTGCCGGCGGACCTCGACTTCAGCGCGCTGTTTCACGGCGTTGACGAGCGGATCCCGGTCGATGCGCTGCGGTTCGGCGTCCGGGTACTGGATCGGCTGATCCGCACCAGTTGAGCCGGTGCCCGGTGGCGCGGATGAACTGATCGACAACCGTCCCACCAGCCACAATCGGGGTGGTTCATCCTCGCGGGCGTTGATCCGCGCGGGAAGGGTGGAGCGGGAAGGGTGGATGGGGCGGGCGCGGGTCGGGGAGGGCGAAGGACGGGTCGGGAGCTCGCGACCACTGGGGCGCGGGGGCGGCACAGGGGCTCAGGATCCGGGGACGGCAAGGCGAACCAGGGCCGTGGTCAGTGCCGCCAGCCCGACGACGAGCAGGAACGGCGCCCGTCGCCATACCGCGATCCCGGCGACGGCCAGCCCGGCCGCGCGGGCGTCGATGACCAATTCAGAGCCGGCGGAGAAGGTCTGCACCGCCACCAGTGCGGAGAGCAGCACGATCGGCAGCAGCGCGGAGATGCGATGCACCCGCGGGCGTTGCAGCACCGACTCGGGCACCGACACCCCGGCCAGCTTGAGCAGGTAGCGGCCCACACAGCCGACGAGCACGCCAATCCACAGCGTCATCGGCGGTCGTCCTCGTCGGGCGGGTCGATCTCGTCGACGACCTCGTCCACCCCCGTCGGTCGTGGGCCGGGACGACCGGGCAGGAACCCGGCGGCAATTCCCACCAGCGCGGCGATCAGCACGGGGAAACCGATCGGCACGAACGGCACCGTCACCACCGCGACCATCGCCGCGACGAGCGCGATCGCCCACGCCTCCCGCCCGTGCAACCGGGGTGCGAGCAGCGCGAGGAACGCCGCCGGTGCCGCGGCGTCCAGGCCGAGCGCCCGGGGCTCGGCCAGCCAGGCCGCGCCGACGACCCCGATCAGGGTGCCGAGGTTCCAGAACGCGAACACGCCGAGTCCGGTGGCGTAGAAGCCCAGCCGAGCGACCCGGGCCGAGTCCCGCCCGATGGACATGGCGGTGGACTCGTCGATGATCAGCTGGGCTGACGCGAACCGGCGCCAGCCGCTCAGCCGCAGGAGGTGGGTCAGCCGCAGCCCGTACAGCGCGTTTCGCGCGCCCAACATGATGGCGGTCGCCGCCCCGGCCAGCGGCGCACCGCCCGCCGCGACCACGCCGACGAGTCCGAACTGGCTGCCGCCGGTGAACATCAGCAGGGACAGGGCCATGGTCTGCCAGAGGTCGAACCCGCCGGCCAACGCGATGGCGCCGAACGAGATGGCGTACGCGCCGGTGGCGATCGACACCCCGGCCGCGTCCCGCAACACCGCCGACCGAGTCGACCGCCAGGCGGCGTCCGAACCCACCGCGGCTACGGGATCAGGTCGGGCAGCAGGGCGGGGGACCGCTTGCGCCGCAACCACACCCGCCGGGTACCGTCCGGGAATCGGAGGACCCGAGCCAGCTCCCAGCCGGCGTACTCGGCCCGGATGGCCAGCATCGACGCGGCCGCGGCTCTGGACACGCGGGGGTCGATGCGCAACGGCTGGTATTCGAACTCGTCACTGGGCGCCCACCTCGGCCGGAGGGCGGGAGCCGGCGCCCCGGCGGTCTCGCCGTCGTCGACGGCCTCCTCCGCACCGGCATTGCTGGAACCGAACATCGCACCATCATGCCGAATTCGTCAGCGGGAGCTGTGCCGGCACGACCGCCGGCGGGGGGACGGGGGCCAATTCGTCCCGCAACAACCCGGCCAGTCGGGTCCGGCGGGGGAGGGAGCCCACCTCCCGCACGCCCCGGGCGACCGCGGGGCCGGCCGCGTGCACGATCGACAGGTGCCGGCGGGCCCGGGTGAGGGCCGTGTAGACGAGCGGACGGGACAGCATGCTCCCGGCCTCCGGAGGAAGCACCGCGACCACCGCGTCCCATTCCGAACCCTGGGCCCGGTGCACCGTGATCGCCCAGCCGTGCAGCAAATCGCCCAACGCCTTCCCGCTGATCTCGGCTTCGCCACCGGTGAACGCCACCCGAATGGTGTTGTCGCCGCAGGTCAGTACGGTGCCGACCTCGCCGTTGGCGTACCCGGTCGGCTCGGCGTCCAGATGGTTCGCCGTGGCCACCACCCGGTCGCCCACATCGAACCCGCGGACCGTCCCGGTGCCGGGATTGAGCTTCGCCTTCAGCGCCCGGTTGAGTGCCTGCGTGCCGGCCGGCCCGCGATGCACCGGCGTCACGACCTGGATCTGGTCGGTCTCGCAGGCGAACACGCGCGGGATCGAGTCGGTGACCACCTGCACCACCCGATGGGCCGCCTCGTCGCTGCCTCGCGCACCCACGAGAACGACCTCGTGCGTCGGATCGGCGACGGCGGGCAGCTCACCGGCCCGAACCGCGGTGGCCAGCCGGGCGATCATGCCGCCCTCGTCCTGCCGGTAGAGCCGGGTCAGCTCGGTGACGGGCAAGGCGCCGCTGTCGATCAGGTCACCCAGCACCCGTCCGGGACCGATCGAGGGCAGCTGGGCCGGGTCACCGACGATGACCAGGTGCACCGCGTCCGCGATCGCGGCGATCAGCGCGGCGCCCAGTTCCACGTCCAGCATGGAGGTCTCGTCCACGACGATCACCTTGGCGTCGATCGGGTTGTCGGCGTCCCGGTCGAACAGGTAACGGGTCGACCCCTGCTCGGGCGGCCGCGCCTCGAGCAGCCGGTGCACGGTGGAGGCGGCGCTGCCGGCCAGTTCCTCCAGCCGCTTGGCCGCCCGGCCGGTGGGAGCGGCGAGCGCGATCGATGCACCGACCTCGGAGCACAGCTTGACGATCGCCTCGACGGTGCGGCTCTTACCGGTGCCAGGCCCGCCGGTGAGCAGGCTGACGCCGTGCTTGGCGGCCAGCGCGACGGCCCCGGCCTGCACCTCGTCGAGGTCGGTGACGGCCCGGTTGATTGCCCGGTCCCCGGCCAGGGTCTGTGCGGTGCGAGTCAGCCGCGCCAGCCCCTCGGCGATGATCGTCTCGGCGTCGGCGAGCTCCTTGCGGGCCAGCCAGCGATCCTGACTACCGTCGGGGGCGGGAACGGACAGCACCGCGTCGGACAGCAGCGCAGCGCCGATCGCCGGGTCGGGGTCGACCCCGAACGGCCGGATGCCCTGGGCGACGAGCGCTGCGGGTGAGCTGGTGTGGCCGTCCCGGGCGTGCCGGGCGAGCGTCCACTGCACCAACGCCCGGCCGCGACGGGGATCATCCCGCCGGACGCCAGGGTGCAGCTCCCGGGCGAGCCGGTCGGCCTGGGCGACGGTCGCGTCAGGCAGCACGGCCAGCAGCCGCCACGGGTCTTCCCGCAGGACGGTGGGCGCGTCACCGCCAAGCGCCTCGGCCAGCCGGTTCGCCCAGCGGGCCGGGATCTCCACCGGCACCAGGAGTTCGGCGAGGTCGTAGAGCTGTCCGGCGCCGATGAACCCGGTCAGCAACCGACTGGCGCGGCGATCGGTCATCCGCGGCAGCGCGGCCAGGTTGGCGACGGTGACGTCGGCGGGTGACCGGATGCCGGCGGCGTCGAACTGCTTGATCAGCCCTGGCCCGACACCCGGCCACAGGCCGGCGGCGCAGAATTCGGCAAACACGTCGGGCACGCCCGGCACGCTACCCGGCGCGCGGCCCCCGGCGACGCCCTGCGGCTCCGTCGGGGCCGAATCCGGTTCAGTCGGCTCGCCCGACGGTGACCCGCCAACGCGTCGGGCTGCGGAACAGCCGCCGAGCACAGGGCGGCCGAACATCCGCGGCAACGGGTCACACGAACCGACAGCCGACCGTCCAGCTGGACTGCGGAACATCCACCCGCTCGCAAGCCGCGGCCGCCTGGCCCGACCCGCCCGCGACAGCGGTGCCCCGTCGGAATGGGTGCGCTGATCATCGCGTCGAAAACGCGCCGGAAATGTCGGCCTTCCCGACGGGATGATCAGCGCACCCCCCGCACGGGCCGGGTGCTGCGCGGGCGCTTGCGGGCCGGCTACGCGCCCGCGCTGACGTCGTCCAGTGCGCTGCGGATCTCGGCCGGCAGCTCCACCTGCTCCGCGCCGAGTGAGGCGAGCAGCTGCGTGCGGTCGCGCGCGCCGACGACCACCGCGGTCACCGCCGGACGGCCCAGCACCCAGGCGCAGGCGACGGCCAGCGGCGAGGTGCCCAGGCCGTCGGCTGCCGTCACCACTGCCTCGACGACCCGCGCCGCCTGCTCGGTGCGGTGCCGGCCGACGTACCGAGCGAAGTGCGGGGAGGCCCCGCGCGAGTCGGCCGGGGTGCCATGGCGATACTTGCCGGTGAGCACCCCGCGCCCGAGCGGTGCCCAGGCCAGGAACCCCAGCCCGTGCACGTCCAGGACCGGGTGCAGCATGCTTTCCCCGGAGCGGTCCAGCAGCGAGTACTCGGCCTGCGCACCGACCAGCGGCGCGGGCCCGACGGCCCGCATCCAGGCGGCCAGCGTGGCGGCCTGCCAGCCGGTCATCCCGGACACCCCGACGTACCGGCATCGTCCCGACGACACCGCCAACGACAACGCCGAGCAGGTCTCCTCGAACGGCACCGCCGGATCGAACCCGTGCACCTGCCACAGGTCGACGTGATCGGTACCCAGCCGGGCGAGCGACCCGTCCAGCCCGGCCAGCAACGATCCTCGCCCCCCGCCACTGCCCACCGTTGTGGTCGACAGCAGCACGGCGGAGCGGGCCACGACGGAAGGCACCAGGGTGCCGACGATCGTCTCGGCCGCTCCGTCGCCGTAGACGTTGGCCGTGTCGACGAGCGTGCCGCCGGCCTCGACGAACGCCTCGAGGGCGGCGGCGGCCGCGTCGGCGTCGGTGTCCCGGCCCCAGGTCATGGTGCCCAGCGCCAGCCGGGAGACCTGCAGGCCGCTGCGCCCGAGGTAGCGCAAGTCCATGACTGTCAACCTATCGACACCGGCCGGTTGACCGGGCCGCGGGTGCGCGGCCGGTACCGTTGCGGGGCGGCGCCGCACCCCGGCGCAGCGGGAGAATCAGCACTCGAGCGGGGCCGGTGATCGGCCGGTCGTTCGTCGAACCAAGGGGCGTCGGCACCAGTGGCATCCAGAATGCGCATCGGCCTGAACCTGGGCTACGCAACCACCGCGGAGGAGATCGCCGACAACCTGGCGCTGGCCGTCGCCGCGGAATCGTTGGGTTTCGATTGTGTCTGGGCGGCCGAGGCGTACGGCTCGGACGCGGTCACGGTGCTGTCCGCGGTCGCCGCGCGCACCCACCGCATCGGCATCGGATCGGCGGTGTTGCAGATCCCCGGACGCAGCCCGGCGATGACGGCCATGACGGCGGCGTCCCTGGACGCCCTCTCGCAGGGTCGGTTCAACCTGGGCCTGGGCGTGTCCGGCCCCCAGGTGTCCGAGGGCTGGCACGGGGTCAGGTTCGACGACCCGATCGGCCGCACCGAGGAATACGTGCAGATCGTCCGCCAGGCGATCGCCCGGCGCCGGGTCACCGCCGGCGGCGCGCACTTCACCCTTCCGTTGCCCGGTGGCGAAGGCAAGTCGCTGGTGATGGCGTTGCAGCCGGTCCGCCCGCAGATCCCGATCTATCTCGCCGCGATCGGCCCGAAGAACCTCGACCTGACCGGCCGCATCGCCGACGGCTGGCTGGGCATCTTCTTCGACCCGGACACCGCGGGCGGCTCGATCACCCGGATCGCGGACGCGGCCCGGGCCGCCGGCCGCGACCCGGCGGACATCGACATCTGTGTGACCGTGCCGACGTCGGTGGCCGACGACCCGGCGCGAGCGGCCGATCGGGCCCGCGGGCACGCCGCCCTCTACATCGGCGGCATGGGTTCGCCGAAGACCAACTTCTACCACCGCACCGCGACGGCCATGGGATTCGGCGAGCAGGCCGACGAGGTGCAGCGCCGATTCCTGGCCCGGGACTACGGCGGGGCGGCGGCCGCCGTGCCCCACGAGTTCCTGGACCGCACCGGGCTGTTCGGTGACGAACTGCGGATCGCGCAGCGGCTGGACCGGCTCGCGGCCGCCGGTGTCACATCGGTGGCGGTCAGCTGTTTCGAACCCGATCTGGACGGCAAGATCGCCACGTTGAGCACGGTCGCCGCGGCCGCCCGCCGGGCCGGGGTGACCCGATGAACCTGATCCAGGCGATCATCCTCGGCATCGTCGAGGGGCTCACCGAGTTCCTGCCCGTGTCGTCCACCGGGCACCAGACCATTGTGGCCGGGCTGATGGGCCTGCCGATCGACGACCCGTCGATCACCGCCTTCATCGCGGTCATCCAGGTCGGCGCGATCCTGGCCCTGGTGCTCTACCTGCGCAAGGACATCATTCGGCTGCTCCGGGCCTGGTTCCGCGGGCTGTTCAATGCCGCGAACCGCACCGACCCCAGCTACCGCGAGGCCTGGCTGGTCATCATCGGTTCGCTGCCCATCGCGATCGTCGGGTTGGCCGCCAAGGACCTGATCGAGGGCCCGCTGCGCTCGCTGTGGGTGGTCGCGATCGCGCTGATCGCCTGGGGCTTCGTCATGCTGGTCGCGGAGGCGCTGGCCAAGCAGAACCGGCACGAGAAGGACATCGGGCTCAAGGACGCGCTGATCATCGGCGGCACCCAGGCGCTGGCCCTGATCCCCGGTGTCTCCCGGTCCGGGGCCACGATCTCGGCCGGCCTGCTGCTGGGCATCGACCGGGTCACCGCCGCCCGGTTCGGCTTCCTGCTCGGCATCCCGGCGCTGGCCGGCGCCGCGGTGTTGGAGATCCCGGCCGCGGTCAAGACCGGGGGAGTGGGCATCGGGCTGACCCTGGTCGGCACCGCCGTCAGCTTCGTCGTTGCCTACGTCACCGTGGCCTGGATGCTGCGATTCGTCGGCCGGCACAGCATCCGAGTGTTCGTCTGGTACCGGTTCGCGCTGGCCGCGGTCCTCATCGTCATGCTGACCACCGGATTCATGACGGCGACCGGGGTGCGCACGTGAGCGAGAATCCGGCCACCGGCCGGCCGTCCGACGCCACCGAAGAGCCGGACGGGTCGACGGGTCCCAAGCAGGAGCGGCCGCCGGTCCTGACCGTGCTGCTCGTCCGGCACGGCCGCTCCACGTCCAACGCGGCCGGCACCCTGGCCGGTCGCACCCCCGGAGTGGAACTGGACGAGCAGGGCCGCCAGCAGGCGGCCGACCTCGCCGGGCGGCTCAAGGACATCGCCATCGACCGGGTGATCTCCTCGCCGCTCGAGCGCTGCCGGCAGACCTTGGCTCCGCTCGCCGACGAGCTGGGCCTGGCCGTCGAGACCGACGACCGGCTGCTCGAGGTCGACTACGGCAGCTGGTCCGGCCGGGAGCTGAAGGACCTGCTGCACGAGCCGCTCTGGCGGGTCGTGCAGGCCCATCCGTCGGCGGCGGTGTTCCCCGATGGTGAGGGGCTGGCCGAGATGTCCGCCCGCGCGGTCGACGCGATTCGCGGCATCCGACGCGCCGCCGCCACCGACCAGACCGTGCTCGTCTGCTCGCACGGCGACGTCATCAAGGCGATCCTGGCCGACGCGCTGGGCCTGCATCTGGACGCGTTCCAGCGCATTGTGGTCGCTCCGTCGTCGGTCTCGGTGGTCCGCTACACCCCGCTGCGGCCGTTCGTCGAACGCATCAACGACACCGGCGACCCGATCCTGGCCAAGCCACCTCCGGCGACGGCCCCGACGGACGAGCCGGCAGAACCCACCGGGCCGTCCGACGACCACGCGTCGGTCCATTCCTCGGACGCCGTGCCCGGCGGCGTCACGCGTTGACCCCACGACGGCTAAGCTCGGGACCGCCATGTCGCGTCAGATTCATGTTTTCCGCTCACCCGAACGGTTCCTCGCCGGGACCATCGGGCAACCCGGCGAACGCGAGTTCTTCCTCCAGGTCGTCGACGGGCGCCGGATTCTGTCGGTGTCCTGCGAGAAGCAGCAGGTCGCGGTGCTCGCCGACCGGCTCGGCTCGCTGATCACCGAGGTCGCCCGCCGGTTCGGCGCCCAGGCCGACCCGGCGAGCGTCGGTGAGACCGACCTCACCCTGACCACCCCGGTGGATGCCGAGTTCCGGGTCGGCACCATGGGCCTGGCCTGGGACGGCGAGGGATCGCAGGTGATCGTGGAACTCCTCGCGTTGTCCGAGGAGGAGGTCGGCGAGGACATCGTGCTCGAGGACCGGGAGGACGGTCCGGACGCGCTGCGGGTGTTCCTGTCGCTGGGCGCCGCCCGCGACTTCGCCAAGCACGCGGAGCAGGTCGTCGCCGCCGGCCGCCCGCCGTGCCCGCTGTGCAGCAACCCCCTGGATCCCGAGGGGCACATCTGCCCACGGCTCAACGGCTACCACCGCGGGGCCCTTGCCTGACGGCGACCCCGCGGACGTGGTCGGCACCGTCCTGCGGGAGGGCGAGATCAGCGTCACCGGAAGGCTGTCCGACGCGTCCAACCTGACCCTGCTCGGCTCGGCGGCGCTCGACGGGGTGTCGGTCGACTGCATCTACAAGCCCGTCCGCGGGGAACGCCCACTCTGGGACTTCCCGGACGGCACCCTGGCCGAGCGTGAACTGGCCGCCTACCTGGTCTCCACGGCGGCCGGCTGGGACTGCGTGCCGTTGACGATCATCCGCGACGGCCCCTACGGGCCGGGCATGGTTCAGCGCTGGATCGCCGACTGCGACCCCGAGTTGATGGTCGATCTGGTGCCGATCCGCAAGGTGCCCAAGGGCTGGTTGCCGGTCATGCGGGCGGTCGACGTCACCGGCAATGACGTGGCCGTCGTGCACGCCGACGATCCGGCCCTGGCGGTGCTGGCCGGGTTCGACGTCGCGGTGAACAACGCCGACCGCAAGGGTTCGCACGTCCTGCCCACCCCGGACGGCCGGATCCTCGGTGTCGACCACGGGCTGTGCTTCCACCAGGACGAGAAACTGCGGACGATCCTGTGGGGCTGGGCGGGCACCGCGCTGCCCGAGGCGGTGCTGGACGGCCTGGCCCGGCTGTACCGGGAGCTCGACGGGACGCTCGGCGCGCAGCTGGACGAGTTGATCACCACGGCGGAGCTGGCGGCCTTGCGCCGCCGGATCGAGCGCCTGTCGACGACCCGGAAGTTCCCCCGGCCGCCGGGGCATCGCACCCCCATCCCGTGGCCGCCGCTATGACCGGATGTGACCGGCCGAGGAGGGCTTCGGCATGGGTGTGTTGACCAACCTGGGTCGCACTGCCACCCGAGCGGTGGGCGGGCTGGCGCTGGACGCCGCGAACGGCGTGTTGACCGCCGCGGACACCGTCCGCGCGGCGGTCACCGGGCGGGACATCGGCCCGGCCACCCTGCGGGTCCACGTGGTCATCCTGTCCGACGAGCAGGGCCGGCCACTGTGTGCGCCGGCGGATGTGCAGCCATCGCTGTGGACGGCCGACCAGGTGCTGCGGGAGCACGCCGACATCCGGGTGCGGGTCCCTCGGGTGCAGGTGATCGACGAACCGGCACCGGCGCGCGCCCTCGACCCGCGGGCCAACAAGCGACTGCTGCTGGACGACGTGCTCGGCCGGACCGAGTTCTACCGGCGACACCAGGCGCCGTCGGACTTCGAGAGCCGTGTCCCCGGTAGCTGGGTCGTCGGTACCCCGGTCACGGTGGTGGTCGTCCGGGAGATCGCCGGCCGCACCACCGGCTGTTCGCTGGGCATCAGCGCGGACTGGGTGATCGTGCAGGCGTCGCTGTTCGATCGGACGAACGTTGCGACGTATGACGAGAGCGTGCTGGTGCACGAGCTGGGTCACGCCCTGAACCTGCCCCATGTGCGGGATCGCCGGAACCTGATGTTCCCCGAGTCCTCACCGCCCGACGGGATGCGGGGCACCCGGCTCGATCCCTGGCAGGAGGCCGTGCTGCACGCCAATCGGCACGTGGTGCCCGGCCTCCCGGTGCAGTGACCCGACCCGGCCCCACCGCCCCTTGAACGCCAGGGACCCGAATACCCGCCGGATGTGGCTTGCCCGGAAAGCAGACCGACCGGAACGGGCGGCGACTAGGGTGGGACGGTGCAATCGTGGCCGTCACCCCCCGTCCCCGGGATCCCTGGAGCGGGCCGCCAGTTGCGGCTCTACGACTCGGCAACGGGGGAGGTGCGGCCGACGGACCCCGGCCCGGTGGCGACGATGTACGTCTGCGGCATCACCCCGTACGACGCCACCCACCTGGGTCACGCAGCCACCTACCTGACCTTCGACCTGGTGCAGCGGATGTGGTTGGACGCCGGCCACCAGGTGCACTACGTCCAGAACATCACCGACGTCGACGACCCGCTGCTGGAACGGGCCCAGCGGGACGGCGTGTACTGGCGCAAGCTCGCCGAACGGGAGATCGGGCTGTTTCGCGACGACATGGCCGCCCTGCGGGTGATTCCGCCGGCCGACTACATCGGTGCGGTGGAGGCGATGGACGAGATCACCGACGCCGTGCAGCGGCTGCTCGAGGACGGTGCCGCCTATCGGGTGGCCGACGACGAGTTTCCCGACGTGTATTTCGACGTCACTTCTTCCGGGCACTTCGGCTACGAATCCCGGTACGACGAGCCGACCATGCTTCGGCTGTCCGCGGAGCGCGGCGGCGACCCGGACCGGCCGGGCAAGCGGCAACCGCTGGACCCGTTGCTCTGGCGGATGGACCGGCCCGGCGAGCCGTCCTGGTCGTCACCGATGGGCCGCGGTCGGCCCGGTTGGCACATCGAATGCGCGGTGATCGCCGCGAACCGGCTGGGGCCCACGATCGATCTGCAGGGTGGCGGCAGCGATCTGATCTTCCCGCACCACGAGTGCTCTGCCGCGCACGCCGAAGTTCTCTCCGGCAAGAGGCCTTTCGCCCGCCACTACACGCACGCGGGGATGATCGGCCTGGACGGCGAGAAGATGTCCAAGTCCAAGGGCAACCTGGTGTTCGTCTCTCGGCTGCTGCACCAGGGGGTGGACCCGATGGCGATGCGGCTGGGCCTGCTGGCCGGCCACTACCGGCAGGATCGGGCGTGGTCGGACGAGGTGCTGATCGCCGCGGAGGAACGGCTCGACCGCTGGCGCAAGGCCGCGGTTCGCAGCGGCGCGGACGCTCCGGCGGTGGTCGAGGCGATCCGGGATCACCTGGCGAACGATCTGGACACGCCCGCCGTGCTGGCCGAACTGGACGCCTGGGCGGCCGACGACGCACTCGACGGGTCGGCGGTGGCCGGCGCGGTGGACGCGCTGCTGGGCGTCCGGCTGACCTAGTCAGACCTCCAGCAGCGCATGTTGACCGGCGAGCCCGACGGCGCCCAGCAACTCCGAGCGCAGCCCAAGGGCGGCGAGCTTGACCTCCAGGGCCGATGCGACGGTCGGCTGGGCGTACCGGTTGATCGACTCCCGGACCCCGTCGGCCAACGGTTCCCCGGCCGTGCCGAGCTCGCCGCCGAGCACGATCATCGCCGGGTTCAGGCAGTTGCTGAGGTCGGCCAGCACCCGGCCCAGGGTGCGCCCGGCCTCGGCGATGAACCGGCCGGTGACCGGGTGCCGCGCCACCTCGGCGAGCGGGAAGATGTCGTCGCGGCTCGGCGGCAGGCCGATTTCCCGCATCAGCTGGCGAACCAGCGTGCTGGAGACGACGGTCTCCAGGCAGCCGCGGTTGCCGCACCGGCACCAGGAACCCTGCTCGCCGAGGCGGGTGTGGCCGATCTCGCCGGCGGCACCGGTGGCCCCACGGTAGACCGCGCCACCCAGCACCAGCCCGGCTCCGATCCCTTCGGAAGCCTTGACGTAGATGAAGTCCCGGGCCCCCTTGGCCACGCCGAAGCGCAACTCGCCGGCCGCGCCCAGATCCGCGTCGTTACCGATGACGACCGGCCGGCCCAGCCGGTCGGCCAACTCCCGCGCCGGGTCCAGACCGACCCAACCACTGAGCACCGAGGCCTGATGAATGCGGCTGGACTTGAGGTCCAAGGGTGCCGGCACGCCGGCCGCCACGGCGCGAATCTCGGCCAGCGTCAGCCCGGTCTGGCCGAGCAGCCGGTGGACCATGCCGGCGGCGACGTCCAGCGCGGCCGCCGCCTCGCTGTCGACGTTCACCACCGCGTGCTCCTCGGCCCGGATCTGCCCGTCGATCTGCGCCACCGCGACGGTGACCCGTTCGTGGTCGAAGTCGATGCCGACGACGAAACCATCGCCGCCGCTGGCCACCAGCAGGGCAGATGGACGGCCCCGGCCGACACCGCGACCGCCGGCGGCGAGCACGTCCTCGGCGATGAGCCGCTCGTTCATCAGGTCTTGCACGGCCTCCGCGACGGCGCTCCGGGAAAGGCCGGTGATCAGGCTTAAGTCCGACCGCGTCACACCGTTCTCGCGTCGGATCACGTCGAGCAACTGCTGGCGGGAACGTTGCCGGCGGGCTGAGGGCGACTCGGGCGTGTTCATTGCGATCAGCCTAGCATTTACTCCGGTAAAGCGACAGAAGTCTGCTAAGTTAATGTGCACCGGCCGGTACTGATCAGGAAGCCCCCGCTGGCTCCTTCGCCGACATCGTTGTCTAATCCGGCCTGGCATCTCAGTGATCGTGCCCACCGCGCAAACGGGAGGACCTAGCAAAGTGGCTTTCATCGGACGACTACCGGTGCCGACGACCGAGGCCTGGGACTGGCAGGCGCAAGCTTCGTGCCGGGGGATGGCCAGTTCGTTCTTCTTCCATCCCTGGGGCGAGCGCGGCCCGTCCCGCGATCAGCGGGTCGTCCGGGCCAAGGAAGTCTGCGCGTCGTGCCCGGTGATCGACGCGTGCCGACAGCACGCCTTGGAGGTCCAGGAGCAGTACGGGGTGTGGGGCGGGTTGTCCGAGGAGGAGCGGTTGGTCCTGCTCAACCGCGGACGGCGCAGCCTGCGCCGCAAGGTGCTGGCCAAGTCGGCCGACCTCCGGGAGATGCTGGCCACCGAGCAGGCCGCCGGTGTCACCGAACCCGATGTCAGGGTCGGGGTCCCGAGCAGCTGACATCGGACTCGTCGTCCGCGGTTCGCCGGCGCCCTCCGGGCCCGGCGCCGCGGAACCGGCCGCAGAGACCACCGGCCGGCTTCGGTGAGCGTCGATGGGCGTCGATGAGCGGAAAGTGAGCGGATTCCGGTCTGGGAACCGAGCGGGACCCGGACCTACCTTTCTCCTGTCGCCGACCGGAAACACCAATCAGCTTCCGGTCTTTCCCCACAGGAGGTCCTTGACATGAGCCGCACCCTCGCCGCCCGCATCGCCGGTGCCGTGCTGGCCACCGGAGCCGCCGGAGCCATCGCCCTGGCCGGGGCCGGCGCCGCGAACGCCCAGTCCTACTCGTCCACCCCGCTCGCCCCCGGCCAGGGCGCCTGCTCGGCGTCGCAGTACGCCTCGTACCAGGTCCGCGGCGACGGATGGGCGACCGGTCAGGGCGCCAAGTTCAAGCTGCTCCGCAACGGAGTGGTGATCACCAACACGCCCGGCCGGGTCAACAACTGGGCGTTCGAGTCCCGCACCGCCTACGGCACCTTCGCCGGACCCGGCTACTACAGCGTCTGCGCCCAGAACACCGGCACCACGAACACCATCGTCACCCTGCAGTTGCGCACCGACGCCGAGTTCTGAGCCGGCCGCCGGCCGTACTCCCCACGTCGCCGGCCGAGCCCGCCACGCCGGCGGACTCGGCGGCCCGGGCCACGCCGGCCCGGGGCTTGCCACCGGGGTGACGGTCCGACATGCTCGACGGACGCCGATCCGGACATGCGGCGAGCAATGGGGCGAGGAGCGCGGTCGACAGTGCAGACGATGGCCGACCGCATCGAGTCGACCCGCCGGCGACGCTTCGTCGGGCGGACCGCCGAGCTCGCCCGGCTCCGGACGCTGCTGCGATCCCCGGATCCGGCGGTCGTGGTGATCTCGGGGCCGTCCGGGGTCGGCAAGTCGACCCTGCTGCGCCGGTTCGCCCAGACGGCCGGGGAGGCCGGGGCCGCGGTCACGCTGGTCGACGCCCGCGACATCCCGCCGACGCCCGATGCCCTGGCGTTCCGGCTGAGCCGGGTGGGCAACGACGACCGCAGCGGCCGGCCCGTCGTCATGGTGGACACCTACGAGCTGCTCGCCGACGTCGACGCAGCGTTCCGCGACGAGATCGCGCCACGGCTGCCCGCGGACACCCTGATCGTGGTGGGCGGGCAGCATCCCCCCAGCACCGGTTGGCGCACCGACCCCGGCTGGTCGGAGCTGCTGGTCAGCATCCGGTTGCCCAACCTGGCCGATGACGAATCGGCCGCCTACCTGGCCGGACGCGGCATCCCGGTCGAGGCCCACGCGGCCGCGATCGAGTTCACCCACGGGCATCCGTTGGCCCTCGCGCTGGTCGGCGAGGTGCTGCAGGAACACGGAACCTTTGCCCCGGACCGGTCCGCCGACGTGATCGGGGTGCTCCTGAGCTCCCTGGTCCAGCACACGCCGACCGTGCTGCACCGGCGGGCGCTCGAGGCCTCGGCCCAGGTGCGATTCGTCACCGAGCCGTTGCTGGCGGCGTTGATCGATGTCCCGGACGCCGCCGAGCACTTCGATTGGCTCCGGGCCCGCCCGTTCGTCGAGTCCGGGCCGTCCGGCCTGTACCTGCACGACCTGGCCCGTACGGTGCTGTCCAGCGACCTGCACTGGCGACATCCGGAGCTGTTCGCGCGCATGCACGACAGCGCCCGCGGGTATTACCTGGCCCGGCTGGACAGCCCGGACCCGATCGCCCAGGCCGGCGCCCTGCTCGACCTGATGTACCTGCACACGGACCTGCGGCCGTTCCTGCAACCGCCGGATCAACCGACCGGGCTGCGCCTGGACCGGGCGGCCGCCGGCGACCGGGCGGCGGTGCTGGCCCTGATCCGGCAGCACGAAGGTCCCGGGTCCGCCGACCTGGCGGCGCGCTGGTGGGATCACCCGTCGGCGGCCTGGTCGGTGGTACGCGGCGCGGCGGCACCGAGGGGCACGGCGGCACCGGCGGGCACGGCGGCACCGGCGGGCACGGCGGCCGGTGCGGTCGTGGGAACCGTCTGCCTGCTCGGGATCGGGCCCGGTGACCAGGGCGGCCCGGACGACCCCGCCGTGCGGGCCGCCCACCGGCAGCTGCGAACCATGCCGCCGGTTCGACCGGGCGAACGGGTGACCCTGGTCCGGTTCTGGCTGACCCAGGACGCGGACCAGTCGGTTTCCCCCGGACAGGCCCTGATCACCGCCCACCTGGGCCGCCACTACCTGGGCACGCCGGGGCTGGCGGTCTCGCTGATCCCGTTCCGGCATCCCCGGGAGTGGCTCGACGCGTGCGCGTACACCGACCAGGTCCGCATGCCGGCGGCCGACTTCACCGTCGACGGGCGGGAGTCCACGGTCTTCGGGCACGACTGGCGGCTCGCGCCACCGGCCGCCTGGATCGCCGGCCTGTCCGCCCGCGAGGTGGGGGGGCCGGCCACGGCCGCCCCGACCGGGGTGCCGTTGCTGGTACTGGACGAACAGCAGTTCGCAACGGCCGTCAAGCGGGCGCTGCGCGACCTGACCCGACCCGATCGGCTTCGCGACAACCCACTGCTGCGTTGCCGGTTGATCACCGCGGCGACCCGCGACGACGCCCCCGTCGGCGATCGGGTGGCCGCGGTGCAGGACACGCTTCGGGGCGCGATTCGCACGCTGGGCGCGGGCGCCCCGGCCGATCAGCGGCTGGCCCGGGTGCTGCACCGGGCGTACGTCGCTCCGGCGCCGACCCTCGAACGCGCGGCCGAGGTGCTCGACCTGCCCTCCAGCACGTTCCGCCGGCTGCTGTCGACGGCGCAGGGCCGGATCGCCGAGGCGCTGTGGCTGCGCGAACTCGGTACCTGACGCGGGCCGGCCGGGCGCGTCAGCGCCAGGAGTCACCGCCGGGCTTGGGCCCGCGGCGGCGCAGGTAACGCTCGAACTCCGCGGCGATCGCCTCCCCGGAGGCCGGCTTCAGAGGCTCGTCCTGCTCCTCGCGTTCCTCCAGGGAGCGGATGTACTCCGAGATCTCCTCGTCGTCCGACGCGATCTGGGTGACCTCCGTTTCCCACTCGTCGGCCTGGGCCGGCAGGTTGCCCAGTGGCACCTCGATGTCGAGCACCTCCTCCACCCGGTGCAGCAACGCGAGGGTCGCCTTGGGGGACGGCGCCTGCGACACGTAGTGCGGCACCGAGGCCCAGAACGACAGCGCGGGAATGCCCGCCTGCACGCAGGCGTCCTGGAACACGCCGGCGATGCCGGTGGGTCCCTCGTAGCGGGATCGGGTCAGACCCAGCCGGGTCGCCGTCTCCTCGTCGTGCGCGGACCCGGTGACCTGGATCGGCCGGGTGTGCGGGACGTCGGCCAGCAGGGCGCCCAGGCCGATCACCTTGCCCACCTGATGGTCGACGGCGATCTTGAGCAGCTCGTCGCAGAAGGCCCGCCAGCGGAAGTTCGGTTCGATGCCGTGCACGAGGATGACGTCGGCCGGGGCGTTCGGCAGCCGGCACACCGACAGCCGGGTGGTGGGCCACTCGATCGTCCGGGTCACCCCGTCGACCAGCCGCACCGTCGGCCGGGTGACCTGGAAGTCGTAGAAACCCTCCGGGTCCAGCTCGGTCAGCGGCACCGCATCCCAGATCAGCCCCAGCTGCTCGACCGCCGCGCTGGCCGCGTCGCCGGCGTCGTTCCAGCCCTCGAACGCGGCGATCATCACCGGGTTGCGCAGAGGCATGAACTCACTCATCACGCCCCCCTGGAGTCCCTTGTTTCGCCGTCCACATCACACGGGTCAGCGTACGTGCGATCGGCCGGCGAAGACGGGTGGCCGGGGTCCCCCGATCGGACACGAACACCGCACGCTCTGGCGCGCTGCGCTCCCGTGTGGTAACCGCCCCTACTCTGTACCCGTGACTGATGCCTCCCGCCACCCGCTGCTGACCGCCCTGAGCGAGCGCGTGCTCGTCGCCGACGGGGCGATGGGCACGATGTTGCAGGCGCAGGACCCGTCGCTGGACGATTACGCCGGTCTCGAGGGCTGCAACGAGATCCTGAACGTGACCCGGCCGGACATCGTCCGGGCCGTGCACCGCGCCTACCTCGAGGTGGGCGTCGACGCGATCGAGACGAACACCTTCGGCGCCAACCTGGCCAACCTGGCCGAGTACGACATCGCGGACCGGATCTACGAGCTGAGCAAGGCGGGCGCCGCGCTGGCCCGGGCCGAGGCGGACGAGTTCGCCACCTCGGACCACCCCCGGTTCGTGCTCGGCTCCGTCGGACCGGGCACCAAGCTGCCAACCCTGGGCCACGCCGGCTACGTCGCCCTGCGGGACGCCTACCAGCAGGAGGTCGCCGGCCTGCTGGACGGCGGGGCCGACGCGGTGATCGTGGAGACCTGCCAGGACCTGCTCCAGGCCAAGTCGGCCATCCTCGCCGCCAAGCGGGCGATGACCGCGTCGGGCATCCAGGTGCCGATCATCGTGCACGTCACGGTCGAGACCACCGGCACGATGCTGCTCGGTTCGGAGATCGGGGCCGCCCTGACGGCGATCGAGCCGCTCGGGGTGGACTACATCGGCCTGAACTGCGCCACCGGCCCGGCCGAGATGAGCGAGCATCTGCGCTACCTGTCCCGGCACGCGACGATCGGCGTCTCGGTGATGCCGAACGCCGGCCTGCCGCAGCTCGGACCCCACGGAGCCGTGTACCCGCTGACCCCGTCCGAGCTGGCCGAGGCGCTGTCCGGCTTCATCACCGAGTTCGGGCTGGGCTTCGTCGGCGGCTGCTGCGGCACCACCCCCGAGCACCTGCGGCAAGTGGTCGAAGCGGTGCGCCACGTCCAGCCGTTGTCGCGGCGACCCCGACCCGAGCCCGGTCTGTCGTCCCTCTACCAGGCGGTCCCGTTCCAGCAGGACGCGTCGGTGCTGATGATCGGCGAACGGACCAACGCCAACGGTTCCAAGGCGTTCCGGGAGGCGATGCTCGCCCAGGACTGGCAGAACTGCATCGAGATCGCCCGTGGGCAGACCCGCGACGGCGCCCACCTGCTCGACCTGAACGTCGATTACGTCGGCCGGGACGGCGCGCAGGACATGAGCGCGCTGGCCGGTCGGCTGGCGACCGCCTCCACCCTGCCGATCATGATCGACTCCACCGAGCCGGAGGTCATCCAGGCGGGTCTGGAGCATCTGGGTGGCCGGTCCATCGTCAATTCGGTGAACTTCGAGGACGGCGACGGCCCGAACTCCCGGTACACCCGGATCATGAAGCTGGTGCGCGAGCACGGCGCCGCCGTGGTCGCGCTGACCATCGACGAGCAGGGCCAGGCCCGGACCCGCGAGCACAAGGTGGCGATTGCGGAGCGCCTGATCGCGGATCTCACCGGGAAGTGGGGGATGGCCGAGAGCGACATCGTCGTCGACTGCCTGACCTTCCCCATCGCCACCGGCCAGGAGGAAACCCGGCGGGACGGCATCGAAACCATCGAGGCCATCCGGGAACTCAAACGCACCCATCCGGACCTTCATTTCACCCTGGGCATCTCGAACGTCTCGTTCGGCCTGAACCCCGCCGCCCGGCAGGTGCTGAATTCGGTCTTCCTGGCCGAGTGCACGGCGGCCGGCCTGGATTCGGCCATCGTGCACCCGTCGAAGATCCTGCCGATGGCCCGGATCCCGGAAGAGCAGCGGACGGTCGCCCTCGATCTGGTGTGGGACCGGCGGCGGGATGGGTACGACCCGCTGCAGCGAGTGCTGGAGATGTTCGAGGGTGCGACGACCGCGGCCGGCCGGGCGAGCCGGGCGGCCGAACTGGCCGCGCTGCCGCTGGACGAGCGGTTGCAGCGGCGGATCGTCGACGGTGAACGCAACGGGCTGGAGGCGGATCTCGACGAAGCACTGGCCCGGCGCTCCGCTCTCGAGATCATCAACGACACCCTGCTGGAGGGCATGAAGACGGTCGGCGAGCTGTTCGGATCGGGCGCGATGCAGTTGCCGTTCGTGCTGACCTCGGCCGAGGTGATGAAGAGCGCGGTCGCCTACCTGGAACCGCACATGGAGAAAGACGATGCGGCCGGCAAGGGGACCATCGTGCTGGCCACGGTCAAGGGGGACGTGCACGACATCGGCAAGAATCTTGTCGACATCATCCTGTCCAACAACGGCTACTCGGTGGTCAATCTCGGCATCAAGCAGCCGATCTCGACGATCCTGTCGGCCGCGCAGGACAACGGCGCCGACGCGATCGGGATGTCCGGGCTGCTGGTCAAGTCCACGGTGATCATGAAGGAGAACCTGGAGGAGATGAACGCCCGCGGCATCGCGGAGAAGTTCCCGGTGCTGCTGGGCGGGGCGGCGCTGACCCGGTCGTATGTGGAGAACGACCTGTCGTCGGTGTTCAAGGGCGACGTCCGGTACGCCCGGGACGCTTTCGAAGGCCTGCGACTGATGGACGGGGTGATGGCCCGGAAGAAGGGCCTCGACCCGCAGGTCGCCGCCGCCGATGCGGCCAAGGTCGCGGAACGCAAGGCCCGGCACGAGCGGTCCCAGCGGATCGCAGAGAAGCGGCGGGCTGCCGCGGAGGCCGAGGAGGCCGCTCTGGTGCTGCCCGCGCGCAGTGATGTGGCCGCCGACAACCCGGTTCCCAGCCCGCCGTTCTGGGGCTCGCGGGTCGTCAAAGGTGTTGCCCTGGCTGACTACTCGACCATGTTGGACGAGCGCGCGACGTTCCTGGGGCAGTGGGGCCTGCGTGGTGCCCGGGCCGGCCAGGGCCCGACGTACGAGGAGCTGGTGGAGAAGGAGGGCCGACCACGGCTGCGGTACTGGCTGGACCGCCTGCACACCGAGAAGGTGCTGGAGGCGGCCGTCGTCTACGGGTACTTCCCGTGCGTGTCCGAGGGCGACGACGTGATCGTGCTGGCGCAGCCGCGACCGGACGCCGATGAGGTGTGCCGATTCACGTTCCCGCGGCAACGGCGGGATCGGCACCTGTGCCTGGCCGACTTCTACCGCTCCCGCGAGGCGGCGCGGCAGGCCGGCGAGGTCGACGTCATCGCGTTCACCGTGGTCACCATGGGCCAGCGGATCGCCGACTTCGCCAACGAGCTGTTCGCGGCCAACGCCTACCGGGACTACCTCGAGGTGCACGGCCTGTCGGTCCAGCTGACCGAGGCGCTGGCGGAGTTCTGGCACCGGCGGATCCGCTCCGAGCTGGTCTTCGCCGACGGTTCGAACGCGGCGGCCGACGATTCGGCCGACATCGAGAAGTTCTTCGACCTGGAGTACCGCGGGGCCCGCTATTCCTTCGGCTACCCGGCCTGCCCGGACCTGACCGATCAGACCAAGGTGATGGCGTTGCTGGAGCCGCAGCGGATCGGCGTGGAGCTGTCCGAGGAGTTCCAGTTGCACCCCGAGCAGTCGACGTCGGCGCTGGTGGCGCACCACCCCGAGGCGAAGTACTTCGCGGCGCGGTGACCGTCGGCCGCGCCGTCAGCGCTGTCGGGCCCGGTCCAGCATCGCCGCCGATGAATCCAGAACAGTTACTTCGTCACCGATCTCGGCCAACGGGAACGACTGGCGACCGGCCCCACCGCCCACGTCCAGCGCAGTTGCCGGGGGCCGCGGCCGGTGTTCGAGCAGCTGCCGGTGCAGGACCTGGGTCCGGACGTACCCCTTGACCGACGCGTCGGCGTCGCCGGCGAAGCGATCGGCCGGGCCGACCCAGGCGTCATCGATCACCACCGCACGCTACTGCTCCCCGGCCGTCGATCGGCCGGCGTGGACTACCATCGCTGGACCGCCCGGCGCGGACGGCCCGACCGACCCCTCGAAGGTGGTGCCCCGATGAGTTCGCTGCAGGCCGTGCTGTTCGATCTGGACGGGACGGTGGTGGACTCCGAGCCCTTGTGGGCGGACGCGATGCGGGTGATCGCGAACGACCTGGGCGGCACGCTCACGGAGGAGGTGCTCGCCCGCACCACCGGCCTGTCCGTACCCGCGTCGGTCGATCTGATGCTGGCGGAACTCGGCTCGGACCTGTCCCATCACGAAGCCACCCGGCAGCTGCTCGACCGGGCGGCCGGGGTGTTCGCCACCGAGTTGATGTGGCAACCGGGGGCGCAGGAACTGATCGACGCGCTCCGCGCCGAGGGGGTGACGACAGCCCTGGTGACCAGTTCGCCGCGGGTCGTGGTCGACGTGGCCATGCAACGGCTCGGTTCCCACCGGTTCGACCTGGCGGTGTGCGGCGACGAAGTGAAATCTCCCAAGCCGGACCCGGAGCCCTACCTCACGGCGATGCAACGGCTGGGCCTGCCGGCCACGGACTGTCTGGCCGTCGAGGACTCGCCGTCGGGCACCGCGGCGGCGGTCGCGGCCGGAATTCCGGTGCTGGTCGTGCCGTCCGAGGTGCCGGTGCCCGAGGGACCGGGCCGGATCTTCGCGGCGTCCCTGCTCGAGGCCACCGTCGACGAGTTGCGGCACCTTCATTCCGCGTTCCACCGGGCCGGTCGCGGGGCATAGGGAGGGGGTGCGGCGTTCCCTCGCGGTGACCGGTCCCGCCCCGCCCGATCTGGTGTGGGCGCGGTACATCCGGCCCGTGCGCTGGCCCGGCTGGTCCCCGCAGATCCGCGCCGTGGACTATCCGGAGGCCGAACTGGTGGCCCGGACGTCCGGAGTGGTTCGCGGCCCCTGCGCGCTGGCGGTGCCGTTCGAGATCCTTGCCGTCGACCCCGATGACCGGGTTTGGACCTGGCGGGTGCACCCACCGCTGGTCGGGACGCTGACCCTGGTCCACGGCGTCGAGCCGGTCGGGTCCGGCACCCGCACGACGCTGGAGGTGACCGGGCCCGCGCTCGTGGTGCCCGCCTATCTGCCGGTCGCCGCGCTGGCCCTGCGGCGGCTGGTTGGCTGACCTTGCCCGATCGGGCGTCCCCCGCCGCCGGCTCGGCCTCGTCGACGGAGCGTTCGACCTGCGGCATCGGAAATCCCGGTGTCAATTACCGAACGGTGCTCGATCGATGCCGCAGGTTGCCGCAGCCATCACTCGTTCCGTCCGGCCAGGATCTGCTCACGCAGGATGTCGGCGTGTCCGGCGTGGTGCGCCAGCTCACGCAACACCTGCAGTTCCAACGCCCATACCGGTCGATGCCCGCGCCCTTCGACCGTGTCGCTGGGGTGCCGGCCGGCCAGGGTCGCACGGGAGGCCGCGCATCGCTGCCGATAGGCCGCGCGGACCGAGTCAATGGTGTCGTCCTTGCGCAGGGTGAACGAGCCGTCGACAGTGCCGGCGATGCCGATCTCCCGGTAGGTCCGGCCGGTCACCGCCTGGTCGAACCAGACACCCTCGACGAAGGTGACGTGTTTGACCAGGCCGAGCAGCGTGGTCCTGGACGGAACGAGCCGACGCCGAGCCTCTTCCTCGGTCAGCCCGTCCAGGCAGTCGTGGAGCGTGCGGCGGTACTCGTCGATGAGTGCGGCGATGCGGCCGCGTTGGTCGATGGCCCACGGCGGATCCGCCCTGTCGTCGCCCATCGGGCGAGCCTACGTAAGGTCCGTGACCGTGTATGTGTTGCTGCCCCCGTCGGAGACGAAGGCGCCCGGCGGTGACGGCCAGCCGCTGGAGCCGGCCGCGTTGGGCTTTCCCACGCTCAATCCGGTGCGCTTCGAACTCATCGACCGGCTGACCGACCTGTGCGCCGACCCGACGGCCGCCCGGACCGCGCTGGGGGTGTCCGCCCGTCAGGATGCCGAGATCGCCGCCACCGCGAAGCTTCGCACCACTGCGACCCGCCCGGCGCTGCACCGCTATACCGGCGTGCTCTACGACCACCTCGACGTCGCCGGCCTGCCGCCCGCCGCACGGACCCGGGCCGCCGAGCGGCTGCTGATCACCTCGGCCCTGTTCGGGCTGCTGCGCGGCGGAGATCCGATTCCCGCGTACCGGTTCTCGGCCGGCACACGGTTGCCCGGAAACGGGCCGGTGGCCGCCGCCTGGCGACCGGTGCTGGCTCCGGTGCTCGCCGGCCTGGACGGGTTGGTGGTGGATCTGCGGTCCGGCGCCTATGCCGCGTTCGCGCCCGCGCCGGGCGCGGTGACCGTTCGGGTGCTGTCCGAGGCGGTGCCCGGCGACCCGGCCAGCCGGAGCGTCGTCAGCCATTTCTCGAAGGCGGCCAAGGGCCGGCTGGCCCGGGTGCTGGTCGCCACCCGGGCCGACGTGGCCGACGTCCCAGGGCTGCTGCGGGTCGCCCGGCGGGCGGGCCTGCAGGTCGAGCGGACGGGGGAGCGGTCGATCGACCTGGTCACCTGACCGGTCTTACGCAGTCCGCACCGTCCAGAGGTCCATGAGCGGCTGGACGACCGGTCCCATGTCCAGGTTCCAGGAATTGCAGAACACGGCCAGCGACCGGGTCCGGTCCGGGCTCACCTCGAACTGGCTGAGGTAACCGATCCAGCTGCCCGGGTGCCAAAGCTGACCGAGGGACCCGATGTTGATCCCCGCGGCATACAGCGGCCCACCCGGCCAGGTGGGCACGGGATCGGCGAGCTGGGCGGTCAGCAGGCTCGGCCCGCCCACTACCGGCCTGCGGTACTGGTCGGCCCATCGCACGAGCTCCGACGGTGTCGTCTGCAGCGAGCCCTCGCCAACCGCCTGCCACTGCTCGTCCTCATTGCTCCGCAACACACCGGTGTCGGTGTCGTAGCCGATTGCTCGGCCCGGCAGGGGATTGGTGCTGGCGTCGACCACCATGGCCAGATCGAGCGGGGCGAAGATGTGCTGCCGCAGGAAAGTGGGGAAATCGGTGCCGGACACCTTGGCGACGACCTCGGCCAGCAGGATGTAGTTCGAGTCCGAATAGTCCCAGTGGTCACCGGGGGTGAAGTTGAGTGCCGGCACCGCGCGCAACTCGTCCACGATCATCTGCTGGGTGAGCAGATCTGTGCGCGTATAGCCTTTGGCGTCGAAGAGGTAGATGTATTCGGGGATGCCGGCCGTGTGGTGCAGCATCTCGTTCAGCGTCACGCCGCCGGCCCACGCCGGGAATCCGTCCAGGTGCTGGGCCAGGGTGTCGGTGAGCGAGAGCCGGTGGCGTTGGGCCAGCAGCAGGACGGCGACCGCGGTGAATTGTTTGGCGATCGACCCGGCGTCGAAGATCGTGCGTGCGGTGATCGGGATGCCGCGGGAGAGGTCGGCGAGGCCCCGGACGCCGGTCCAGACCACCATGCCCCTCTCGCCGAAGGCGACTGAGCAGCCGGGGCCGTCGGCCGGCAGCGCCGCATCGAGCGCCGCCTGGGCCCGGGTCGCGATGTCGGCGTCCACCCAAGGCTGGTCGCACGTCGGCCGGATCCGGTAGACCACGTCGTTGACCGGATCGGTCGTCCAGATGGTCCCGTCGATCTCGGCCAGACGGCGCGGACCCCCGGCGGCGGACAGGTGCCACCGCGCGGTCTCCCGGCCGGACAGGTCGAGCCGGACGACGCCGCCCACGTCTTGGAGCGAGACGTACAGCGACCGGCCGGACGCGGTGATGCCGGCCGGACCGCCGGTCAGCGGATACTCGGTGAGCCGCCCATCAGGGGTGAGCCGCCCGATGCGGCCGGCACCGGGCTCGGTGAACCAGACGATTCCCTCCGGTCCGGCAGCGATCCCCGCCGGCGCCGCCCCGGTCGCCAGCGGCCACTCGCGGATGATGCCGTTCGCCAGCCGGCCGACCTTGCCGGCCGCGCGCTCGACGAACCACACCGCGCCGTCCCGGTCGATGATCAGGGCCGCCGGATCACTGTCGGCGGTCGGCACCGGGGTGCTCGTGATTCGTCCGGTCCGCACGTTCAGCTCGCCGATGGCATTCGCCGATCGGTCGGCGAAGACCACCCGCCGGTCGTCGACGGCCAGGTCCTGCGGCCGGGCCGGCCCGGCCGGGGTGGCCGCGATGGGATACCCGGTGACCCGGCCGCGGGCATCGATTCGCCCGATCCTTGCGTTGCCCGTGTCGGCGAACCACACTGCCGACCGCGATCCGGCCAGAGCGCCGACGTCGGCGGTGGCCGCATCCGGCAGTGCCACCGGTGCCCATCCGGCCCGGCCCACCCGGTGCACGGTGCCGCCTCGGGAGAACCAGGCGCCGCCCGGTCCGGCGGTGATCCCGTCGGCCCCGCTGTCCGCGCCACCGGTGCTCCCGGCCGGTGACGCATCGACGACGGTGACACAGTCGGCCGCCCGACCGGCCGGCCCGGTGTCGCCGCCCGCCGCGGCCGGCGGGATGACCAGCACCCCGCCGGCCAGCAGTGCGGTGGTGCAGACCACGATGGTGAAGGGCTTCAGCCTATTCATCGCGAACCTCTCCTTCTGCGACGAGTGATCCGACCGGTACACCCCTCGCCGTCCCGGCCCCGGACGGACGGTGCCGTTGCCCGGTCGCGATCGGGTCGCGGTTCGGTCGATATGCCCGGATCGGCCGACCGTGGGATCGTGGGGAGCGACCGGATCGCGACCGAGCCGCGACCGGTCGAGCCGACGCTGGCCTCGGCTGGAAAGGGGGCGCCGGTGACCTCGGGGCCGACTTCGGCCGGGTTGACATCGACCGATCCACGGGACCATTCGGCGATCCGGATCGCCGTGCTGGGACCGCTGCAGATCGCGGGT
Organism: Nakamurella sp.; assembly: GCA_044223435.1. Lineage (GTDB taxonomy): Bacteria > Actinomycetota > Actinomycetes > Mycobacteriales > Nakamurellaceae > Nakamurella. The sequence continues at coordinate 32,668 of JBGALY010000010.1, forward strand.
CCCGACGGCCCGGTGACGCTGCGCGGGGTCAAGGAGCGCACCCTGCTTGCGATGCTCACCGCACACCGGGACCGCACGGTGCCGGTCTCCGCCCTCGTCCATGCGTTGTGGCAGGAACAGCCGCCGCCGTCGGCCCACAAGTCCGTGCAAACCTTCGTGCTCCGGATCCGGAAAGCGCTGCGCACCGGCCGGACCGCGCCGGACGTGGTGATCACCGAGGGAGGGGGATACCGGCTGACGCTGTCCGCGGATGCGGTCGACGCCGACCGATTCTGTGCACTCGTCTGCGCCGGCGGCGCCACAGGCGCCCATCCGCGTGAGGTGGCGGATCGGCTGCATGCGGCGCTCGACCTGTGGCGCGGGCCGGCGTACGTGGATTTCCCGGACAGCGATTTCGCCCGCGATGAGGCCCGGCGGTTGGGGGAGCTGCGCCTGACCGCGACCGAGAAGCTGTGCGCGGCCACTCTGCAGCTCGGTCAGGCCGACGCAGTCGTCCCCGACCTCGAACGCCTGCTCGGCGAGCATCCGCACCGGGAGCGCTTGTGGGCGCTGCTCATCCGCGCCCTGTACCGGCAGGGTCGCCAGGGTGACGCGCTCCGCGCCTTCGACCGGGCGCGCCGACTACTGGCCGACGATCTGGGCGTCGAGCCCGGGCGCGAGCTGCGCGAACTCCAGGCCCAGGTGCTGGCCCAGGACCCGGTGCTCGACTTGGACGCGCGGGGCCGGCTGCCCGTCGAGCTGATCCCCACCGGGCCTGCCGCCGGGCGGACGGCCGAGCTCGCCGTCCTGCGGCGGTGGTGGTCGCAGGCAATCGCCGGACGGCCGGTGCTGGGTATCGTCCGCGGTCCCGCGGCATCGGACCGGCTGCGCCTGGCCCAGGAGCTGGCCTCCGAGGCCGTCACCCGAGCTCCGGTGATTGCCGACCTGGTCGGCCGGGAGCATGTGGCCGATTCACCAGGCCCGTCCGGTCCCGGGTGGCCCGGTCCCGGCCTGGTGGTCACCGATCGCGGGGGAGGTCGGGGCGACCTCGTCCCGGAACCGGGCCAGCTGATCTTGTGGCTGACCGAACCCGACTCCGAGGTGCCCGACGGCGCGGCCGTTCTCGACCTGCGACCACTGTCCCCGGACACGGCCCGCGACGTGGTGGCGACCCACGTCCGGCCCGATGACGTGGTCCGAGCGACCACGGACATTCTGACCCGGACCGTCGCCTGGCCGGAGGACCTGCACCGGGCGGCGGCACGGTGGGCCCAGCAGGCCGCCGAGCTCGCCGTGCGCGAGGCCAGCGCAACCGTGACCGGCGCCGGCCGGGAGCTCGCGCAGGCGCGGGACCGGCTCAGCGACGGCCTGCTGGCTCTGACCGATCCGGCGGTCCTCGATCCGGTCCGGCCGGACACCGCCCGAGTGGACCGTGCCCGGCCCCACCCCGGGGCGCCCGACGGTGTTCGGTCCGACGCAGTTCTGCTCGGGGCCGCGCCGACCAGCGGGCCGGTTCCGGTGACCGCCGATCGCTGCCCGTGGCGCGGCCTGGCCGCCTACGACGTGGCGGATGCCCCCTGGTTCGCCGGGCGGGAGCGGCTCGTCGCCGAGCTGCTCGCGCGGGTGGCCGGATCGCGGCTGGTCACCCTCGTCGGCCCGTCGGGCCGCGGCAAGTCGTCCGCGCTACGGGCCGGCCTGATCGCCGAGTTGCAGCGCGGGGCCCTTCCGGGCAGCACCGGCTGGCCGGTGCTGCTGATGCGCCCGGGTTCCCACCCGATGCGCGAACTTACAAAGCAGGCATTGCAGGCTGGGATATCGGCGGCGTCACTGGGCGACGTGCTGGAAGGTCTGATCCGCGGTGACCGCTCCGACGAGGCTCGCCGGGTGGTGATCGCCGTCGACCAGCTCGAGGAGCTGTGGACGCTGGGTGCCGACGAGGCGGAGCGGGCGTCCTTCCTCGACACCATCGCGGACCTGCATCAGGACCCGGCGACCGGGGTGACCGTGCTGCTCACCGTCCGGCCGGACTTCCTGGACCGGATCGCCGAGCATCCGCGGCTGGCCCGGCCGCTGGCCGACAACACCGTACTGATCGGTTCGCCGAGCCGGGCCGAGCTCGCCCGGGCGGTCGAGCGGCCCGCGGCCACGGCCGGCTTGCGCCTGGAGGTCGGGCTGGTCGATGCCATCACCGAGGACGCCGCCGGTGAGCCGGGGCAATTGCCGTTGCTGTCCACGGCGCTGGCCCGGTTGTGGGAGCAGCGGGCCGGCGCCGAGCTCACAATCGCCGGGTACGTGGCCGGCGGCGGGCTGGCCGCGGCCGTCGCCGGGCTGGCCGAGGATGCCTACGCCGACCTGTCACCGGCGGACCGGGCGGCGGCCCGGGTCCTGTTGCTGCGGCTGGCCGGACCGGCCGGTGCCGCCGGAGTGGCGCGTCGCCGGGTGCCGCTGGCCGAGCTCGCCGGACTGCCCGACCCGCGGGTCCGCGCCCTGGTCGAACCGCTGACCACCGCCCGGCTGCTGACCGTGGATCAGGATTCGGTCGAGGTGGCGCACGAGGCGCTGTTCGACCGCTGGCCGCGGCTGCGCGGCTGGCTGGCCGAGGATCGCCTGACCCAGGACGTGCGCCGCCGCCTCGCCGTCGCCGCCGCCGACTGGGATGAGCAGGAGCGCGACCCGGGTTTGCTCTGGCAAGGCACCCGGCTCGGCGCCGGCCAGGAGGCCGCGCAGAGCGCTCCGGAAGCCGTCACCGCGATCGAGCGTGAGTTCCTGGAGGCGGGCGCCGCCCGGCTGGACGCCGAACGCCGGGAGGCCGTCGCACGGGCCGCGGACTCCGCCCGCCAGGTCCGGCGATTGCGGTGGCTGATCGGTGGCATCGTGGCGCTGCTCGTCGCGGCGATCACCGTCGGGATGGTCGCGATCGGGGCGCAGCGCCGGGCCGAGGCCGCGGCCGCATCAGCGCAGGCGCGCCGGCTGGCGGCCCAGGCCGTGAGCGAGCAGCACCTGGACCTTGGGCTGCTGTCCGCAGTCGAAGCGGTGCGCGCCGAGCCCGGGCCGGAGACCGACGGCGCGCTGCTGGGCCTGCTGACCCGAGCGCCTCGCATCGTCACCCAGGTGCACGCGAACGGTCGCTTCCTGCGCACTTCGGTCAGCCCGGACGGTTCGACGGTCTACCTGGCCGAGAACGGTCCGCGCTGGCTGTCCGTCGACGCGCTCACCGGAGCCCTTCGATGGTCGGCATCGGTCGAATCCCTGTTCGCGGCCATGGCACCCGACCCGCAGGGTCACGGCGTGCTCACCACCCGCCTGGCCGGAACCCAGCAGATCGTGCTGATCGGCGCGGCCGACGGCCAACCGGTGTGGTCGACATCCGCTCCCGCGGACAACGAGCTGGGCCGAGGTGCCGCCTGGCTCGCCGATGCCCGCTGGCTGGTCGCCGGCAGCGGTGGGGTGATCGTGGGGAACGCGGACACCGGGCGGGTTGAGGACCGCGTGCCCTGGCCGACCGGCCTGACCGGATTCCGGCCCGATCACATCACAGTGTGGCCGGACGGGCGGGCGGGCCTGGCCGACGCCGACCGCACCGTTGTCTATGACCCGGCGACCGACATGATCAGCCCGTTGCCCGGGGTGGCGTCGGTCCGCGGAGCGTCCAGCGGCGGAGTGCTGGTCGCCGTGGACGAGACAGACCCGCAGGCGCGGTCGATCCGACTGCACGACCTGTCCGGTACCCCGCTCAGCCGCCCCATCCGGGTGAATACACCGTCCGGACTGGGTTTCTCGCCCGACGGTGCCGAGTTGGCGGTGGGCGCGGGGGAGGTGCTGCAACTGCGCGACGGACGCACCGGTGACTTGCTGGAGGAGCGGACCGGCCACAGCGGCGCGGTGATGGACATCGCGTATGCCGGGCCCGGCCGTGACATGCTCTGGACGGCCGGGCGGGACGGCACGGCCATCGCCTGGGACCGCACGGGTCAGCGCGGACTGCTGCGCACCACGTCCAGCAACGCCCGGGTCTGGTTGGGCGCCACCTCCACCGACGGCCGCGTCGCCGCCGGCCTGGCCGCGATCCCGGACGGATTCAACACCGTGTCCGTGCTGGATCCCCGGTCGGGCCGGGTCGGTCACCCCGACCTCGCGCTGCCCGCCGATTGCCGGTGGTGCGATGCGACGTCGATCGGCATCACCGGGGACGGGCGTATCGCACTGGCCGGTGTGGTCCGTTACCCGGACCCCGGCGGCAGCGCTGCCGCCGGGGCCGACGAGAGCGTGGGGTACCTGGCCGGCTGGGACACCACCAGCGGGGACCTGGTGCGCTGGGTCCGGCTGCCCGGACCACCGGTCGGCCTGGCGGCGGGCCCGGACGACCGGTCGGTCGTGGTCGGCGTCGCCCGCGGCACCCTGCTGCTGGATCTGGACTCCGGCCGGACTCGATGGGGACCCGTCCCGCACCCGCCGTCCCCCGACCGGGAGGCGACCCGGACAGTGGCGCTGTCCCCGGACGGCTCGCGGATCCTCGTCGGCATCGTCGACGGAGCGCAGACCCTGGACAGCCGGACCGGTGCGCTCCTCGCCCAGGTCACATTCGCGGAACCGGACCTGGTCACCGCAGTCGCCTTCGGGGCCGACGGCCGGACGGTCCTGCTGGGCACCAACGGCGGCCACCTTCACGTGCTGTCGGCGACCGACCTGGCACCGCTGGTGCCGCGCCGGCTGACCACCGGAGGCTTCCTGATCGGCCTGGCGCCGAGCCCCGACGGTCGCCTCCTGGCCAGCCTGGGGACCGACGGCGACCTGCTGCTCTGGGACACCGCCGGCTGGCAACCGCTCGGCCGGCCGATCAGCGACGGGCACGGATGGGGATCGATGACCTTTGACCCGGACGGCACGACGCTCCGCACCATGCACCAGGACGGAACCGTGGTGACCTTCGAGGCCGACCCGCAAAGCTGGCTGCGGCAGGCTTGCGTGGTCGCGAATCGGGACCTGACGGCCGAGGAATCGGCGACCATCCGGCCCGGCCAACCGCTTCGGTCGACCTGCGAAGGATTGCGCTGACCGGCTGCGTGGTTCAGGCCGGCGCCGCCGGGCGGTACGTCGGCAAGGCCCCGGCCGGATTGAACGAGAAAACCCCCCGTTCGACGGTGATCCGCCGGCCGCAGGCGCAACACACCACCTGGCATCCGTTGACGATCATGGTCGTCCGGCCGTCGGACGAGACCGACCCGAGCCGGCTCTGGCGGCCGCAGGCCGTACAGTCGACCGTCACTTCCTGAACCATGGTCCCCCCTGAACGCGCGCACCGTTGCGCTACCGAGCGTAGCGCAACGATAACTCTCCGCAAGTAGCTCGGTCGAGCCCACCGCGCATCAGGGCGCTGTCGAGCCCCGCCGCCGTTCCTGGTCCAGCAGCGGATCCAGATCCGTCAGCCGGTCCAACCCGCGCAGCGCCTGCCCCATCCGGTGGTTGCCGTCCAGGTCGGTGCGGTGCCGGTGCAGGAAACTCCAGTAGCCGGCGGTGAACGGGCAGGCGTCGTCACCCACGCGGACCGTCGGCCGGTACCGGCAGGGGCCGCAGTAGTCGCTCATCCGGTTGATGTACGCACCGCCGGCCGCGTAGGGCTTGGTGGTGATCTGCCCGCCGTCGGCGAACTGCGACATGCCGATGACGTTCGCGACCATGACCCACTCGTACCCGTCGACGAACGCCCGGTGGAACCAGTCGGTGACCTCGGCGGGGCGCCAACCGTGCTGCAGCGCATAGTTTCCCAGCACCATCAGGCGCGGGATGTGGTGCACCCAGCCGTGGTCGCGCAGGTCCGCCAGCACCCCGGACAGGCACCGGGCCTGCACCGCGTCGGCGTCCAGCTCGGCGAACCAGTCCGGAAGAGACCGCTGGGCCCGCAACGCGTTCCGCGCGGGATAGTCCGGGCCGAGGTGCCAGTAGAGGTGCCAGACGTAGTCGCGCCAGCCGATGATCTGGCGCACCGCGCCCTCCGCCGCCGCGATCGGGACGTCCCCGTCCCGGTAGGCCTGCTCGATCCGGTGCACCACCTCGATCGGATCCAGCAGACCCAGGTTCAGCGGCGCGGACAGCAGCGAGTGGGCCATCCAGGCGTCGTCGGCGAGCATCGCGTCCTCGTAGCGGCCGAAGGACGGCAGCCGCTCGGTGACGAACCCATCCAGGACCTGCAGCGCCTCGGACCGGGTGGCGGCGAACCGGCGCGGGCCGTCGCGGCCGATGAACGCGACGTCACCGTCACGCGCCCAGCGGTCCAGGTCGGCGCGCACCCGGTCGTCGATCTCGTCCTCGGTGGGCCACCAGGGAGCGGGCACCCCGAGCAGGTGCGGCCGATCGGGCCGGCGCCGCCCCGCCCGCTTCGGTGGCGGCTCCCGGTTCTCCTGGTCGAAGTTCCAGCGACCGCCGGCCGGCTCGTCCCCGTCCATCAGCACGTCCAGCCGGCGCCGGGCGGCCCGGTAGTGGTCCTCCATCAGCAGCCGCCGCGCCCCCCGACCGCCGGCCCACGCGGCGAATTCAGCCATCCCGGTGGCGAAGCCGCGGGCGGGCAGTACCTCGACGTCCGGCAGTCGCCGCACGAAGGCGAGCGCGGCGCGGGTGGTCGGGTGGCAGACCGACAACATCCGGCCGCGCACCGCCTCGGTGTACCCGCCGACCTGCCGGAAATCGCACTGCTCACCGAGTTCGGCGGCGCGGTGCCGGATCGCCGACAGCACCAGGTGGGCCTTCTGCCGGTGGAAGCGGCGGCGGGAGAACGCCCGGCGGGACTCCGCCAGAAGCACCGGCTGATCGTCGGTGTCCAGGAAGTGCGGTCCGAGCTGATCGCCGAACAGCCAGCGGCGGGTGGGGGAGGGTGGGCTCACCCCATCAGTTTTCCCCGGCGCCGGAGCGGCAATCGGCGGCCCCCGTTTCCCCTGTCGGGGCGCCGCGGCCGACGCACGCACGCCCGCACGCCCACGAATCGGCCACGCCCGCGCTCCTGCGGAGGACTCGCCACCCCCGGGCCGGCCGCTGGTCCGCGGGACGCGATCGCCAGGGCAGTCAGCTCTCGACCAGGACCAGCTTCAGGTCGTGGTTGCCGCGCAGCGCGCGGCTGTACGGGCAGCGGTCGTGCGCGCCGTCGAGCACCTGCTGTGCGGTTTGCCGCTCCAGGCCCGGCATTTCGGCCTCGATCCGGATGGCCAGCCGGTAACCGTCGGCGACCGTGCCGGCAATGGTGACGGTGACCGAGACGGCCGAGTCGGCGACGTCGACCTTGCGCTTGCGGGCCACCGAGCGGACCGCGTTGTGAAAGCAGGCGGCGTAGCCGGTGGCGAACAGCTGCTCGGGGTTGGTGCCGTCGCCGCCGTCGCCGCCCATGCCTTCCGGCATCGACAACCGGTAGTCGAGCTTGCCGTCGGAGGTCGCGACCCGGCCCATCCGGCCACCCCAGGCGGTGGCGGTGGTGGTGTAGGACAGGGCCATCGGTGCCTCCCGGCGGCGCGAGGGGTTCGGTCCGGGTCAGCTTGCCGGACCAAGCACGGCCGCCGATGCCGGGGGCAGCGCCATCTGCTCGCCGTCGATCCGGACGCCCGGGTCGGTGGCCAGCAGCAGCGCCCCGGCGGGGCCGCCGAGGGGGACCGTGCGCGGCCGGTCGGCCAGGTTGACCACGATCCGCAACCCGGACCGGTCGATCACCAGCCACCGCTGCTCGTCGTCGAAGTCGGTGCGCACCGTGCCGAACCAGGGGTCGGTGAGCTCGGCGCGGGCCCGGCGTAGCGTCGCGAGCTCCCGGTAGAGCGTGAGCATCCGGGCATGCTCGCCGGATTCGGCCTCTGCCCAGTCCAACTTCGAGTTCTGGAAGGTGGACGGAGCTTGCGGGTCGGGCACCAGGTCCTGGTCCCAGCCCATGCGGGCGAACTCCTCGATCCGGCCCTGCCGGGTCGCGTCGGCGAGGAACTGATCGGTGTGCGAGGTGAAGAACTGCCATGGCGTGGACGCCGCCCATTCCTCACCCATGAACAGCATCGGGGTGAACGGCGCGGTCAACACCAGCACCGCGGCGACGGCCAGTTGGTCGGCGGTCAGGGTCGCGGTGAGCCGATCACCGGCCGCCCGGTTCCCGATCTGGTCGTGGTTCTGCGAGTACCCGAGGAACCGCCAGGCCGGCGTGGTCAGCGTGTCGACCGGCCGGCCGTGGTCCCGGCCGCGAAAGCTGGAGAACGTGCCGTCGTGGAAAAAGCCCCGGCTCAGGACCTTGGCGATATCCGACATCCGGCCGAAATCGGCGTAGTAGCCTTCCTTCTCCCCGGTCAGGGCGACGTGCAGGACATGGTGGAAGTCGTCGTTCCATTGCGCGGTGAGCCCGTACCCGCCGGCCTCCCGCGGGGTGATCAGCTTGGGGTCGTTCAGGTCCGACTCGGCGATCAGCGACAGCGGCCGCCGCACATGGGGCGACAACGCGTCGACCCGTTTGGCGATGTCCTCCAGCAGGTGGGTGGCCTGGCTGTCGTTGAGGGCGTGCACGGCGTCCAGCCGGAGGCCGTCGACGTGGTAGTCCTGCAACCACATCACGACGTTGTCCAGGATGTAGCGACGGACCTCGCCGGAGTCCGGCCCGTCCAGGTTGATGCTGTCGCCCCACGGGCTGCCGCCGGCGGTCGGGTTGAGGTACGGACCGAACAGCGGAATGTGGTTGCCGCCGGCGCCCAGATGGTTGTAGACGACGTCCTGGATGACCCCGATGCCCCGCTGGTGGCACGCGTCGACGAAGCGCTGGTAGGCCCGCGGACCGCCGTAGCTGTCCTGCACGGCGAACCACAGCACGCCGTCGTAACCCCAGTTGTGGGTGCCGGCGAACGCGTTGACGGGCAGCAGCTCCACCATGTCCACCCCGAGGGAGATCAGGTGGTCGAGCTTGCCGGCGGCCGCGTCGAGGGTGCCCTCGGGGGTGAAGGTGCCGACGTGGAGCTCGTAGATGATGCTGCCGGCCAGCCGCCGTCCGGTCCAGGCCTGGTCACCCCACTGGTATTCGTCCGGGTCGAACAGCCGGGTCGGTCCGTCGACCCCGGCCGGTTGCCACCGGGAGCGGGGGTCGGGCCGCACCGTCTGCTCACCGTCGAGCCGGAACCCGTAGTCGCGCAGGCCGGCCGGCGGGTCGATGGTCCACCAACCACCGTCGACCGGCGTCATCGGATGGTCGCTCGCACCAACGACCAGGTCGACCGTGCCGGCGCGCGGCGCCCAGACTCGCATCGGATCAGCCCTCTCGCACCAGCAACGCGACCGGGTAGGTGTCCAGCAGGTCGCCGACCGTCACGTGGTCGGCGACCGCGGGCCGGCCGGTGAGTTCGTCCCGCCAGTCACCGGGCGGCAGGTGCAGGACCGTGTCGCGCCAGCCGCCGGCCGCGGCCAGCCCGACCGGCAGCCGGGTCGCGACGGCCAGCACTCCGCCGCGATCGAACGCGAAGACGTGGTCGGCGGCCAGGCCGTCGGTGGCCACGGCCGCGTAACCGGTGAACAGCTCCGGGCGATCCCGGCGCAACCGCAGCGCCCGGCTGGTGACCAGCAGCTTGGCCGCCCCAGTGGCGTCCACCGGTGGCTGCCAGCCGTCGTCGAGCCGGGCGAGCAGTTCCCGGCGGACGGTGTAGTCGACCGGCCGCCGGTTGTCCGGGTCGACCAGCGAGCAGTCCCACAGTTCGGTGCCCTGATAGACGTCCGGTACCCCGGGCGCCAGCAGCTGGATCAGCTTGGCCGACAACGAGTTCGACCAGCCCGGCACCGTGATCCGGTCGGCGAACGCGATGATGTCGGACGCCAGGTCGGAGTCGTCGTAGACCGCGTCGACGAGCGCATGGAGGCGTTCCTCGAAGGCGGTATCCGGATCGATCCACGCGGTGGACACCCCCGCCTCGCGGGCCGCCTTCTCCGCATAGGCGTGCAACCGGTCCCGGTCCAGCGGCCAGGCTCCGACGGTCGCCTGCCAGAGCAGGTTGGCCAGCGCGCCGTCGCGCAGCGGCGCGAACCGGTTCCACCGCCGGACGGCCGCGGCCCAGTCCTGGGGCAGTTCGGACAGCACGGAGATCCGCGCCCGGACGTCCTCGGCCCGCTTCGTGTCGTGCGTGGACAGCGCGGTCATGGTGTGCGGCGACTGGGCCAGCCGGCGGGCGTGCACGTCGTGCAGGGCGGCCGGCGAGAGGGCGAAATCGCCCGGCTCGCCGCCGACCTCGGTCAGGCTGGTCAGCCGGCTCCACCGGTAGAACGCGCAGTCCTCGACGCCCTTGGCCATCACCATGCCGGAGGTCTGCTGGAAGCGGGTGGAGAACTCGGTGCCGACCTCCCGCAGCCCCCGTTCCAGCTGGATCAGGGTGTCGGTCAGCTCCGGCCGCGCCGTCGTCGCCCGGGCCACCGCCTCGGTGAGCTGATCGCCGCCGATCGGCAGGTAGGTGCGGTAGACGGCCAGGGAGCTCAGCAGCTCGGCGATGCCGTCGTCGGCCCGGTCGACGTCGGGCACCAACCGGGCCAGCCGGAGCACTTCGGAGCGCAACGGGCCGTCGGCCACCGCACGCTTGGTGCCGCGCGTCATCGCCTCCCACTCGACCCGCAGGCCGCCCCGCAACTGGGTGTCCAGCACGTCCAGGGCCGGTTCGCCGGCCGGATCGACGAACAACCGGTCGACGGCGGCGAGCGCGTCGTATCCGGTGGTGCCGGCGCACGCCCAGGCGGCCGGCAACGTCTCGTCACCCTCGATGATCTTCTCGACCAGGACGTACCGGCCGCCGGTGAGCTCGGCCAGGTCGTCCAGGTACTTGCCGGGATCGGCCAGCCCGTCCGGGTGGTCGATACGCAGCCCGTCCACCCAGCCGCGGTCGATCCAGCGACGGATCTCGGCGTGCGAGGCGGCAAAGACCTCGGGCAGTTCCACCCGGATCGCGGCCAGGTCGTTGACCACGAAGAACCGCCGGTAGTTCAGCTCGGTGTCCGCGCGCCGGTAGTTCATCAATTCGTAGTGCTGGCGGGCCAGCACCTCCCGGGCGGAACCAGTGCCGGTCCCGGGGGCGATCGGCAACCGGTGGTCGTAGTACCAGAGCGCGCCGTCCTCGACCCGAACCTGATCGAGCTGGTCGTCGCCGTCACCCAGGATCGGCAGCCGCACCTTGCCGCCGGCCACGGCCCACTCGATGTCGAAGTACCGGGCATAGGCGGAATCCTGGCCGTGGGTGAGCACGTCCCACCACCACACGGACGCCTCCGGCGTGGCCACGCCGACGTGGTTGGGCACGATGTCGACGAGCACCCCCTGCCCGGCCCGGTGCGCGGCCTCGGCCGCCCGCCGCAGACCCGAGTCGCCGCCGCGGTCCGGGTCGACCTCGCCATGGTCGACGACGTCGTAGCCGTGACCCGACCCGGCCTCGGCGGCCAGGATCGGGGACAGGTACACCCAGTCGGCGCCCAGCTCGACCAGGTACGGGACCAGGTCGGCCGCGTCGGCCAGGGTCCAGTCGGCGGTGACCTGGAGGCGGTACGTGGAGACCGGGAAGGCCGGATTGCGCGCGGTCACCCCGGTCACCCCGATGACTTCTTCCGCCGCGGCTTCCGGGCCGGCGCGGCCGGTTCGCCGTCCGGGTGGTTCGGCTGCTGCGGCTGCTCCACGACCGCGCTGGTGTCCCGGGTCACCGGGGCCGGCGCGGACTGCCCACCGGCCGATTCGTCGGGCCGCATCGGCACCGGCACGGGTGCCACCGTCGGGACGGAAGCGGCCGCGGGGACACCGGAGGCCACCTGTTCAGCCACGGCGGCCAGCGCCTGCAGCACGACGAGTCCCTTGCTGGCGACCGGCACCGAGCCACCGCCCGGGATCGCCTCCAGATGCTCCGGCACGCCGGAGGTGTCGATGACCAGCCGCCAGGCGGGCGCGAACTCCTCGGGCGGCAGCACCCAGTCCATGCCCTCGTCGTGCGCGTTGAACAGCAGCAGGAACGAGTCGTCGACCACTCGCTGGCCGCGGGTGTCGGTGCCGCGGATCCCGTTGCCGTTGAGGAACATCCCGACCGAGCGGCCGAAGCCGGCGTCCCAGTCCTCCGGCTTCATCAGCGCGCCGCCGGGGGTGATCCAGACGATGTCCGGCAGCGGCTCACCGGCGGCATGGCCGACCGGCCGGCCGTCGAAGAATCGCCGCCGCCGGAACGTCGGGTGCTGCCGGCGGAGCCGGGCGACGGACGCGGTGAATTCGATCAGCGCCTCGTCCGACTCGAGCCAGTGCATCCAGCTGAGCTCGTTGTCCTGGGCGTACACGTTGTTGTTGCCGAGCTGGGTCCGGCCCAGCTCGTCGCCGTGCGCGATCATCGGCACGCCCTGCGACAGCAGCAGGGTGGCCAGGAAGTTGCGCTGCTGACGGCCCCGCAGCTCCAGGATGTCGGGGTCGTCGGTGGGCCCTTCGACGCCGCAGTTCCAGGACCGGTTGTGCGATTCACCGTCCCGGTTGCCCTCGCCGTTGGCCTCGTTGTGCTTCTCGTTGTAGGACACCAGGTCCCGCAGCGTGAACCCGTCGTGCGCGACCACGAAGTTGATCGAGGCGACCGGCCGGCGGCCCGAATACTCGTACAGGTCGGCGGATCCGGTGAGCCGGGAGGCGAACTCACCGAGCGTGGCGGGCTCCCCGCGCCAGAAGTCGCGGACGGTGTCCCGGTACTTGCCGTTCCATTCGGTCCACTGGGGCGGGAAGTTGCCGACCTGGTAGCCGCCGGGGCCGATGTCCCACGGTTCGGCGATCAGCTTGACCTGCGAGACGACCGGGTCCTGCTGCACGAGTTCGAAGAACGTGGACAGCCGGTCGACGTCGTAGAACTCCCGGGCCAGCGTCGCGGCCAGGTCGAAACGGAAGCCGTCGACGTGCATCTCGGTGACCCAGTAGCGCAGCGAGTCCATGATCAGCTGCAGCGAGTGGGGGTGCCGGACGTTGAGCGAATTCCCGGTACCGGTGTAATCCATGTAGTACTGCTTGTCGTCCTCGACCAGCCGGTAGTAGGCGCCGTTGTCGATGCCCTTGAACGACAGGGTCGGGCCGAGGTGATTGCCCTCGGCGGTGTGGTTGTAGACCACGTCGAGGATGACCTCGATGCCCGCGGCGTGCAGGGACTTGACCATGGCCTTGAATTCCTGCACCTGCTGGCCGCGCTCACCGAACGCGCTGTAGGTGTTCTGCGGGGCGAAGAAGCCGATGGTGTTGTAACCCCAGTAGTTCGACAGCCCCTGGTCGATCAGCGTGCTGTCGTTGACGAACTGGTGCACCGGCATCAGTTCGATCGCGGTGACGCCGAGCCGGGTCAGGTGATCGATGATCGCCGGGTGGGCGACGCCGGCGTAGGTGCCGCGCTGGCTGGTCGGTACCTCCGGATGCAGCATCGTCAGGCCCTTGACGTGGGCCTCGTAGATGATGCTGTCCGCGTACGGGATGTTCAGCTGCCGGTCCCCGGTCCAATCGAAGAACGGGTTGATGACCACGCCGTGCATCATGTGCGGCCCGGAATCGGCGTCGTTGCGGCTGTCGGGCTCGCCCATGTTGTAGCCGAACAGGGCCGGGTCCCAGTCGATGGCCCCGGACACCGCCTTGGCGTAGGGGTCCAGCAGGAGCTTGTTCGGGTTGCACCGCGACCCGTGATGCGGCTCGTAGGGCCCGTGCACCCGGTAGCCGTACCGCTGACCGGGCTGCACCGTCGGCAGGTAGCAGTGCCAGACGTAGCCGTCGACCTCGGGCATCTTGATCCGGGTTTCCCCACCCCGCTCGCCGATCAGGCACAGCTCCACCTCGGTGGCCGCCTCGCTGAAGATTGCGAAGTTCGTCCCGGTGCCGTCGAAGGTTGCCCCCAAGGGATAAGGGCGGCCCGGCCAGATCTCCATCGGTGCTCCTACCTGCGCTTCGATTCAGTTACTTCGTCACCGTTGACTCGGCCGCACGGCGCACCGGACGGTGCGCGCTTGCCGGATCACCCTATCCGTGGCGGACCGCCCGGGACGTGCCGAACAGGTGTCGGCAGCGTCTCCGGTTGACCGCCCCGGGCTCGGGGTACCGGTTCGGGTTCCCGCCGGGAGCGCTCCCGGCGGGAATGTCGGAGAGGTCGATTACCCTCGCCTTGTGCCGGATCCCGCTGTCTACCGTCCCGCGACCGGGACGATTCCGGACTCGCCCGGCGTGTACAAGTTCCGCGACCCGAAGGGCCGCGTCATCTACGTCGGCAAGGCCAAGAGCCTGCGCCAGCGCCTGAACTCGTACTTCGCCGACATCTCCGCGCTGCACCCGCGGACCGCGCAGATGGTGACCACCGCCGGCAGCGTCGAGTGGACGGTGGTGACCACCGAGGTCGAGGCGCTGCAGCTGGAATACAACTGGATCAAGGAATTCGATCCGCGGTTCAACGTCCGGTATCGGGACGACAAGTCGTACCCGTTCCTGGCCGTCACTGTCGGTGAGGAGTACCCGCGGCTGCAAGTGATGCGCGGTGCGCACCGCAAGGGCGTTCGCTACTTCGGTCCCTACGCCCACGCCTGGGCCATCCGGGAGACGCTGGATCTGCTGCTGCGGGTGTTTCCCGCGCGGACCTGCTCGGCCGGGGTGTTCCGTCGATCCGCGCAGATCGGCCGGCCGTGCCTGCTCGGCTACATCGGCAAGTGCTCGGCGCCGTGCGTCGGCCGGGTCAGCGCGCAGGAGCACCGGGAGATCGTCGACGGGTTCTGCGACTTCATGGCCGGCAAGGCCGATCCGCTGATCCGCCGGTTGGAGAAGGAGATGACGGCCGCCGCGGCCGACCTGGACTTCGAGCGGGCCGCCCGGCTGCGCGACGACCTCGCCGCCGTGCGGCGAGCGGTGGAGAAGCAGGCAGTGGTGTTCCGGGACGGCACCGACGCCGACGTCGTCGGCATCGCCGCGGACGAACTGCTGGCCTCGGTCCAGATGTTCCACGTCCGGGACGGGCGGGTGCGTGGCGAGCGCGGCTGGATCGTGGACATGGACGTCGACACGAACGCCGACCCGGATTCCGCCGTCGAAGCGGGGCTGCCGTCGCTGGTGGAGAACTTCCTCCTGCAGTTCTACGGCGACCTGGCCGCCGACCGGTCCGGGGACGCCGGTGCCGACACGTCGACCGCGGTACCGCGGGAGATCCTGGTGCCGGTGCTGCCCAGCGAGGATGCGGGTACTCACGAAGAACTCGTGGCCTGGCTGTCGGGCCTGCGCGGATCGCGGGTCTCGCTGCGGGTCGCCCAGCGCGGCGACAAGCGGGCGCTGGCCGAGACCGTGGCCCGCAACGCCAAGGAGGCGCTGACCCGGCACCGCCTCAAGCGGGCCGGCGACCTGACCGCCCGGTCGGCGGCGCTGTCCGAACTCGGCGAGACCCTCGGCCTGGACGTGGCGCCGCTGCGCATCGAATGCATCGACATCTCGCACGTGCAGGGCACCGATGTGGTCGCCTCCCTGGTCGTCTTCGAGGACGGACTGGCCAAGCGCAGCGACTACCGGCGGTTCGCCATCCGCGATCGGCCCGGTGATGACGTCGCCTCGATCGCCGAGGTGGTGCGCCGCCGGTTCAGCCATCAAGCCCGGGCCGAGCAGGAATCGGCCCAGCAGGAATCGGCCCAGCAGGGTCCGGCGCCCGCCGCCGACCCGGACCCGGGGGTACCGGCCGGAATCGATCCGACCACCGGCCGGGTCCGCCGGTTCGCCTACCCGCCCCAGTTGCTGGTCGTGGACGGCGGCGCACCGCAGGTGAACGCCGCGGCCACGGTGCTGTCCGAGCTGGGCATCGTCGATGTCGCCGTGTGCGGGCTGGCCAAGCGGCTGGAGGAGGTCTGGCTGCCGTTCCAGGAGGATCCCGTCATCTTCCCGCGGACCAGCGAGGCGCTGTACCTGCTGCAGCGCCTGCGCGACGAGGCGCACCGGTTCGCCATCACCTACCACCGGGCCAAGCGTTCGAAGTCGATGACGGTCTCCGCGCTGGACAACGTGCCCGGACTCGGCGAGGTGCGGCGCAAGGCGCTGGTCCGGCACTTCGGATCGGTCGCCGCACTGCGGCGGGCCGGCGTCGAAGAGATCCTGGACGTGCCCGGGGTGGGCCGGCGCACCGCCGAGGCAGTTGTCGCCGCCCTCGCCGGTCCGGCCGAGCGCGGAACCGATACCGTGACCAGTTCGTGACGCAGGGATCGAGCGAAGAGGGGGGATCCCGGTGAGCGCACCAGGGCAGCGCGGGCGGTCCGAACCCGGGCCGGCCGAATCCGGACGGGGCGAATCCGGACGGGGCGAATCCGGACGGGGCGAGGAACCGGTCATCCAGGTGGCGATCGTCTCGGGTCTGTCCGGCGCCGGCCGGTCGACCGCGGCCAAATGCCTGGAGGACATGGGCTGGTTCGTGGTGGACAACCTGCCCCCCGAACTGATCAGCACCATGGTCGACCTGGGTTCGCGCACCAGCGGTGACGTCACCCGGATCGCGATCGTGCTGGACGTCCGGTCCCGGGCGTTCACCATGGACCTCGCTGCGGTGATCAAGGACCTGGACGCCAAGGGCTACCGGCCGCGCGTGCTGTTCCTGGAGGCCAGCGACGCCGCGCTGATCCGCCGGTACGAGGCGAACCGGCGCAAGCATCCGCTGCAGGGCGGGGGCCGGCTGGCCGACGGGGTCGCCTCGGAACGGGCCGTGCTGGAGCCGTTGCGTCAGGAGGCCGACGTCGTCGTCGACACCTCCGAGCTGTCCATCCACCAGCTCCGCGCGGAGGTCGAGCGGGCGTTCGGGCACGCCTCCCCGGAGCGCAAGGCGTCGATGACAGTGGTGTCGTTCGGCTTCAAGTACGGCCTGCCGCTGGACGCCGATCTGGTCATCGACATGCGCTTCCTGCCCAACCCGCACTGGATCCCGGAGCTGCGCGACCACACCGGGCTGGAGCAGGAGGTCTCCGACTACGTGCTGTCCCAGGAGGGCGCGGCGGAGTTCCTGGACCGCTACGTCGGCCTGATCGATCTGATCAGCGGCGGCTACCGCCGCGAGGGCAAGCGCTACCTGACTCTGGCCGTGGGCTGCACGGGCGGCAAGCATCGCAGCGTCGCGGTCGCCGAAGAACTGAAGCGTCGCCTGGATGCCGACACGCTCGCCGTTCAGGTCGTGCATCGCGACCTGGGCAGGGAGTGATGGGCGACCCGCCGATGGACCGGGACCGGAGCCGGCCGAAGGTGGTCGCCCTCGGCGGCGGCCACGGCCTGCACGTGATGCTGTCCGCGCTGGCCCGGCTCCCGGTCGAGATCACCGCGGTGGTCACGGTCGCCGACGACGGCGGCTCCTCGGGCCGGCTGCGGCACGAGATGCCCGGGATCGTGCCGCCGGGCGACCTGCGGATGGCGCTGACCGCCTTGGCCGATCCGGGCGAGCACGGTGCGTTGTGGAGTTCGACCTTCCAGCATCGGTTTCGCGGGGAGGGCGCGCTGGCCGGACATCCGGTGGGCAACCTGGTGCTCGTGGGGCTGAGCAAGGTGCTCGGCGACCCGGTGGCCGCGCTGGACGCAGCCGGCGCCCTGCTGGGCGCCCGGGGGCGGGTGCTGCCCATGGCCTGCCAGCCACTGGACATCGTCGCCGAGGTCGCCGGGCTGGACGAGGACCCGGCCGTCGTGCGCCGCATCCGCGGTCAGGTCGCGGTGGCCAGCACACCCGGTCAGGTCCGGTCGGTCGCGCTCGACCCGCCCGACGCGGCCGCCTGCCCCGATGCCGTGAAGGCGGTCGAGGAGGCCGACCTGCTGACCCTGGGGCCGGGTTCCTGGTTCACCAGCGTGCTGCCCCACCTGATGCTGCCGGACCTGGCGCAGGCCATCCTGGCCAGCCGGGCGCACCGCCTGGTGGTCCTGAACCTGGCCGCGCAGATGGGGGAGACGGAAGGATTCTCGCCGGAGCAGCACCTGGACGTACTCTCGGACCACGCGCCCGAGCTTCGCGTCGATTCGGTGCTGGCCGACCGTGCGTCCGTGGCGTTGCCGCAACGCCTGGCGACCGCGGCCGCCCGGCTCGGGGCACGACTGGACCTGCACGACATCGCGATCCCCGGTACCGCCCGGCACGACCCGGCCGGCCTGTCCGCATCCCTCGCGGACGTGCTGGCCCGGGGTGGGCCGGCCGCCGGCGCGGGACGAGCGGGGGACGAATCATGAGCGACAGCAGGGAGCGCCCGGGATGGCGATGACGGCCTCGGTCAAGGACGAACTGAGCCGGGTGGCAGTGACCAAGGTGTCGGCCCGCAAGGCGGAGGTGTCGGCGCTGCTGCGGTTCGCCGGCGGGCTGCACATCGTCGCCGGACGCGTGGTGGTCGAGGCCGAACTGGACACCGGCGTGGTGGCCCGCCGGCTGCGGAAGGAGATCGCGGAACTGTACGGGCACGCCGCGGAGGTCCAGGTGCTGGCCGCCTCGGGCATCCGCAAGAACACCCGGTACGTCGTGCGGGTGGTCGGCGGCGGTGACTCCCTGGCCCGGCAGACCGGCCTGATCGACCAGCGCGGCCGGCCGGTGCGGGGGCTGCCGCCACAGATCGTCGCCGGTTCGGTCGGGGACGCCGAGGCCGCCTGGCGGGGCGCGTTTCTGGCGCACGGATCGCTGACCGAGCCCGGCCGCAGTGCCTCGCTGGAGATCACCTGCCCCGGCCCGGAGGCGGCCCTGGCCCTGGTCGGCGCAGCCCGCCGGATGGGCATCGGGGCCAAGGCCCGCGAGGTGCGCGGCGCCGACCGGGTGCTGGTCCGGGACGGCGACGCCATCGCGGCACTGCTCACCCGGCTGGGTGCGCACTCCTCGATGTTGGCCTGGGAGGAGCGGCGGATGCGCCGCGAGGTCCGGGCCACCGCGAACCGGCTGGCCAACTTCGACGACGCCAACCTGCGCCGTTCGGCGCGGGCCGCGGTCGCGGCGGCCGCCCGGGTCGAACGGGCGCTGGAGATCCTCGGCGACGAGGCCCCCGAGCACCTGAGCCAGGCCGGCCGGTTGCGGATCGCGCACGGGCAGGCGTCGCTGGAGGAGCTCGGCCAGTTGGCCGACCCACCGATGACCAAGGACGCGGTCGCCGGCCGGATCCGCCGGCTGCTGACCATGGCCGACCGGCGCGCCGCCGAGCTGGGTATTCCGGATACCGAGTCCGCGGTGACCGCGGACATGTTGGACTCCTGAGCCGGCTCGGCTCGTGAGGTTCACCGGGGCGTGGCCCCGGTGCGCAGGCCCGTCACCGGGCAGGGTCGATTCCCCGCCGGCGGCGCCGTCGGCCAGAGCAGTTCGCCCGGGATCGGCGAGCCGGGCGACCCGCACCCGCTCGGGTCTTTGGTCCTGATTTGCCCCGGAGGGCGCCGGCCGACGCGCTGGGATCGGAGCACCCCGATACAGTGATTCAGGCATCGTCCCCAAGGACGTGGGCGAGGTCTCTTGATCGATCCCGTTCGAGCGGGTTACCACCCTGCTGCGGGAACCCCAATGAGGAGGGCGGACAGACGTGACTGTGCGCGTCGGTGTGAACGGATTTGGCCGGATCGGCCGCAACTTCTGGCGAGCGGTGGACTCGCTGGATACGGACGTCGAGATCGTCGCCATCAACGACCTGACCGACACCAAGACTCTTGCTCACCTGTTGAAGTACGACTCCATTCTGGGCGTGCTGCCGTACGAGGTGAAGGCCGGCGACGGTGTCATTTCGGTGGACGGCAAGGACATCAAGGCCCTCTCCGAGCGTGATCCGGGCGCGCTGCCCTGGGGCGACCTGGGCGTGGACATCGTCATCGAGTCCACCGGCTTCTTCACCAAGGCCGACGCCGCGCGCAAGCACATCTCGGCGGGCGCCAAGAAGGTCATCATCTCCGCGCCGGCCAGCGGCGAAGACCTGACCGTGGTCGTCGGCGTCAACGACGACAAGTACGACGGCTCGCAGACGATCCTGTCGAACGCGTCCTGCACCACCAACTGCGTGGCCCCGATGGCCAAGGTGCTGCACGAGAACTTCGGTCTCGTCCAGGGTCTGATGACCACGATCCACGCCTACACCAACGACCAGGTGATCCTGGACTTCCCGCACTCGGACCTGCGCCGGGCCCGGGCCGCGGCCATCAACATCATCCCGACCACCACCGGCGCCGCCAAGGCCACCGCGCTGGTGCTGCCGGAGCTCAAGGGCAAGCTGCACGGGTACGCGCTGCGCGTCCCGGTCCCGACCGGCTCGGTCACCGACCTGACCGTCGAACTGGAGAAGGGCACCACGGTCGACGAGGTCAACGCCGCGTTCAAGGCGGCCGCGGCGGACGGCCCGCTGGCCGGCCGGCTGTTCTACAGCGAGGATCCGATCGTCTCCAGCGACATCCAGGGATCCCCGGCGTCCTGCACGTTCGACTCGCCGCTGACCATCGCCCTGGGCGGCAACTTCTTCAAGATCGTCGGTTGGTACGACAACGAGTGGGGTTACTCGAACCGGCTGGTCGACTTCACCTCGATCGTCGCCAGCAAGCTCTGAACTCTCGCGCGGCTGCCGCCCGCCCGGCCCGACCGGGTGGGCGGCAGCCGCGTGCCGTCTGCGCCCTGTGGCGCGACGACCGTGCTCCCCGCATCACCTGCGCCACGAGCCACCTGCGACATCCCGCAACAGCCTGAGGAGTTTCGCGTGCACACCCTCGATGACCTGCTCGCGTCCGGCGTCGCCGGACGGACCGTGCTGGTCCGCGCCGACCTGAACGTGCCCCTGGACGGCGACGTCATCACCGACGACGGCCGCATCCGGGCGTCCCTGCCGACCCTGCGGGCGCTGCTC
This sequence comes from Nakamurella sp., assembly GCA_044223435.1. Classification (GTDB taxonomy): domain Bacteria; phylum Actinomycetota; class Actinomycetes; order Mycobacteriales; family Nakamurellaceae; genus Nakamurella. Next base: position 53,446 of record JBGALY010000010.1, read on the forward strand.
GCCGGCGGGGCGAAGGTGGTGGTGACGGCCCACCTCGGCCGGCCCAAGGGCGCCCCCGACCCCAAGTACTCGCTGGCCCCGGCCGCGGCCCGGCTCGGCGAGCTGCTCGAGGCGCCGGTCCCGCTGGCCGAGGACTTCGTGGGTCCCTCGGCGAAGGCCACCGTCGCCGCACTGGGCGCCGGCCAGCTCGCGGTCCTGGAGAACGTCCGGTTCGACGCCCGGGAGACCAGCAAGGACGCCGCCGAGCGCGGCGAGCTGGCCGACGACCTGGTCGCGGTCGTGGGCTCGGATGCCGCCTTCGTGTCCGACGGCTTCGGCGTCGTGCATCGCAAGCAGGCCTCGGTCTACGAGATCGCGCAGCGGCTTCCGCACTACGCCGGCTATCTGGTCTCCAACGAGACCGCGGTGCTCAAGAAGCTGACCGTGGACCCGGAGCGGCCGTATGCGGTGATCCTCGGCGGGTCCAAGGTCTCGGACAAGCTCGGTGTGATCACCCATCTGCTGCCGAGCGTGGACAAGCTGCTGATCGGCGGCGGCATGGCGTTCACCTTCCTGGCCGCGCAGGGCTTCGGGGTGGGCAAATCGCTGCTGCAGGAGGATCAGATCGACACCTGCAAGGACCTGCTCGCGCACAACGGCGACAAGCTGGTGCTGCCCACCGACGTGGTCGTCGCGGATGCGTTCTCGGCCGACGCCGCGGTGCAGACCGTCGGCGCGGACGCCATCCCGGACGGGTGGCTGGGCCTGGACATCGGGCCGGCCAGCGCGGCGAACTTCGCCGAGGTGGTCTCGGGCGCTTCGACCGTTTTCTGGAACGGGCCGATGGGCGTGTTCGAGCTGGCGCCGTTCGCTGCGGGCACCAAGGCGGTGGCCGAGGCGATCGCCGCCTCGCCGTCGTTCTCGGTGGTCGGCGGCGGCGACTCCGCGGCGGCCGTCCGCACGCTGGGCATCGACGAGGCCGGATTCACCCACATCTCGACCGGTGGTGGCGCTTCGTTGGAGTATCTCGAGGGCAAGGAATTGCCCGGCATCGCCGTTCTGGAGGACTGACACATGGCCACCCGCAAGCCGCTCATTGCCGGCAACTGGAAGATGAACCTGACCCATCTGGAAGGCATCGCCCTGGTCCAGAAGATCTCGTTCACGCTGCCGGAGAAGTACCTCAAGCACGTCGACGTCGCGGTCTTTCCCCCGTTCACGGCGCTGCGCTCGGTGCAGACCCTGATCGAGGCGGACAAGATCGGCTTCACCTACGGCGGTCAGGACCTGTCGGCGAACGACTCGGGCGCCTACACCGGTGACATCTCCGGGATCCAACTGGCCAAGCTGGGCTGCACCTACGTGCTCGTCGGCCATTCCGAGCGGCGTGAGTACCACCAGGAGTCCGACGAGCTGCTGGCCAAGAAGGTCGCCGCCGCCTACAAGCACGGGCTGATCCCGATGCTGTGCATCGGTGAGGGGCTGGAGGTGCGCGAGGCCGGCAACCAGGTCGAGCACTCGGTGAACCAGGTGCTGGCCGGCCTGTCCCTGATCAGCGACGAGCAGGTCAAGTCGGTCGTGCTGGCGTACGAGCCGGTGTGGGCCATCGGGACCGGCCGGGTGGCCACCCCGGCCGACGCTCAGGAGGTGTGCGGCGCGATCCGGGCCGCCCTCGCCGAGAAGTACGGCCAGGAGACCGCCGACGGGATCCGCATCCTGTACGGCGGCTCGGTCAAGTCGGGCAACGTCGCCGAGATCTGCGCGCAGCCGGACGTCGACGGCGCGCTGGTCGGTGGGGCGTCGCTGGACGGCACCGAGTTCGCCACGCTGGCCGCGAACGCGGTCGGAGTGTTGCCCTGAGCCGGCACCGGTCCCTACCGGGTTAGACTCGACCCGCCCGGTTCCACCCGCCCCACCGCAAGGCAGTCATGATCCTTTTCCTGCAGATCCTGCTCGTCATCACCAGCCTGGGGTTGATGGCGTTGATCCTGTTGCACCGCGGCAAGGGTGGTGGGCTGTCGTCGCTGTTCGGCGGGACGATGCAGTCGTCGTTGTCCGGATCGTCGGTGGTGGAGAAGAACCTGGATCGGCTGACCCTGTTCGTGGCGGCCATCTGGGCGATCTCCATCGTCGGCGTCGGACTGTTGTTGAAGGTCGGGGCCTGAACGAGGCTCGCCGAAAGGGCGGTCGTCATGGCAGCAGGCAATCCGATCCGGGGATCCCGGATCGGCGCAGGCCGGATGGGCGAGGCCGACCGCGGTGAGTCCGCACCTCGGCAGCGCCTGCGGTTCTTCTGCGCCAACGGCCACGTCACGACGCTGGCGTTCGCCGTGGATGCCGAGATCCCCGAGGTCTGGGACTGCCCGAGCTGCGGCTTTCCGGCCGGTCAGGACAGCGCGGCCCCGCCACCCGCGCCGCGGGTGGAGCCGTACAAATCCCACCTGGCCTACGTGAAGGAGCGGCGCAGCGACGAGGACGGCGAGGCGCTACTCGCCGAGGCGCTCGCCCGGATCGAGGACAAGCGAACCCCGCGGTTCTGAGTCCACGACCGCCCTGGTGGTCCGGGTGAGCGCGCCGTCCACCACGGCGGCGGCCAGCGCCCCGCAGGCATACGCCGCGATGTCGAGCCAGCCGAAGCGCTCGCCCAGGGCAAGGGCGACGATCGGCACCCGCTGGGCCAGGTCCGCCGGGATGCCGGTCAGCTGGAAGAACTCGACCGCCGCGCTGAACCCGAAGGCGATCGCCGCCGGCCACCACGGCCGCAGCTGCGGTCGGGCCAGCGCGACCAGCAGATACACCAGGACGGTGTACAGCGCGTCGGCGGCGAAGTAGGCCTCGAACGTCCGGATGCCGTGCAGGGTCAGCCCCACCAGCACGACGATCGGAATGGTCACGGCCAGGGCGATCCGGCGCCTGCGAACGTCCATGTCCAGCACGGTAACCGGCCGCTGCCGCCGGGAGGGTGCCCGCTTCGCCGGCCGGACCGGGCAACCCGATCGGGGGAGCGAGCGGCCCGAAACCCCGATCATCGGCGATGATGCTCTGGTGAAGCGCCTCCTTGCCGCTCTCCTGCCGCTGGTCGTCGCGGTGCTGTGCGCCGGTTGTGGATCCGCCGGCACCGGCGCGGCGACCGTCGTCAACGCCCCCAGCACCGTCACCGCGACCACGACGGTGGTCAAGACGGTGCGATCGACCACCGAGGAAACGGTGACCACCACCGTCACCGCGGGCGCGGCGGGTTACCCGCCGGCCGACTTCCAGGACAACGGCACCGGCCTGTTCACCGCGTTCGAGACCAATCACGATCTGGTCACCTGCGCCGACACCGACAATCGGTGCTGGGGCGTCAAGGTCACCTCGTCGGCGGGCTGTCCGAACGGCGTGGTGCTGAAACTGACCATCTTCCCCAAGGGCGAGGACACGGCGGCCGCCACGGTGGATCAGACGGAGCCGGCGGCGCTGGCCCCGCAGGAGATCAAGACCATCGTCGTCGGCTCCAGCAAGCTGCCCGACGACCAGCGGTACGAGGCCGAGGTCACCGAGGCCCGGTGCGCCTGACCGGCCGCCGCCCGGTGGTGTCCGGTCAGAGCTGCCGGAGCATCCGGGTATTGCCCAGGGTGTTCGGCTTGACGAACGGCAGGTCGAGGAACTCGGCGACGCCGCGGTCGTAGGAGGCCCGCAGCTCGGCCTGCGCCTCCAATGACAGATTCAGCTCCTGGATCGGCTCGAAGCCGAGCGCGGAGAAGAACGGCACCTCGAAGGTCAGCACGAACAGCCGGTGCAGGCCCAGCTCGGCGGCGTGCGTGATGATCTCGGTGCACACTGCGTGGCCCACCCCGCGCCGGCGGGCCCGCGGGTCGGTCGCCACGGTGCGGATCTCGCCGAGGTCCTCCCAGAACACATGCAGCGCGCCGCAACCGACGACGGCGCCGTCGAGTCGGGCCACCCAGAACTCGGTCACGTCCTCGTAGAGGTCGGCCAGCGTCTTTTCCAGCAGGATGGGCCCCGCGTACTCGTCGACCAGGCGCTTGATCTCCCGGACGTCGCCCACCCGGGCCCGGCCCACCGTGACCCCGGCGTGCGGTGCGGTGGGGTGCGGGTCGCTCACGTCGGTAGAGGCTAGTCGGTCGGGGGCACGAAGACCGCCATCGAACGCCCCGATGACCCGCGTGGGTCCACCGGCCCGGAGCTGGCGGCCACGGGCCGCGCCGGCTGCCGACCCGGCACGGCGGGCAGCGGTCAGCGACTAAGGTGAGCAAGTGTCCACAGGATCGACGTCGGCCGTCACCCGGGTGGGTCTGGTGACCCTGGGCTGCGCCCGCAACGACGTCGATTCGTCCGAACTCGCCGGCCGGTTGCAGGGCGACGGCTACCAGCTCGTCCGGGACGACGACCGGGCCGACGTCATCGTGGTGAACACGTGCGCGTTCGTGGACAGCGCGAAGAAGGACTCGATCGACGCGGTGCTCGCTGCCGCGGACACCGGCGCCAAGGTGGTCGCGGTCGGCTGCCTGGCCGAGCGGTACGGCCGTGAGCTGGCCGACGCGCTGCCCGAAGCGGATGCCGTCCTCGGATTCGACGCCTACCCGCGGCTGGGCGCGCTGCTCGGCGACGTGCTCGCCGGGCACCGGCCGGCACCGCACACGCCGACCGACCGGCGGACCCTGCTGCCGATCAGCCCGGTGGACCGGTCGGCGGCTGCCGCCGCGATGTCGGTGCCCGGTCACGCGGCCGGCCCCGCGGTGCCCCGAACTCTGCTCGACCCGGGGCCGGTGGCTCCGCTGAAGATCGCCTCCGGCTGCGACCGGCGCTGCACGTTCTGCGCCATCCCCTCGTTCCGGGGGGCGTTCGTCTCCCGGCCGCCCGGCGACATCCTGGACGAGGCCGCGTGGTTGGTCGACCAGGGTGTTCGCGAGGTCGTGCTGGTCAGCGAGAACACCACGTCCTACGGCAAGGACCTGCCCGGCGATCGGCAGCTGGCGACCTTGCTGGCCGGGCTGGCCGAGGTTTCGGGGTTGACCCGGGTCCGGCTGTCCTACTTGCAGCCGGCCGAGACCCGACCCTGGCTGATCCAGGCGATCGCGGAGCTCCCGGCGGTCGCGGACTACTTCGACATGTCGTTCCAGCATTCGTCGGCCGCGGTGCTGCGGCGGATGCGCCGGTACGGATCGACCGACTCGTTCCTGCACCTGGTCGACCAGATCCGGGACGCCGCTCCCGACGCGGGCATCCGGTCCAACGTCATCGTCGGGTTCCCCGGTGAGACCGAGGAAGACCTGACCGAACTCGAACGGTTCCTGGTCGGCGCCCGGCTGGACGCCGTCGGGGTGTTCGGCTACTCGGACGAGGACGGCACGGAGGCACTGCGCCTGGACGGCAAGCACGCCCAGTCCGTCATCGACGAGCGGGTCGAACGGATCACCGAACTGGTCGAGGAATTGACGGCCCAGCGGGCCGAGGACCGCGTCGGCTCGTCCCTGCTGGTCATGGTCGACCGGGTCGAGGACGGCATCGTGGTCGGGCACGGCGACCACCAGGCGCCCGACGTGGACGGCGAGGTCCACCTGACGGCGGCCGACGATCGTCGCCCCGGGGACCTGGTCCGATGCCTGGTCACCGGCAGCGACGGCGTCGACCTGGAGGCCTGCGCCGAGCCGGCGATCGACGGGCAACCGGTCATGGCCCGATGACGGACCGGCCAGCTCCGAAGGTGTCGCTGGTCAACCTGCCGAACGCGTTGACCGTGCTCCGGCTGATCCTGGTCCCCGTCTTCCTGCTCGCCCTGTTCGCCGAGGGCGGCCACGACACCACCTGGCGGTGGATCGCCTGGGCGGTGTTCGCGCTCGCCGCGATCACCGACCGGTACGACGGGCACATCGCCCGCAAACGCGGCCAGGTCACCGACTTCGGCAAGATCGCCGACCCGATCGCCGACAAGGCACTCACCGGGTCGGCGCTCATCGGCCTGTCCATGCTCGGCGATCTGGCGTGGTGGGTCACCGTGGTCATCCTGGTCCGGGAGATCGGCATCACCCTGCTGCGGCTGGCGGTGATCAAGTACGGGGTCATTGCGGCGAGTCCCGGTGGCAAGGCCAAGACGTTCGTCCAGATCATCGCCATCGGCTTGTACATCCTGCCGCTGCCCGAGTCGCTCCAGTGGCTCGCGATCGGGACGATGGGCCTGGCGCTCGCGCTCACCGTGATCACCGGTATCGACTACTGCGTGCGGGCCGCGCTGCTGTACTCGCGGTCGCGCCGGCCGGCCGGGCAGTCCTGAGCCAAGCGCCGCCTCGCCCGGCGACCGTGGCCGGCGACATGTCCCATCTCGACGCAATGGTTTCGTAACCGGCCGGTGATGCACGTCGTGGAACATCGAGCTCAGCATTCGCGTTGTGCCTATTGGTGAAGAAGGAGTGTCGCCCCGAACTGGTGTCTCAACTGGCCAGCAGGGCAGATCCGTTGCACGGTAACGTAGCAACCGACCGCAGAGAGGAGGTGCGACATGCTCCTGCGTAACGCTGTGGGGGAGACCCTGCGGGATGCCCGGACCCGGCAGAGCCGGACGCTTCGTGACGTGTCGACCGCCGCGAACGTCTCACTCGGCTACCTTTCGGAGGTCGAGCGCGGACGCAAGGAGGCATCCAGCGAGCTGCTCGCCTCCATCTGCGACGCCCTGGACATCGAGCTGTCGGATCTCCTGGATTCGGTGAGCCGCACCATGCGCACCGAGCGCATGCCCGACAAGCGCGCGGTGGTGGCGAACTCGACCAAGACCGGGATGGGCGCCTCCAACCGCGAGCGGCGGGTGGACAGCCTCAGCCGGACCCGCATCGAGCCGGACCTGCGGATCGTGGTGCCCTACGAGAAGCGCCCGGGGGCTCCGGTCGCCTGATCGGGTCGCATACCCGGGCGGTCAGCCCGCCCGGGTATGCGCGAGCGCCTCGAGCGCGGACAACGCCCGATCGGCGTCCGCGACCGGCACGAACAGGTGATCGTGGTGGAAGCCGGCGATCACGTTGACCGAGATCCCGTCGTTGGCCAAGGCCGTCGCAAACGCCGCGGTGAGGCCGACCGCATCGAGCGCCGAGTGCACCTGCAGGGTGATCTGGCGGCACCGGAACGAGCCGGACAGGCCGGCGGCCGCGGCCTGGTCGGCCGGCAGCACCACCGTCAACCCCTCCAGTTCGCGGATCGTTGCCACCGGCGACAGCCCGGCCGGCACCGCCGGCCCGGGCACGGCGCAGAAGACGAATTCCCCGTCCAGCAGCTCCGGCCGCATCGAGCGGACAAGCTCGGCCGGGTCGCTGACCGGGCGGCGCCGGACGTACGTCACGTAGGCCAGGCCGTCGGCGTCCTCCCGGTGGGCCACCCCCCACCTCGCCGGGTCGATCGCCGGGAACACGGTGTCGCCCGGCGCTGACCGGTCCAGGTGGGTGATCTCCAGCCGGTCGGCCCGCTCCATCGCCTGGGCGTAGATCTGGCCACCGCCGACCACCATGACCAGGTCGTCGGTCTCGGCCGCCATCGCCAGCGCGGTGTCCAGCGAGTCCGCGACCTCGGCGCCGTCGGCCCGCCAGGACCGGTCCCGGGTGACGACGATGCTGCGCCGCCCGGGCAGCGCCCCCATCGATTCGAACGTCTTGCGGCCCATCACCATCGGGTGGCCCATGGTCAGCCGCCTGAACCGCTTCAGGTCGGCCGGGATGTGCCAGGGCATGCCGCCGTCGGCGCCGATCACCCCGTTGCGGGCGACCGCGGCGACCAGGACCACGGTCGGCGGCTCGGCAGGCCCCCCACCCACCTCGCTCATACGGCGATGGGCGCCTTGATCGCCGGGTGCGGGTCGTACCCGCGGATGACGATGTCGTCCAGGGTGAACGCGTCGATCTCGGTGATGTCGGGCTTGAGCTCCAGTTCGGGCAGCGGCCGCGGCGTTCGGCTCAACTGCAGCCGGGCCTGGTCGACATGATTGGAGTACAGGTGGGCGTCGCCCAGGGTGTGCACGAACTCGCCCGGTTTCAGACCCACCACCTGCGCCGTCATCGCGGTCAGCAGCGCGTAGGAGGCGATGTTGAACGGCACGCCGAGGAAGACGTCGGCCGACCGCTGGTAGAGCTGGCAGGAGAGCCGGCCGTCGGCGACGTAGAACTGGAACATCGTGTGGCAGGGCGGCAGCGCCATCTCGTCGACCTCGGCCACGTTCCAGGCCGAGACGATGTGCCGCCGGGAGTCGGGGTTGGTGCGCAGCGACCGGATGACGCCGGCGATCTGGTCGATGTGCCGGCCGTCGGGGGCGGGCCAGGACCGCCACTGGTGGCCGTAGACCGGACCGAGTTCACCGTCGGCATCGGCCCATTCGTCCCAGATGGTGACTCCGCGCTCCTGCAACCAGTGCACGTTGGTCGACCCCTGGAGGAACCACAGCAACTCGACGATCACCGAGCGGGTGTGCACCTTCTTGGTGGTGACCAGGGGAAAGCCGTCGGCCAGGTCGAAGCGCATCTGGTGACCGAAGATGCTGCGGGTGCCGGTGCCGGTGCGGTCGGACTTGACGGCTCCGGCGGTCAGGATGCGGTCCATCAGGTCCAGGTACTGCTGCATGCTCCGACTCTAGCGCCGCGGGGGCACCGATCCGGTCAGCTGCGCCGCCGGTCGCCCGGCGTCCGCCCGGTGGCCAGCTTGTAGATCCCGGTGACCACGATCGCGCCGATGATCGACCCGATCAGCCCGCTGGGCCGGATGTTGAAGCCGTCCCCGAACAGCAGGCTCAGGATGATCCCGCCGACGAACGAGCCGATCAGGCCGACGACGATCGCCGCGGTCCAGTCGATGGGTCGCTTTCGACTGCGGAAGACCAGCTGCGCGGCCGCACCGGCCAGCATCCCCACCAGGATGATTGCGATGATGAGCACGGGGCATCACGTTACGCGATCGGCCAGCCGATCATGGTGCGCCCGGCCGCGTCCCGCATCTCCAGGCGGCCCGGGCCGGCGGCGACGTCGAACACGGCGCGCAGCGGTGCGGATTCGCCCCCGCCGACCGTGGCAAACGATGGGGCCGACGACACCGTGCCCGGCGGCGCGACCGTGACCGCAGCCCCGCCGTCCGGAACGAAGACGAACGCGGAATCCTCCACCCATTCGGTGGATTCGCCCCCGGTCGATGTCAGTGTCAGATCCGCCACCAGGAAACTGCCGCTGGCCGGTGGATTCCAGGCATCGGCTCCGGCCTGGTCGGTCCAGGCCGTCGATTCGAGTGTCACGGTGAACGGTGGGCGGCCGATCTGGGGTCGGGCGGCTGCGCCTGTCGTGCCGGGCACCGATCCGGCGGTCGCCGCGGTCAGGTTCCACGTCGCCAGCGGCGGGTCCTGGTAGCGATCGCCGGCCAGCGCGAGCAGCCCGGCGGTCGCCCCGGTGTCGAACGGCAGGAGGCCGGAGACCGTGTCCCCGGCGTCGAGGGTGACGCTGGTCAGGTCCGGTTGGAATCCGCTGACGATGTCGATGCCGGCGGCCGGCGGCCCGCCGTCCGGGGCGAACGTCCAGTCGACGAACGGGATGTGCACGGACGTGGCACCGTCGTCGACTCGCTCGATGGTGGTCGCCACGATCAGCGTCGGCTCGGCGGACTCGTCGCCCCAGCCGCCACCCGGTTGGGCCTGGGCACCCGTGACGGTGATCCGCAGTCGGGCGTCGTCATAGTCCACGCTCACCGGCACGTCGACCGCGCCGATCGCGGTGGCCGGCGCGTCCCGCACCGCGGGAAACGTCGACCGGACGGATCGAAACACCGCCCACCCCGCGACGCCGACGCCGACGAGGACCACGACGATGACGACGATCGCCAGCAGCCCGCAGCCGGCACCGGGCCCGCGGCGCCGGCCGACGATGACGGCCGGGGCCCGCTGTCCGCGCGGCCATTGCGCCCCGGCGGGGGGCGCCGGGTCCGGTTTCGGGGTCATCGGCCGGGCGAGGTAGGCGCTCGGTTCCTGGTCGCCGTGGCCGGGCAGCAAGACCGGCGCGTCACCCCGGTACAGGCCGTCGTCGGCGTGGTCGGACCGCCGGAACCACCCCATCGCCGGCCCCGTCAGGCCAACCGGAGCCGGGTGACCTCGTGCAACTCGGGCCGGCTCGCGTCCGGGCCGGCCTGGTCGAGCCAGACCTGGGCCCGCGGACCGTCCAGGGTCAGGGACATCACGTCGTTGCCGAACAGCGGACCGGCCAGCCGGTGCCACCGGGTCGCCGGCCGGGGAATGCGGGCGACCGTGCCGATGATCACTCGCACCGAGCGCTCCGCGACCGAGCTCCAGCCCGCCCGGAAGGCCAGCTTCATCGCAGCCGGCACCCGGTTGTGCAGCGGCGAGCAGGTCAGCTGGTAGACCGCGGAGCGGGTGCCGCCGGCCATCGACGCCGCCGCGATGTAGGCATGGTGCACGTCGCCGGACAGCACGCAGATCGTTGTCGGCGCCCCGCCGGCCCCGCCGTACTCGCCCCGGCCGACCGCCGCGATGAGGCCGGACAGCCGCTCGAACGACCGGCCGAACGCCGCCCAGTGTTCCAGGTCGGCCGCCCGCCGCAGCCCCTCGGACCAGCGGGCGACCAGCCGGCCGCGCCGGCCCGCGCACAGCGTCTCGTTCCACGCCTCGATGTCGTGCAGGGCCGGGGCCAGCAGCCAGGGGAGGGAGGTGCCGATGAGCAGGTGCCGGTAGTCACCGGACAGCTGCTCGGTGATCCACTCGAACTCGCGGTCGCCGATCATGCCGCGGGTTCCGTCCAGGACGCGCCCGCAGCGGGAGTCGATCACCAGCAGCCGCACCGGCCCGAAGTCGCGCCGGAACGACCAGCGCGCACCCTTGGCGCCGTCCGCCTCGGCGTCGGCGGCGTCGGCGAACTCCCGCAGGAGTGGTTCGGCATCGTCGCCGCCGGTGCGCACCCGCTGGTACAGATCGTCCTCGGCGAGTTCGGCCGGTCCGAGATTGCCCAGGTGCTGATAGACCCAGTACGACGTCAGGGCACCGACGATCCGCTCGTGCCACCAGGGCTGTCGGGCCATGTCCACCCGCCAGGAGTGCGAGGTGTTCCAGTCGTCGCGCACGTCGTGGTCGTCGAAGATCATCGACGTGGGCACGGTGGCCAGCAGCCACCGGACATCCGGGTCGGTCCAGGACTCGTGGTAGAGCCAGGTGTACTCCTCGAAATCGGCCACCTGCTCCTTCGCGCCCCGGGTGATGTCCCGTCGCGCGCGGATCTTGCGTTGGGTGCCGGCCGACGTCTCGTCGGCATAGACCTGGTCGCCGAGCATGATCAATGCCTGGGGCCACTGGTCCTCGGGTTGGCCGACCAGGCGGCGGGACAGCGACGCGAGTGCGTCGGCGTCGTATCTCGGATCGTCCACGGCCGCGGAGCTGGCGTAACGGCAGGAGCCGAACGCCATGGTCACCGGTCGGTTCCCGTCGACGGTGCGGATCCGCGGGACCGGCCGGTCGTCGTCGGGCGGCGGCCAGACCCGCTCACCGTCGAGCGTCACGTCGTAGCCGATGCTGGAGCCGGGGGTCAGGCCCCTGATCTCGACCAGCGCGTAGTGGTGGCCGGCCACCGTCCAGGTGCGCTCGGTCGAATCGAGAACCCGCACCTCGCAGGGCCCGTCCGTTTCCACCCAGATCGTCGCGTCCGTCGCTCCGACATGCCGCAGCAACGGTCCGAGCAGCAGTCGCCTCACCGCCCTTGTGTACCAGGCCGCGCGCCGACCCGCCCACCGCCCGACGTCGCGTCGGCTGGTTAGGTGGGGCGGTGACCCAGATCCTCTCGGACGACCAGATCGCCGGCGAACTCGTGACGAACGCGGGCCGGTTGGCGGCCCGGATGCGCACGGACGGGTTGCGGGTCGAGGAGAAGACCAGCATCAGCGACGTGGTGTCCGACGCGGACCGGGCCGCCGAGGCGCTGATCGTGCGGCGGTTGGCCGCCGATCGGCCCGACGACGGGGTGCTCGGCGAGGAGGGGTCGGTCGCACCCGGCCGGCGGACCTGGGTGATCGATCCCGTCGACGGCACCTACAACTTCGTCTCCGGCCTGCCCGCCTGGTGCTCCGCGCTCGCCCTGGTCGACGGACCGACCGACGGGCCCGACCCGTTGGCCGACCTGGTGCTCGGCGCGATCTACCAGGCCACGACGGACGAACTGTGGGTGGGCGGGCCGACCGTCCCGACCACCCTGAACGGCGACCCGCTGCCCCCGCTGGGCGACCGGCAGCTGTCGGAGGTGGCCATCACCACCTATCTGCACCCTCCGCGGTTGCTGAACCCGACGCTGCGGGACGGACTGATCCGCGCGATCGCCGGCGCCGCCTCCGTCCGGATCATCGGGTCCGGATCGATCGAACTCGCGGCCGTCGCCGCCGGCCGGCTGGGCGTGTGGTTGCACGCCGATCCACCGCTGTGGGACTGGCTGCCGGGCGCCGCCCTGGTGCTCGGGCTCGGCGGGACGACCGATGTGTTCGAGTACGGGGGCCACCGATGGCATGCTGCCGGCCCGGCCACCGCGGTTGCGCAGGCCCGGGCCGCGGTGCTCGGCCCCGGCTGACCGATCGGTCGGGAATCAGCCCGCCGACGGATCGGCCGCGGCGAAGGTGACGTCCGCCGACCCGACCGTCGCGGCGGTGCGGCCGGGCGCCGCCTGAAAGCTCCAATACAGGTTGGTGTGCGCGATGACGGCCGCGGGAGGCGGGGCCCCGTAGGCGGTCAGGTCCTCGGTGGTGTGCGCGTCGCCGACCAGGGTGGCGTCGTAGCCACGGGTGAACGCGCCGTGCAGCGTCGACCGCACGCAGGCATCGGTCTGCGCGCCGGTCACCACCAGCCGCCCCACCTGCAGGCCGGCCAGCACCTCCTCGAGCGTGGTGTCCTCGAATGCGTCGCCGTAGCGCTTGGGCACCAGTGGCTCCACGTCCTGCCGCACCAGCTCGGGAACGTACTCCCATTCCGGTGTGCCCGGCCGGAGCTCGTCGCTGCTGTGTTGAATCCACACGACCGGTACACCTGCCGAGCGGGCCTTGCCCACCAACCCCGTGATGGTCGCGACCACGTCGTCGCGCCGGTAGCTGCCGTCCACCACCCCGTTCTGCACGTCGATGACCAGCAGTGCGGCGTTGGGGCGGTCCTGGAGTGTCGTCATGGGCGCCACCCTAGAACCGGGCACCGACAGTGCCGCCGGCCGACCGGGCCGGGCATGGCGGGGCCCGGCAAGGTGCGACGATCGGCGGGTGCAGACCGCCCTGTGGATCCTGGCACTGATCGCCACGGTGACCGCGACCAGCCTGATCGCCCAGCGCTTCCGGGCGCCCGCCCCGTTGCTGCTGGTGGTGATCGGAATCGGCGCCTCCTTCCTGCCGTTCGTCGAGCCGTTCGAGCTCAGTCCCGAACTGGTGCTCGTCGGCCTGCTGCCGCCGTTGCTCTACTCGGCGTCGATCCGCACGTCCCTGGTGGACATCAGGGCCAACCGGCGGTCGATCGCTTGGCTGGCGGTCGGCCTGGTCATCGCAACCACCCTGATCGTCGGCGTCGTGGCGTGGCTGCTGATCCCGATCCCGCTCGCGGCGGCGTTCGCCTTCGGTGCCGTCGTCGCCCCGCCGGACGCGGTCGCCGCCACCGCGATCGCCCGCCGGATCGGGCTGCCCCGGCGGATCGTCACCGTGCTGGAGGGGGAGTCGCTGCTCAACGATGCGACCGCGCTGGTCGCGTTGCGCACGGCGATCGTCGCCGTGGGGGCGACGGTCAGTCTCTGGGGGGTGTCGCTGGACTTCCTCTGGGCGGCGGCCGGCGGGGCGGCCATCGGGGTTGTGGTGGCCCTGGCGCTCGCGCTGATCCGGCGCAAGGTGGCCGACCCGCTCATCGACTGCACCATCTCGTTCATGGCGCCGTTCCTGGCCTACCTGCCCGCCGAGGAGCTGCATGCCTCCGGCGTGATCGCGGTGGTGACGGCCGGCCTCGTGCTGGGCCACAAGGCGCCGATCATCCAGAACGCCACGTCGCGGATGAACGAACGGATCAACTGGGAGACCATCCAGTTTCTCCTGGAGAACACCGTCTTCCTGCTCATCGGCCTGCAGGTGCGACGGATCGTGGACAGCCTGGGCGCCACCACGTTGTCGTTCTGGACCATCGTCGCGTTCTGCGCCGGGACCCTGCTCGCCGTCATCCTGGTCCGCCCGCTCTGGGTGTTCCCGGTCGGCCTGTTGCTGATCCGGCCGCGCGGCAGCACCGACGAGATCTACTCCTGGCGATCCATCGCCGTCGTGTCCTGGGCCGGGATGCGCGGGGTGGTGACCCTGGCCGCCGCGTTCGTCATCCCGGCATCGGTGCCCAACGTCCAGGTGCTCGTGCTCGGCGCGTTCGTGGTCACCGCGGGCACCCTGCTGATCCAGGGTCTGAGCCTGCCCTGGCTGGCCCGCAGGTTGCAGGTGCGTGGGCCCGACGCCCGCGAGGACGCGTTGCAGGAGGCCACGGTGCTGCAGGCGGCGGTCGAGGCCGGCCGGCATGAGCTGGACCGGATCGTCTCCGAGAAGGACGACGAGGAGGTGGTCCGCATCCTGCGGGCCCGCGGTGAGTCCCGGCTCAACCAGGTCTGGGAGCGGCTCGGGGACACCGGCGGCGACGAGCCGCCGAGCGCCCAGTACCGCCGATTGCGGACGGCCATGCTGGCCGCCGAGCGGGCCGAGGTCCTGCGGATCCGCTCGGCCGGCGAGGTGGACTCGGACGTGCTGACCGGGGTGATGGAGGCGCTCGACGTCGAGGAGTCGATGATCGACCGCCGGGAGGCCCGCGCCGAGACCGATCTGGAACGAACCCTGATCACCCCGCAGCCGGCCGCCAACCTGTGCGTGGACCTCGACGAAGCCCCGCCCGACGCGACCCCGAACTCGACCGAGGGATGCTTCGACTGCCTGCGCGAGGGCACCCGCTGGGTGCACCTGCGGCTCTGCCTGACCTGCGGCAATGTCGGTTGCTGCGATTCGTCGGTGAGCCGGCACGCCACCCGGCACTTCCACGACTCCGGCCACCGGGTGATGCGCAGCTTCGAGCCGGGGGAGGCGTGGCGGTGGTGCTACGTGCACGAGGTCCTGGGCTGATGCCCACCGCCGAGGCCGGCGGCGGTGGGCTCAATTCTCGGTCAGCGGCACCGGGGCCTCGGCGGTGGCCGGTAGGTCGTCCAGCGGGTGGGCCAGCTCGTCCGGACCCAGCTTGGCGAGCCAGAGCGTGACGATGGCGAGCACCGCGGATCCGATCCCGGCGATCAGGAACGCGGTGGTGATCCCGACCGCGTCACCGAACGGGCCCGCCAGCGCCATGGAGATCGGCATCAGGGCCAGCGAGACGAAGAAGTCCAGGCTGGACACCCGGCCGAGCAACGCGGGGGGGACCCGGCGCTGCAGCAACGTGCCCCAGACCACCTGGGCCGCCGAGTGGATGAACCCGACCAGGAAGCAGACCGCCGCGATCACCCCGAGCAGGTTGGTCAGCCCGATCACGGCCAGCGGCAGCGATCCGACGCCCCAGGCCAGGATCATCAGCGTGAGATACCGGCGGGGAAGTCGAAGGCTGGCCGCGACCAGGGAGCCGGTCGCTCCGCCGATGCCGAATGCGGCCAACGTGAACGCGAACGCGCCGGGACCGCCGCCGGTCTGATCCTTGACCGCGAACGGCAGGAGCACCTCGATCGGCCCGATCACGAGCAGCACGAGCACCGTCGCGAACAGCAGGGTGGCCAGCAGCCAACGGGTCCGCACCATGTAGCCGAAGCCGTCGCGGACGTCGGCGACGGCGCTGCGCAGCGGATGGGTGTCCGGGTCCAGCTCTCGCCGGACCGCGGTGGTTCTCATGACCCACAGCGCCGTCGCCGTCCCCACCTGCAGGATCGCCACCAACGCGAAGGCCGCACCCGGCGACCACGCGGCGATGACCAGGCTGGCCACCAGCGGGCCCAGCCCCTGCATGACGGTGGGTCGCAGCATGCCCTCGATGCCGTTGGCGGCGAGCAGCTCGTCGGCGTCGACCAACGCCGGCAGCCACGCCGAGTACGCCGGGTAGAAGAAGCCGTCGGCGACACCGAGGACCAGTCCGATGAGCGCCAGCTGCCAGATCTGGACGACCCCGGTCAGCGCCAGCACGGCGGCGGCGGCGAAGCCAAGTCCGCGAACGGCCTCGACCACCAGCAGGATCTTGCGCTGCGGCACCCGGTCGGCCACGACCCCACCGATCAGCACCGACAGGGTCAGTCCCAGCGCGGATCCGAAGGCGACCAGGGACAGATCGGATGCGCTGCCGCCGAGCTGGATGACCTGCCAGACCGAGGCCACCAGCCAGATCCCGACGCTGCACAGCGAGCAGGCCAGCGCGGTGGTCAGCCACCGGTACTGCACCTTCCGGAACGGACGCAGCGCGCGCGGCAGCCGCAACGCCCGCCGCGGGCGGTCGGCGTGGTCGGGCGTGCTGCGCTCGGTCATGACCTACGTCTCCATTGTTCGCCGGGACCAACCGGTTCGGGCACCCGCGCGTCCCCGATGCTGCCCGATGAACCCGGTTCGATCCACTGCTTTGCGGACCGGCTCGCGCCGGGTGACCCCGATCACGACGGCCATCACCGACGACGGCACTCCGGGTCGCCTCCGACGGCCGGCCGCGGGGCCTGGCTAGGCTGGCCAGGCGCCGGGTGGGGGTCCGTACGGCCCGCACGACCCGCGGTGGTGCGCGACCTCGCCGCACAGCACTGTTGCCGCTGCCGATCAGTCGGATGGAGTTGACCTGTCGATGCTCCGGACCGGTCCGCAGTGGCTCCTGCCCAAGCTGCGGCAGCTCGGGGCGTCCCGCCCGCCGGCGCCGGGTTCGTCCGGTCCGCGCCCGCCCGCAGCAGGTGCGGACCGGCCCGGGCCACCCGTCCGGCCGCAGCGTGCCCGGCCCGATCCGGCAAACCCCCGACCCTGGTCGCGGCGCCGGCCGGACCCGGCCGGGCCGGCACCCCTCGTTCCGTCCGGCCCCGGCCGGTGGGTCCACCGGCACTTTCACGGTGAGCACGGAGCGCGGGAGTACGACGTCTACCTGCCGTCCGGATCGTCGCCCGATCGACGGGCTCCGGTGGTCTTGCTGCTGCACGGGTGTCGACAACGGCCGGTCGAGTTCGCCGTCGAATCCGGGTTTGTCGCCGCCGCGGACGCCGACGGCTTCCTGGTGGTGGCCCCGCGTCAGGAGCAGCACCACCAGTTCCAGCGGTGCTGGCGCTGGTACGAGGCCGAGCATCAGGGTCGCGGCCGCGGCGAGCCGGCCATGCTGGCCGAACTGGTCGGCGAGGTGGTCGCCGAGACCGAGCTCTGGCGCGCGGACGGCCGGCGCGTCTACGCGGCCGGGTTGTCGGCCGGCGGCGCGATGTCGTTGATCATGGCCACGACCTACCCCGACGTGATCGCGGCCGCCGGAGTGCACTCGGCCACCGCCTACCGCAGCGCCAGTCAGGGATTCAGCGCGCTGGGTGCGATGTCCGCACATGCCACCATGCCGGCACACGAGCTCATCGGCGGCGAGATGGCGCCGGTGGTACTGGTCCAGGGCACGAACGATCCGGTGGTCCGGGCCCCGAACGGTGATCGCATCGTCGACCAGTGGCTGGCCTCGCGCGAGGCCGCGCCGCTGACCGGGCTGGACCGGGTCCGCCCGCTGGCCACCACCCGGGCCCTGGTGGTGGACGGGCGGCGCTGCATCCGGACCCGGTGGTACACCGCCCGCGGCCGCCGGGTGCTGGAGTACTGGCGCGTCGACGGTCTGCGGCACGCCTGGTCCGGTGGCCAGCGAAAGGGCGCGTTCGTGGACCCGAAAGGCCCCCGCGCCGCCGAAGTGATGATGTCCTTCTTCCAGCGGCACAAACTGCCGCACGGACCGGCCGGCCCGGTGCGGCCGGATCGGCGCGCCGCCGTCACCGCGGATCGGGCCGACCGCCCGCCGATGATCTGGTTCGACGACGCCGACTGAGCTCCTATCAAGTACCACCTCCTCACGTCGCGCTGATCCTTGCGTCGGCAAACCCGGCATTCCCGGCGCGTAGGTGACGCTTCGATCAGCGCATTCGCGTCGCTCGGTCGTCAACGTCAAAGATTCTTGACATCACGTCTGACTCGCTTTACATTCGAGATGTCAAAGATTCTGTACATCGGGGAGTCCGGATGCCGATCGCCCAGAAGCGGGCGTGGGCCATGATGATCGCCAGCACCCTGGCGTACCTGGTCTACGTCGTGCTCGTCGTGACCAACCTGCAGGATCCGGTGTCCGACACCCCGTACGTCGCCGCGCTGCTGGGGACGGTCGGCGGCAGTGTCGTCGCGACCGTGCTCGCCGAGATCGGGTTCGCGGTGAGCACGCGACGAGAGGGCAAGGCCGCGCTGCGCACCGACGAGCGGGACCACGAGATCGACCGGTTCGGTGACCATGTCGGGCAGGCGTTCGTGGTGATCGGGGCGATTGCCGCGCTGATCATGGCCATGCTGCAGTGGCCGTACTTCTGGATCGCCAACGTCATCTATCTCGCCTTCGTGCTGTCCGCCGCGCTCGGATCGGCCGCCCGGCTGGCCGCGTACCGGCAGAGCTTCCAGCCGTGGTGAAGCCCACCCGGGTGACGAATTCCATTCGCACCCTGCGGTTCACGCACGACGAGATGACCCAGGCCGAGCTCGCCGACCGGATCGGCGTGACCCGGCAGACGGTGATCGCGATCGAGCAGGGGCGGTACTCACCGTCCCTGGAGATGGCGTTCCGGATCGCCCACGTGTTCGGTGTCGGACTCGACGCCGTCTTCCAGTACCGACCCGACCAGCAGCTCGAGGAGCCGTCATGAAAGCGATCGTGCAACACCGGTACGGAGGTCCCCAGACCCTGGAGGTCGCCGAGATCGACCCGCCCACCGTCGGTCCCGACGACGTTCTGGTGCGGGTGCGAGCCGCGGCGGTGGACGCCGGGGTCCGTCATCTGATGACCGGCACGCCCTGGCTCGTCCGTCCCGTCATGGGCTGGCGGGCGCCCCGACAACGGGTTCCGGGCATCGACGCCGCCGGCACGGTGGAGGCGGTCGGGCGGGACGTCACCGACCTGCGGCCCGGAGATCCGGTCGCCGGCGGCGTGCGCGGCGCCTACGCCGAGCTGTGCGCGGCGAAACGCAAGAATTGGGTGCGGATCCCGGACGGGGTCTCGTTCGAGGCGGCGGCCGCGGTGCCGACCTCCGGCAGCACCGCCCTGATAGCGGTGCGGGACAGCGCCCGTGTCGCGGCCGGGCAGCGGGTGCTGATCACCGGCGCCGGCAGCGGCGTCGGTACCTACGCAGTCCAGCTGGCGATCCGCGCCGGCGCCACCGTCACCGGCGTCTGTCGCCCGGAGAAGACAGAAATGGTCCGGGATCTCGGTGCTCGGCAGGTGGTCGGGTACGAGTACCTGGCCGGCACCGGCAACCGGTACGACGCCGTCATCGACATCGCGGGGAACACCGGGTTGACCGGCCTGCGGCGGCTGCTCACCGCGAAGGGCACCGCGGTGCTGGTCGGCGGCGAGGGCAAGGGCGGCCTGTTCGCCGGGTTCGACCGCCAGCTGCGCGCCCTGTTCGTCTCGCCGTTCGTCGGCGCCCGGCTCAAGCCGTTGGCGGTGGTCACCCGGGCCGCCGACGTCGAGGAGTTGTTGACGCTGGTCGCCGGGGGCGAGCTTCGCCCGGTGATCGACCGGATCTTCGGGATCGGCGAGGTCGCCGACGCGCTGACCCACACCTGGACCGGGGCGGCGGCCGGCAAGGTGATCGTCACCATGTGAGGTCGCCGGGCCGACGTCGCTCGCCCGGCCGGCACGATCATCCTGCGCGACGATGGCCGCATGCAGATCACGTCCCGCGTCCGGGTCGTCGCCGGGCTGCTGATGCTGGCGGCACTGGCCGTTCTCGGGGTGATGTGCATCCTCGTGGTCACCCCGCCCGCACCGCGAGCGGCGGACGCGCCGGCCGACGAGTTCAGTGCCGACCGCGCGTTCGTCCATGTGCAGCGGATCGGCCTGCGCGAGCATCCGGCCGGGTCGGCCGCGGCCACCGAGGTGCGGGACTACATCGTCGACACCCTGACCGGGCTCGGGCTGGACCCGCAGGTGCGGGCCGGGATCGGCGGGACGAGCGAGCTCGGCGGCCAGTACGGCATGGCCGACACCCGCAACGTGGTCGTCCGGATCCCAGGCCGCGCCCCCGTCGGCACGCTGATCCTGATGGCGCACTACGACTCGGTACAGGTCTCGCACGGCGGCAACGACGACGGCGCCGGGGTGTCCACGCTGCTGGAGATCGCTCGCGTGCTCAGCGCCGAACCCCCACCCATCAATGACGTCATCCTGCTGTTCACCGACGCGGAGGAGGCGTGCCTGTGCGGCGCCGAGTCCTTCGTGTCGAACGACCCGCTGGGGGCCGGCCGGGCCGTGGTGCTCAACGTCGAATCCCGTGGCTCGACCGGGCCGTCGGTGATGTTCGAGACGAGTCCGGGCAACGCCGATCTGGTCTCGGTGTACGGGTCGGCGGTCGAGAAGCCGGTCGCCACCAGCCTGGCCGTCGAGGTGTATCGCATCCTGCCGAACAACACCGACTTCACCCCGTTCCTGGACGCCGGCCGGTTCACCGGGCTGAACTCCGCGTACATCGACGGGTCCGGCGTGTACCACGCCCCCGAGGACACCCCGCAGTCCATGGACCGGGCCAGCCTGCAGCACGAGGGCGACAACGCGCTGGCGCTCACCCGCGCGCTGGCAACCGCGGACCTCGCCGCCCTGTCGGTCCCGGCCGCGGGCGACGCGACCTACTTCCCGATGCTCGGCGGCCTGGTCCGGTATCCGGGATGGCTGATCTGGCCGCTGGCGGTCGCCGCGGTACTCGCGGTGGCGGCGGCGGGCGGGCTGGCGGTGCGCCGGGGCATCACCGGGGGGCTGCGCCTGCTCGGCGGGCTGGGCCTCGCCGTCGTCCCGCTGCTGGCCGCGCCACTGGTGGCGCAGGGGTTCTGGGCGCTGCTGGTGCTGCTGCGGCCGGGATACGCCAACCTGCTCGACCCATGGTGGCCGGGCTGGTTCCGGGCCGCCGTCGTCGCCCTCGTGGCGCTGGTCGTGCTGGCCTGGTTCGGCCTGCTTCGCCGCCGGGTCGGGCCATGGCCGCTGATCATCGGCGCGCTGGGCCTGCTGGCGACACTGGGCCTGGTCCTGGCCGCCGTCGTGCCGGGTGGCGCGTACCTGGCGACGCTGCCCGCGCTGACCGGGGCGCTCGGGGTGGTGGTGACGCTGGCCCGGCCCGGATTCTGGACCCGGGTGGTCGCCGGCCTGCTGGCCGGCGTGGTCGCGGTCGCCATTCTGGCGCCCACGGTCTACCTGTTCTTCCCGGCCCTGGGCCTGGCCACCGGCGGCGCCGCCGCGCTGTTCGCGGTCCTGCTCGGCCTGGCCCTGCTCCCCGTCCTCGACCTGCTCTACCCGCCCCGGCCGCGCGGATCATCGACGCCGGCGCGGATCAACTCGCCGGAGATGGGACCGGTGGGACCGGAGTCGGCGACGTCTTCCGCGCGGCTGTCCACACCCGGATCGACCCCGACCGGGCGGACCGCACAGCCGGCGCCGGAGTCGCAGCGGCACCGGCTCTGGGCCGCCGTCCCGGCCGTGGTCGCAGCGGCCGCCGCCCTGGTGTTCACCGGGATCGGGCTGCGGGTCGACCATTTCGACGCCGACCACCCGGATCCGGCGGAGCTGGCCTACGTCTTGGACGGCGACAGCGGGCAGGCCCGCTGGGTCAGCACCGACGCGCACCCGGGGGAGTGGGTCAGCCGCTACGTGACCGAGCCCGGCACCCCGGCCGACACGTTCGGCCTGATCCACGGGGCGGTGACGGTCGGTCCCGCGGCGCCGGCCGATCTCCCGGCGCCGCGGGTCACCGTCGTCGACGACACGACCAGCGGGGACACCCGCACCCTGACGCTGACGGTCACCCCGCAACGGCCGGCCCGGCTCATCTACCTCGGCCTGGCCGACGCCCCGGTGATCGGGGCGACGTTCGCGGGCCGGGCGGTGCCGGCCGACGAACTCGCCGACGGTCTGTCGGTGGTGTTCCACGCTCCGCCGCCCACCGGGGTCGAGGTCACCCTGGAACTGGGCACGACCGACCCGGTGCACCTCCGGGTGCTGGACGGCGCGGACGGGCTCGACGGGCTGCCCGGTTTCACCCCACGGCCACCGGGGGTGGGCATCGCCGGTTCGCACACGTCGGAGATGACCGTGGTGGGCCGGACCTACACTTTCTGACCGTCCACCAGCACGTCGACCTTGTCCGGATAGAACGCGACCAGGCCGGCGATCGGCGCCACCGCGGCGGTCGGGAACGAGTAGCACCAAGCGACGTCGGGCAGGACGTCACCGGCCGTCCCGTCGGACCGCCGAGCCGACAGGTAGTAGGACGTCGTTCCCTTGTACGGGCAAGCGGTCTCGGTTCCGGTCGACCGGATCAGCAGATCGTGCCGCAGATCCGACGCGGGCAGGTAGTACCGGGTCGGGAGGCCGGTCTCGAAGACCAGCACGGGGGAGTGGGAATCGGCCAACAACGTCTCGCCCAGCCGAACCTGGACGTGCCGGGACGAGCGAACGGCATCCACTCGGACGTACGGATTCCGCGGGTGGACGAACACCTCCTCGTCCTCCTCGTACCAGGCGTCCAACGCGCCCCAATCGAACCGGACGGTGCCGGTGATGCCCGCCAGGGGCGAATCGACGACGACCTGAGCGGCCCCGGTTCGATGCTCGGAGCCAGCCTGGAGTCCGTGCACCTGAACCGTGCCGCGCCGGCCCTTGTGCCGTACCCGCTCGTCGATCAGGATGTCCGGATCGACGTCGGCGCGGGGGATGTAGTACTGCGGATAGTGCGACCATTCCCAGACATATCGGGCGCGGACGGTGTCGAAGATCGTTCGCCCACCCAGCCTCCCGCGGATCCGGCGGGGGACGGGTGCGACATCGTCCGTCCGGGCGGCCGCAGGTGGGTAGGTCGTCGACGGGTCGGTTCGGGTCATACCTTTCAGTGTGCGCACGGCTCGGGCCGTGACGGTCGGCGCGGTCGGGCCGACGATCCGACCGCTCGGGTCCGTACAGTCGGGAGCGCCGACGCACCGCCGCGTCGGCGCACCGTCGGACGGAGTCGACATGCGCATCCCCGGACCTGGCGACGTCATCCGGCTGGCCGGTCAGACCTTCGACGCGGTGCAGACCGCGGTCGGCCTGGTGCCGCGGCTGGTGGTGATCGTCGGTGACGTCGAGGCACTGCTGGGGCGGGTACAACGGGTGGTCGGCGAGGTCGAGGCGATCCAGGTCCGGGTCAAGGTGATCCTTGACCGCGTCGGCGAGATCCAGGCGGGTGTGGACGACGTCCGCCGCAACGCCGCCGCACTGGTCGACCGGACGGGCGTGGTCGTGGACGATGCCGCCGCCCTGACCGGCCGGCTGGAGCCGATCGTGCTCGCCTACGAACCGATCCTGAAGCTGTTGGAGCCGGTCGCGGCCCGCCTGGCCAGCACCACGAGCCAGGAGGAGATCGACGCGGTGGTGGCCCTGGTCGACATGCTGCCGTCGATCGTCGGCAAGCTGGACCGCGACATCCTGCCGGTGCTGGACACCCTGGCCACGGTGGCGCCGGATCTGCGCGACCTGCTGGACGTCTCGAAGGAACTCAACGAGCTGATCGGTTCCGTGCCCGGACTTGGCCGGGTGAAGAAGCGGATCGAGGAGCGGCAGCAGGAACTGGACGAGTACCGGGCGGACGAGGAACCGCCCGCCGCCCCGGACCGCGCGGCGATCGCCGCCTCCCCGTCGGCCGAACCAGCGCCGGCGGCGACGGCACCGCCGAGCCGGGCGCCGGACGGCGCCGCCAACGGGGCCCCGGCCCCACCACCGCCGACCGATGCCGCCCGTCGGTGACGGACGCAGCCGCCCGTCCGGGCAGCCGGGCCGGCCCGATGGGCTGCCCGATCGGTCCTTGGCGCCGGCGGTGAGCGACCGGACCGTGAACCCGGTGAGCGACGCTTGTCGAGCGAACAACGAGAACGCTCATCGCCCGGACCGCTCCGGGGCCGCCGAGCGGGCGAGGCGCCCCGGGAGGGAGATGCGGTGAGAAGCACCACGACCGCCCGGTCGAACGGGCCGGCCCGGCCCGCCGTCCGGCCGCCGGCCCCGGTTCCGCTCCGGCGCGTGACGGACGGTCTGCCGGGCACCGGTGCGACGCCCGCCCGGCTGTTGGCACTGCAGCGCACGGCGGGCAACGCCGCCGTCCGGCACCTGATGCGCGACATCGACCGGCAGCGCGCCAAGAAGGACTTCTGCGTGGGCGAGGCAGTGGACGCCGCCCGGGCGCAGACGGCCGTCACCCCGGCGCAGGCGCAGATCCTGCGCGTCGTCCGGCAGGCGGCGGTCCGGGTGTGCTCGAACGCGGCGGTCGCGGTGGACATGCCCGGGAACGAGTCGTCGGTGGTCCGCATCGCCAGGGACTACTTCGGGGTGACCATCCGGGTGAGCGGTCAGACCCGCCGGGCGCTGGTGCGGTCCATCCGCTCGGTCGAACAGGCATTGGCCCAGGCCCCGATCAACGCCGGCACCTGCCAGGACGAACACTGCAACGGCGGTGCGGTCGCCCACGTCGACGAGGCGCGGACGATGATGGTGCTCTGCCCCCGGTTCTTCAACCCCGAGCTGCATCCGGTGGCCGGCACGGTGCGGATGCTGATCCACGAGGCGGCGCACCTGGCCAAGCTGGACGCGAACGCCGAGAAACCGTGGATGGAGATGTACTGCAGCGAGGGGGCCGACAAGACCGAGAAGTGCCCGGTCCCGGACGCCATTCACAACGTCGATGCCTGGTCGCATTTCATCGACGATCTGTCGGCCACCATCTGACTCAGATCAGGAACGCCACCAGCCCGAGCGCGGCGCAGCCGGCGCGCAGGTGGTTGCCCCACCGCCATTGCCCGGCAATCGTCGGCCACGTCCGCAGGTCCGCCGGCGACGAAGCGTCCAGAACGGCCATTCGCCGGTTCCGCGGCACGTTGACCACGACGGTGACGGCGAACGCGGCCAGCGACAGCACCGCCCCCACCGTCGGCCCCGGCGACCGGTCCGCGCCGGTCAGCCACGGTGCCGCCAGCACCCACCCCGAGCCGATGGCCGCGGCGAAGAACACCAGGCCGAACAACGGCTGTTGGGCGAGCTGGTTGATCCGTTGCATCGCGGCCAACGCCGGCCGCGGCGGAGCGGCCACCAGGGCCGGCATCACCAGCACGGAGAAGGCCAGGTAGACGCCGGCGGTCAGGCCGGTGGCGACCGCGGCCACCGCCGTGACCGCGGTCGTCGACGCCGGATTCATGGCCGGCTCAACGGACCGCACCGGCGAGGGCCCAGGCGCCCCCGGCCGCGGCCCGCCGGGCGAACAGCTCGAACGTCGTCGGCGGCCGGCCGAGCACCCGTTCGACGGTATCGGTGGTCGCCGCATTGCGACCGTCGAGAACGTCGCCGAACAGCTCGCCCAGCCCTTCGGCATCGGCCCGCTCCATCCCGGCGGTCACCGCCTCGTCCACGAACGCCGCCACATCCACTGGCCGGTAGACGATCTCGCGGTCCAGCGTGGCCGACAGGATCTGCGCCACCCGCGCGAAGCCGATCGACTCCGGCCCGGTCAGCTCCAGGACCTGACCGTCGAAGCCGTCGGTGGTCAGCGCCCGGACGGCGATCTCGGCGACGTCGTCGAGGCCGACGAAGGGTTCGGTGACCGCGCCGGCCGGCATCGCGATCCGTCCGGCCAGCACCCCGGCCCGCAGGAAGTGCTCGCTGAAGTTCTCCTGGAACCAGGCGCAGCGCACCACGGTCGAGGCCACTGGAGCGTCCAGCACGATCCGCTCGCAGGCGCGGGCACCGGCTTCGCCGCGACCCGACAGCAGCACCAGGCGGTGCAGCCCGTGTTCGACGGCGGCGGCGGTGAACTCCGCGATGACGGCGTCGGCCCCGGGGAGGGCAAGGTCCGGCGAGTAGCACAGGTAGGCGGCCGAGCAGCCGTCCAGGACGGCCGGCCAGGTGGTCCGGTCGTGCCAGTCGAAGGGCCGCGGCGCGGATCTCCAGGCTGGCCGGCTGGGCACACCGCGGGTGCGCAGCAGGTGGGCAACCCGGCGGCCGCTGCGGCCGGTGGCGGCGGTGACAAGAACGGTTGATTCGGTCATGCCTTCATCTCATCGCAACCGCTCCAGACGACAAATGATGCAGACTCCCGACTCCATACGTCAGCGTCTAGTGTGATGGCCATGGATCCGCTGTCGCAGCTGTTCGCCCACCCCCGCGCCGAGCGGGCGTTCGCGCTGCTGATGACCATGCGAGCCCCGTGGGCGGTGCACATCGCCGATGAATCCGCGCTGACGCTGATGATCGTGACGGGCGGGCGGTGCCGGATCCGGGCGCGCGACGCCGGCCACGACCTGCACCCGGGCGACGTCGCCCTCGTCCGCGGGCCCGACCCGTACCGGGTGGGTGACGATGCCGGCAGCCCGGCAATTGCCCGGATCGAACCGGGGCAACGCTGCATCACGCCGGATGGCCGGCCGCTGCACGTCACGTATGCGCACGGGCTGCGGCATTGGGGCAACGACCCGGCCGGGCCCGACACGGTGATCGTCGCCAGCTACCCCGACACCGGCAGCGTCGGCCGGTTCGTCACCGACGTGCTGCCGGATCTGGCGTTCGTGCCGGCCGGGCGGATCGACACCGAGCTGGTCACGCACCTGCACCGGGAACTGGGCCGGGACGGGTTGGGGCAGAGCGTCGTGCTCGACCGGCTGATCGACATCGTCGCAATCGCGGCGATCCGGGCCTGGGCCGCCGACCATCCGCCGGCCCAGGCGCCGTGGCTCGCCGGCATCGCCGACCCGGCCGTCACAGCCGCGCTCGACGCGATGCACCGCCAACCCGAGACGGGTTGGACCGTCGCCGATCTCGCGAGACTGGGCGCGGTCTCCCGAGCCACCCTGGCCGAGCGGTTCAATCGGCTGGTCGGGCAACCACCTCTTCGCTACCTCGCTCGGTGGCGACTCGCGCTGGCCCGCGACCTGCTGGCCGATCCGGCACGGACCCTGGACGCGGTCGCCGCCCGCGTCGGCTACTCCTCGGGCTTCGCGCTGAGCGCGGCATTCTCCCGCGAGTACGGGCACAGCCCCGCCGCCTACCGGCGCCGGCTGTTGGCCCCGCCGGCGGCACCACCGCCATCCACGGCGACACCGCCGGCGACCGCCACGGCGAGCAAAGATCAGCCGACGGCGGCGACGAACACGCAGAACGGGTGACCGGCCGGGTCGGCCAGCACGAACAGCGGCTCGGCCTGGTCGTCCGACCGGTCGCGCAGGACCGTCGC
Organism: Nakamurella sp.; assembly: GCA_044223435.1. Taxonomy (GTDB): domain Bacteria; phylum Actinomycetota; class Actinomycetes; order Mycobacteriales; family Nakamurellaceae; genus Nakamurella. The sequence goes on from JBGALY010000010.1 coordinate 80,880, forward strand.
GCCGAGCCCGACGGCCCGGTCCCGGTGCCGGTGCAGTTCCTGCACGGTCGGCACGACGGTGTCCAGGTGCGCCATCTGCGGTCGTGGCCCGCCCGGCCAGGTCGGGCGCAGGTAGTCGGGGATCTGCTGGAACGCCAGGGCCCGAGAACCGTCGGGGTGGATCAGCACCAGCCAGTCGGGATCCGGGCCGGCCGAGGGCTCGTCGCCGTCCCGGTACCGGAGCCCGAAGAGCTCCCGGTAGAACTCGGCCAGCACCCGGGCGTCCGGGCAGTCCAGCACGGTCTGCCACAGGGTCGGGAAGGGACCGCCCGGGACGGCATTCACCCGAAGATGCCGGAGTAGGCGTTCAGCGCCGGCTGCCCGCCGAGATGCGCATAGAGCACGGTCGACTCCGGGCCGATCTCGCCCTGACGCACCAGGTCGATCAGCCCGGCCATCGACTTTCCCTCGTAGACCGGGTCGATGATCATGCCTTCCAGCCGGCCGGTCAGGGTGATCGCGTCGATGGTGGACTGCACCGGAATGCCATACAGGTCGCCGGCCCATCCGTCGAGCACGGTGATCTCGTCGTCCCGCAGATCCCGGCCGAGACCGATCGCCTCCGCGGTCTGCCGGGCGATCCGGGCGACCTGCGCCCTGGTGTCCTCGATCTTTGCCGAGGCGTCGATGCCGAGCACCCGGCGCGGCCGGTCCTGGTCTGCGAACCCGGCGATCATCCCGGCATGGGTGGATCCGGTGACGCTGCAGACGATGATCGTGTCGAAGAAGACGCCGAGCTCTTCCTCCTGCCGCTGGACCTCGCGGGCCCAGTTCGCGAAGCCGAGGCCGCCCAACGGGTGGTCCGACGCGCCGGCCGGAATCGCGTAGGGCACGCCGCCGGATCGACGCACGTCGTCCAGCGCGCGCTCCCAGCTGTCCTTGAACTCGATGCCGAAGCCGCTCGGATCCAGCCGCACGTCCGCGCCCATGATCCGGGACAGCAGGATGTTGCCGACCTTGTCGTTCACCGGGTCGTCCCAGTCCACCCACTTCTCCTGCACGAGCACGGCCTTGAGGCCGAGCTTGGCCGCGACGGCAGCCACCTGCCGGGTGTGATTGGACTGGACACCACCGATGGAGACCAGGGTGTCCGCCCCCTGCGCCAAGGCGTCGGGCACGAGATATTCAAGCTTGCGGGTCTTGTTGCCCCCGAACGCCAGCCCCGAGTTGACGTCCTCTCGTTTGGCCCAGATCGAGGCGCCGCCGAGGTGGTCGGACAGCCGGTCGAGCCGGTGCACCGGGCTGGGACCGAAGGTCAGCGGATACCGGGGGAAATCGTCCAGGGCCATCGACGAACTCTAGGACGGCCGGGCCGGCCTGACCACCGGCGGTCACCGCGGGCGGACGCCGGACGCGGCACGGCGACGACGGTGCCGCATGGCGCGGCACCGTCACCCCCGACGAACCCCGGCCCGCTCAATCCGCCGACGACGACGCTGACCCGGCGATGTTCACCAGCCAGTTCACCCCGAACCTGTCCACCAGCATGCCGAAGTAGTCGCCCCAGGGCGCCTTTTCCAGCGGCACCGTCACCGTGCCACCGGCGGCCAGGCCGTCCCAGAACCCGCGCAGCTGCGCCTCGTCCTCGGCCCCGCCGGACAACGAGACGCTGCCGTTCGGGTTCTCCGCCAGCGGCATGTGGCTCGGCGTGTCGGCGCCCATCAGGGTCAGGTCGGGAGTGACGAGCTGGCTGTGCATGATCAGCTCGGCCTCGGCGGGCTCGACCGGCATGCCGAACTCCTTGAAGGTGCTGACCGTCAGCTCCCCGCCGAACACCGAGTGGTAGAACTCCATCGCCTCCCGGGCCGAGGAGCGCCAGTTCAGGTACGGGTTCAGGGTGGTGGACATCAGCGAATCCCTCCGTGGACGTGGTGGTGCGGTCCAGGATTGACCGCCGGGGAGGACGGTACTCATCGCCTCCGACAGCGCTCGTTCCGGCTTTCTGGCCGGCGGCGGATGCGAGTCGGCCTCGGTATCGTCGGATCGGATTCGGCACCGGAACGGTCGCGGGTCGGCCGCGATCGTGAACCGGTCGCCCGTACGCTCGGCCGGTGCCTCGGACGGTGGTGGGAACGTCAGCGGTGGCGGTGGGCTACGCCGCGGTGGCGGCGCTGTTCACCCCGCTGACCTGGCCGGCCATGCTGGCCACGCTGCCGCCGCTGGCCGTCGCCGGGTGGGCCGCCCTCCGCCTGCCCCTGCGGCCGGCAGGCCCGACGCCGCGACTGCGCCGGGTCGCACCGTGGGTGATCGTGGTGGTCGCGGGCATCGTCTGGGAGCTCGTCGCGTTGGTCCGGTCACCGCGGGCCGACAACCCCACCATCAGCTCGATCATCAGCCCGCTCGCGGGCACCCAGTGGTGGTTCCGGTTCGGCGGCTACCTGCTCTGGTTCGCCGCGGGCGCCTGGATCGTGCGCCGGGCCCGGACCGCCCCATGACCACCCGCTCGGTCTTCCTCGCCGGGTACGCCGTCGTCGGGCTGGCGCTGACCGCGCTGGTCCTGCTGTCGCATCACCGGCCCTCGGCGGTCGCTCCGTTCACCGAGCTGGTGGACGCGGCGACCCGCCGACGGGCCGGCCGGGTGCTGGCCCTGCTGCTCTGGTGGTGGGTCGGGTTCCACGTGCTCGCCCGGTCAGCATGAAACCCCGGAAACGGTCAAGGGGGGTGAGTGAGTTCACATCTGTTTCGGGCATCCTTCGTGGGTATGACGGCGTCATTACTGGTGTCTTGAACGAACGAAGACGACGCGTACGAAGGAGCGCTGAGCAATGATGAAGAGTCGCAGGTCGATGACGGAACGGTTCGCGGAGCGCAGGTCGCGCCGCCTGATCAACAAGGCGATCGCCGAGGCGCCGTCGCAGACGGTTCGCAACGAGTTGCTGGTCGTTGCGCAGCGCCAGCTGGGGTCGTCCGCCGGGCGGACACCACCCTTCTTGATGTCGGGCGACGCGGATCAGGGGCGTCGCCGCCCCGTATCGGTGGTCGTGAAGGATCCGGCCGCGGACGGCGGTGCGAAGATCTCGACCATGGCAGCCAGCACACCTTCGGCCGACGGCGGGCGCCTCAGACCGGGCCTGACGCTCGTCGCCGTCGCCGACACGCACGTGCCCACGCGGGCCCGCGTCCTGCCTGCGCCGGTCTGGGCAGCGGTCGACGCGGCCGATGTGGTCGTCCACGCCGGGGACTGGGTCACCGAGGAGCTGCTCGACGAGTTCGAGGCGCGGTCGGCCCGGTTGGTCGCGGTATGGGGCAACAATGACGGCCTCGGGCTTCGCTCACGATTGCCCGAGGTCGCCCGGGCGACGATCGGCGGCCTGCGCTTCGCTGTCGTGCACGAAACCGGGGGTCGGGACGGCCGGGAGCGGCGGGCCGACGCGGCCTATCCGGACGCCGACGTGCTCGTCTTCGGGCACAGCCACATTCCGTGGGACACGGTGTCGCCGAACGGACTTCGACTGCTCAACCCCGGTTCGCCGACCGACCGCCGGAGACAGCCGCACTGCACGTACCTGACCGCCCGGATCGCCGACGGCGCGCTGCGGGACGTCAAGCTGCACCGGATCAATCGGCCTCGGTGACCCGCATCGCGACCGGGAAGTGATCGGAGAAGCCGTGGGGGTCGACCGGGTCACCCATGCCGCCGAACGGCCGCGGCTTGGCGTAGTCGCCCGGAGCGACCGTTCCCGGGAAACGCAGGATCGCCGCGGTGGCCGGCTCGGCCCGGATCACCGCCTGTTCGACGACCATCTGCTTGTTGACCAGGAATTGGTCCAGCATGTTGGGCTGGTTGTCGTAGTAGAAGCTGCCGTCGGCGATGCCCATGATGGGCCACATCAGGTTCCACAGGCGTGGGGTGTCGGCCAGGAGCACGCGCTGCCGTTGCCGGGTGCTCAACGCGTGGATCACCAGCGAGGCGTCGAAGGGTTCGTCGTTGAAGTCGCCCATCACCAGAACCGGCGTGGCCGGACCGTGCACCTCGAGGACGCGCTGGTGGAAGTAGGCCAGGGTCTCGCCGGCGATGTCCCGGAACCCGGCGGACTCGGCCGCGCCGCCGCTGCGGGAGGGCCAGTGGTTGCCGAACACCGCCCAGGTCCGGCCGGCCGGCCGGGTCCGGAAGTTGACCTGGACGATCTCCCGGGTGGCGTTGCGGCGCATCACCACGTGGAAAAAGACCTCGTCCTCGGGGGCCTCGAACTGTCGCGGGTCGTACAGGAAGGCGACGTCGATGCCGCGGGCGTCGTCGGTGTCGGCGTGCACGATCGCATACACCCGGTCCGGTAGCAGGACACCGAGTTGGGCGACCAGGAGGTCGAGCACGCGCCGGTTCTCGACCTCGCAGACCCCGAGCAGGTCGGGACCCGCCCCGCCGCCCATCTGGGCGATCACCGATGCCAGCTGCTTGATCTTCAGATCGCGCAGCACCGGCGTCCAGCCCTTCAGGCTGTCCCCGAGGGTGCGCTTGACCTTGTCCGTGCGGAACGGCGAGTTCTCCTCGTCGAACAGGTTTTCCAGGTTCCACCACGCCACGTGACGCGTCACCGGCATGTCAGCCACCCCCTCGCGGCCCTTCGCTGCCTCCACCGTAGGCCGAAAACCGCCGGTTTTCACCCGATTTCCACGAACGGCCGACCGGTGAGCCGGCTCTCATCGGGTGCGGCGGCGGGCCCCGACGCTACCGTCCGCCCGGGCCCATCCCGTGGGCCGCGACCACCGCGGCCACCGCGGACGCGACGACGAGCAGCGCGCACCCGACGAGCGCCACGGTGAGGTTCGAACCCGCGGCGACCGCCCCGATGAGCAGGGCACCGACGGCGGTGCCGGCGTCGTAGGTGGCGTTCCACGCGGCACTCGCGCCGGCCCGGCGGTCCGGACCGCCGAGATCGAAACTCAGCAACAGGGTCAGGTTCTGCACCCCGCCGTAGGCGATCCCGAAGACCGCCGCACCGAGCACGACGAGTACCCCGGACCAGCTGCCGGGACCGGCAGCGCCCCAGGCGAGCAGGCCCAGGCCAACCACGCCGATCGCCGCCACGGAAGGCAGCAGGCGGGCCGGACCGGCGCGATCGGCCAGGCTGCCGGCCCGCCACCGGGCCAGGGCCGAGGTCACCCCCAGCATCAGCAGGGCCCAGGTGACCGCGGACCCCGAGCCGGCGAGCTGGACCGGGACGATGGCGAAGATGCCACCGCCGGACAGGGTCACCGCCAACAGCAGGGCGAGCACACCGACCAGGGACAGCACGGGGAGCGGGGCGGTGCCATGGGGCCGATCGCCACGCGGCGGCGGCTTCGGGAACCGGCCGACGAGGGGAACCGCCAACAGCGGGACGGCGCCGAGCACGGCGACGACCGGAAAGTGTCCGCCTTCGGTCAGCGCCACCGCGGCCGGGACCGCGAAGATGTTGGGGACGGCGACGGCCAACCCGTACAACCCGATCGCCCGACCGTGACTGCCCGGCGGCGCGATCTGGGTCGCGACGAGCGGGGTGAGCACGGTCAGGATGGCGAACCCCAGACCCCGGACCGCGGACACGAGCAGCAGCCACCAGAGTTCGTCCCGCAGCAGCAACAAGGGAGTGGGGGCGCCGAGCGCAGTCAGCCCCACCGCCAACGTGGCCGGCTGCCCGATCCGGCGGACCGCGGTCGGCACCAGCAACTGGCAGCAGACCGTGGCGACCAGCATGACCGTGGTGACCAGTCCGGCCAGCGCCTCCGGGACGCCCTGGCCGACCGCATACACCGGAAGCGAGGACAACGTCAGGAAGAACGAGGAGAAGCCCAGCAAGGACATCGCGACCAGCGCGGGCATCCCCGGAATGCGCAGCATCGACCCTCCCGACCCGCCGAGGGTACGGGCTCGACCGGGTCGCTCGATCACACCGGCGGGTCGCCGGGCTGCGGGTTCGGCACTACGCGCTCGTCCTGGACCTGGATCTCCACCCGGGCGCGATGCGCGGCCGGGTGCCATATCTCCTCGAACGGCCCGCTCACCGCGCCGGATACGGCCCTGCCCTTGGCCCGCCGGGCCACCCACCACAGGCCGCCGAGCATGGTGCCGACCACCAGCACCGTCGCCATCACGAGCCACACCGTCGGCATGGCCACACGCTACCGACCGGCGGACCGATGGGGCGCGGTCACGCCGAGCCGAACGCGGCTTCCAGCATGCGCCGCGGACCGCGGTCGGCTCAGGTGGACGCGGGAGCGCCCCGCGGCCGGTTGCGGCCGCCGGCCCGGAACAGGTTGCTCTCCAACGGGTGTCCGACCAGCTCGGCGGCGATGGCGGACGCCTCGAGAACCCTGTTCAGGTCGACGCCGGTGGTGATGCCCGCGTCGTCCAGGAGGTAGACCAGTTCCTCGGTGGCGATGTTGCCGCTGGCCCCCGGGGCGAAGGGGCAGCCGCCGAGTCCGCCGACCGAGGCGTCCAGCTGGGTCACTCCGGCCTGTACCGCAGCGAATGCGCTGGCGATGCCCGTCCCCCGGGTGTTGTGGAAGTGCGCGCCGAGCGGGACCGGATCGACCCCGGGCCCCCCGCCGATCGCCGCCCGGACCGCGTCGAACAACCGCCAGACGCGCACCGGGGTGGTGGTTCCGATGGTGTCGCCGAAGCACAGGCGGTCCGCACCCAGCTCCAGTGCCCGGGCCGCGATGGACGCGGTCCGGTCCGGGTCGGTCGGCCCGTCGAACGGGCAGTCCCAACTCACCGCGATGATCACCTCGAGCCGGCCGCCGGCGTCGTGCACGAGTGCGGCGACGTCGGCGACGGCATCGACCGCCTCCTGGGTGGACCGCCGGGCGTTCGCCCGGCTGTGCCCGTCGGATGCGGACACGACGTATTCGATGGTTCGCAGGCCGGTCGCGATCGCTCGCTTCGCCCCGTTGGGTGACGCCACCAGCCCCGACCACTCGACGCCCGGAACCGACTGCACGTACTGCGCCACCAGTTCGGCGTCGGCCATGGCCGGCACCGCCCGGGGTGAGACGAACGCGGTCGCCTCGATCCGGCGCACCCCGGTCGCGACGAGCGCCCGGATCAGCCGGAGCTTGTCGTCGGTGCCGATCGGTGCCTCGATCTGCAGGCCGTCCCGCGGGCCGACCTCACGGATATCGACCCGCGCCGGCAGTTCGGTCATGGTCGTCCTTCTTCCCTGGGTTCGATGTCGAGTGTCCGGTGCGCTGATGTCGTCGGACAATGCCCCGCATGGACTACGCCGAGGCCCGCGTTGCCTTCTTCCAGCCCCGTGCGTCCGACGACCCGCCTGCCGGGTCCGAACGTTGGACGCACGCGCCCGGGCGGCGGCTGCGGGACGCGGTCGAGCCGATCGCGATGATCTGTTTCTGGAGCGAACCGGCCTACCGAGCCTACGAGAGCCGCGGGCTGGACTTCCTGGAGGGCTACGTATGGGGCCGGGCGTGCGTGCTCGGGCAGCCCGAGGGCACCGTCGTCGCCGCAGCGTTCGGCGGGTTCGAGCCGGGGCTGATCGCCGGGTTGTACGACAGTGGCCGGGCCACCTGCACGCTGGCCGACATCCGGACGGCGAAGGAATCCGGGGCGGTCGCCGCGCTGCGGGAGGTCCTCGGCGAGCCCGACGAGCTGGGCAAGGTGACCGGCTCCTTGCGCCGGGCCGCGGAGTCCATCCCGACAGTGGCCGGGCGGCCGCTTGCCGCCGGGCTGCTGGCGCTCGACTGGCCGGACGAACCGCTCGGCCAGCTCTGGCACGCATGCTCGGTCCTGCGCGAGTACCGCGGCGACGGGCACGTCGCCGCCTACGTGGTGGCCGGACTCGACGGGCTGGAGGCCAACCTGCTCACCGAGCTCGGCGTGGGCTGGGACCCGCTGTCGTACACGGCGACCCGGGGTTGGTCGGCCGATGCGATGGCCGCGGCCGTGGCGCGCCTGCAAACCCGTGGGCTGCTCGGCGACGGCGGGTTGACCGCCGACGGCGCTGCGCTGCGGGACGGCATCGAGCAGACCACCGAGGATCTGGTTCGGCCGGTGGTGGACGCGCTGGGCGCAGAACTGCCCACCCTTGCCGCCACGCTGAACGAGTGGTCGGATCGGATCGTCGCCCACGGGTGGTTCCCGCCCGACCCGTACAAGCGCGCCTCCGGCTGAGGCCGCCCGGGTTCGCTCACCGGTCATCTGGGTCGGTCGTCGCTTCGCTCCATTCGGGCTCGAAACTGATAAAAGCGGAAGAACCCGGGTTCACCCACCTCCGTCTGGTACGCCTCGACCACATCGTCGACCCACGCTGCGACTTCCCCGCGCGGCAACCGAGCGGTCCAATCGGCGAAACCGACGGTGCACCAGTCGGTGAAGGCCCCGCGGGAGCCGAAATCCCAGCTCAGATCGGCGACCTGCTGGTGGGTGACGTGCAGCCCGGCCCGTTCGGCGACGGCCCCGTACCCGACCGGATCGAGGTGGACGAACGGCGCGGCGAAGCCGGCGAAGGCGGGTGCCCAGCGCGCTTCGCCGCAGACCCGCATGGCCGTCTGTTCCAGGCTGCCCCGTGGGCCGGCGCAGACCTGCTGGACGATCACCCGGCCGTTCTGGCGCAGGCTCCGGGCGATCGAGGTCAGGGCGCCCACCTGATCGGACACCCAATGCAGCGCATTGAACGACACCGCGGTGTCGAATTCGCCGATGAAGGGCAGCGCGCGGGCGTCGGCGACGAGAAAGCGCACGTCGGACCCGGGCGGGTCCGGTTGCGACCGCGCGACCTCGATCATCCGGGGGGAGGCATCCACCCCGACGACGGAACCACCAGGCAGGTGGTGGGCGATGAGCCTGGTGATATACCCGTCGCCGCAACCGACGTCCAGCACCCGCTCACCGCCCCGGAACTCCACCCCGCGCAATGCCTCCCGCGCGAGATGACGTTGGAGCCCGCTGATCTGCTCGTATCCGGCACCGTCCCAGTCGGCCACGTGTCCATGGTCGACCACGGCCGTCGTCGCTGCATCTCATCGGCTGGTGGGGAGGGCACCAGCACGACTCGGTCGTCCAGCCGGCCGTTGTGCGACATCTGACCATCACCCGTCCGGCCGTTCATCGGTGGTCAGCCGCTTGCCCAGCACGAGCGTGTTGTCCGATTCATACCCAATGGCGGCGTAGAACGCCAACGCGTCGGCATTGCCGACCCGAACCTGGAGCGAGATCTTGGGGCAGCCGAGCGCGACCAGCCGAAGTTCGACCACACTCATCAGTCGGCGGGCCAGACCCTGGTCCCGCTGATCCGGATCGACGGCCAGGTAGTTCACCCAGCCCCGGTGTCCGTCGTAGCCGGCCATCACCGTCGCGATGACGGTCATGTCCCGCACGCCGACCAGGAACAGGTCCGGTTGCACGGTGAGCTTGCGCTGGATGTCCTTGCGCGGGTCGTTCCAGGGACGGGTCAGCCCGCACCGCTCCCACAAGGCGACCACCGGTTCGGTGTCGGCAGGTTCGAACGGCCGGATCAACATCTCGCCGACTCTAGTGACCGGATCGGTGTGGGAGGTTCGAGAACACTCAGGTCACGGTGCATTTGGCGTACGCGGCGGCAGCCGGACACACCATCGTCGCTGGGGGCAGGGTTGGGTTACCGGTCGGGCGGGCTGACCGCCAGGGCGTGGTCTGCTTCGCGAACCGGCGCCCCACACCAGGGGGTGCGGCAGATCCGGTCGCCGGGCGGTGGGAAACCGGCGGGCGGCGGGTAGGAAGTCGCGGCGGCGGGCGTCGGTGGCCAGCAGGTCACCGGTGCCGGGGTCGGTGAACCGCCGCCGAGCGGGCCCGACCGATGAGTTCTGCTCATCGATCCGGTCGGTCGAGGTCAGGGTCTGTCGATCGGGAAGGGACGCAACCGTGGAACTGGAGCTGTTCGCCGGGCTACCGGTCAGTGACTACGCGCGAGCGGTCGACTGGTACGAGCGGCTGCTGGGGAGCCCGGCGACCTTCCAGGCGCACGAGACCGAGTGCGTGTGGACGCTGGCCGAGCGTCGGTCGATCTACATCGAGCTCGAACCGGAGCATGCGGGGCACGCCCGGGTCACTTTCTTCCCCGAGGATCTCGACCGGTTCGTCGCGGCGGCCGTCTCGCGGGGCGTCCACCCGGACCGGACGGAGACCTATGAGAACTCCGTGCGCAAGATCACTTTCAGCGATCCCGACGGCAACGAGATCGGTGTCGGCGGTGTGGTCGCGGAGCCGTCTCAAGCTCCCTGACGGCGAACCCACCAACCGCCCGGGATGATCGCCGGCCGGTTGTCCGGCGACCGCCTGATCCGGCGATCCACCAGCAACGGGATCAGTGACAGGACGCAGGCTCCTACGGTCGCCAGCAGGATCAGCGCCTCCGTGAGCACCCCGAGCGCGAGGGTGATGAGCAGGCCGGCGAACACGACGCCAACGCCGAACGGCAGCCACACCTGCCTGAGCTTGACGTTCATGCCGCACGGTCCTCCCGGCCATCGTTGATCCGTCCATCAGTGCCCCGGAACGTCCGCTCCGAAACCGCCGGACCGCGCTACCGTCTGACGGCATGGTGATGTGGCGGGAGTTCATCGACGAGGCACCGACAGTGGCCGGGGTGTTCCGCCGACGGCATGCCGCGGCCGGCAAGCTCTGCCTGCTGGCCACGTTGCGCGCGGACGGTTTTCCCCGGATCAGCCCCATCGAGCCGCGGATCTTCGAGGATCAGCTGACCCTGGTGGGCATGCCTGGAACGACGAAATTCGCCGACCTGCAACGGGATCCGCGGTTCAACTTGCACACCGCGACGATCGACCCGCAGCTCGGCGACGGGGACGCGAAGCTGTGGGGACGGGTCCGCCACCTCCCCGACCCGGCGTTGCACGAACGGTTTGCCGACGACGTGTACGCGGAGATCGGCCTCGACCTGCGCGGGCAGGTCTTCGACCCGTTCTTCGTGGCCGACCTGACCGGCGGTTCGTCCATCGAGATGCGCGACGGCACGCTGTTCATCACGATCTGGCGACCGGGCGCGGGCGAACGGACGGTGCGCAAGTCCTGACCCTCCGCACGCCGCCCGGTCACCGGGTGGGGGCCGACCGACGGCTTCACCCGCGTGACCGATGAGTCACGACGCGCCCACCGGTCAGTCACCGTGAACGTTCCCCATGCACCCGGAGGCCGCAGATGACGACCAGCACGACCACCCTGACGACCCACACGCTGATCACCCCGGACGCCGACGTGGTGTACGACGTCCGCGGCCCGTTGCCGGCCGTCGACGGCCGGCCGCCGCTGCTGCTGGTCGGCCAGCCGATGGACGCGGGCGGCTTCGTCGACCTGGCCGGCCACTTCGGCGACCGCACCGTCGTCACCTACGACCCGCGCGGCGGGGAGGGTCGGACCACTCGCAAGGACGGCCGGACCGACGTGACGCCGCAGGACCAGGCCGCCGACCTGCACGCGCTGGTCGGCGAGATCGGCGGCCCCGTCGACCTGTTCGCGAGCAGCGGGGGAGCGATCACCGCCCTCGCCATGGTCGCGGCCTACCCCGACGACGTGCGGGTACTGGTCGCGCACGAACCACCCCTGCTCGCAGTCCTGCCGGATGCCCGAGCGGCGTTCGCCGGCCAGCGGCTCTACGAGCAGGCCTACCAGGACAAGGGCTGGGGCGCCGGCATGGCCGCCTTCATCGCGTACACCTCCTGGCCCGGGGAGTTCACGGACGAGTTCTTGGTCCGGCCGGCCCCGGACCCGGGCGAGTTCGGCCTGCCTACCGCTGACGACGGCACGCGCACGGATCCGCTGCTGTCCGGCATCGCCGCGGCGATCACGTCCTACCGGCCCGACGTCGACGCCCTGACCGCCGCTTCGACCCGGGTGGTGATCGCTGCGGGTATCGAGTCCCGCGACCTGATGACCTGGCGGGCGAGCCAGGCACTGGCGGACATGCTGGGTGTCGAGCTGACCGTGTTCCCCAGCCACCACGGCGGGTTCCTCGGCGAGGGCGGGGGCTATGCCGGCCAGCCGGCGGCGTTCGCGGCCCGGCTGCGCGAGGTTCTCAACGCGGCTTGACCCGCCACCCGATGGATCAGGGCGCCCACCAGCGCAGCACCCGCAGCGCCTGCATGGTGATCCACGGTGACGGCTGGCCGGGTCCGTCATCCAGGTCGAACCAGACCCGGCCGTGCAGGCGCCGGTCGGCCGACCACCGCCCGTCCGGCCGGCGGCGGGATCGCACCAGTTCGACCGCCTCGGCCAGCCGCGGGTCGGGCGGCGCGCCGGTGGCCCGGAAGTAATCAAGGGCCCGCAGCACGGTGTAGTGCCAGCGGGGTGGATACACCAGGTCGAGCATGGCCGGGTCGGCCGGTTCACCGGTGCTCAAGCGCCGGAACAGGCTGCGCTGCAGCAGGTATTCCTCGCCGGCGGCACGAGCGGCGCGGGATGCGGGAGTGCCACCGGTGGCGTTCTCGTACTGCAGCAAGCCCTCGAGGACGTTGATCGTGGTGTCGAACGACGACCTCACCGACCCGGTGGCGCGTTCGCAGTTCCAGCCGCCGTCGGGCTGCCGTTCACCGACCAGCCGCTGCACGATGGGGGAGACGTCGACGCCGAAGTAGGCGCCGTCGGCCACGGTCCGGCCGTTGATGCACTCCTCGACCTCACCGGTCCAGAACGGCTGCCCGTGGTGGTCCCACCGGCAGTGCCGGCCGACCAGTTCGACGGTGCGCCGGGCCCGATCGCCGCGCGGATCGAGGCCGAACTCACGGAGCTGGGTCAGCGCGTAGGCCGTGGCCGTCCAGGGTTGGCCTTCCTGGTCCCAGAGCTGGCGGGTGAACTCAGCGGGCATGAACGAGCCGCCGGCCCATTGGCCGTCGGGATCCTGGCGGGCCAGCAGGCGAGCACCCCAGCCCTGCGTCTCGACGCCGGCCCGTTCGGCCTCCCAGTCGTCGGCGGGCGCGTCCAGCAGATCGCGGAGCACCTGCCAGCGGATCGCCGGGTCGGCGGCGACCAACCACGCGACGACCCGGTCGGTGGGATCCGTCACGACCCAAGGGTGGGCCGGTCAGCCGACGAAGGGTTCGACCCGGTGAGCCCGAGCTCGGCGAACGCGGTGGCCAGGCCGGCCTGCTGCGGTCCGGCGGCGACGTGCGCGGCGGCGGCCAGCACCCGGGGGTCGCTGCCCTCGATCGCCACGCCGAGCCCCGCGTACTGGAGCATCTCCAGATCGTTCAGACCGTCGCCCACCGCGATGACCTGCTCTCGGGCCAGCCCGAGATGTTCGACGACGACCTGGATGCCGACCGCCTTGTGCACCCAGGTCAGGTACAGCTCGCCGGCCGAATCGCCCATGTCCGGGATCGAGCTGGGCAGCGCACCGATCTCCGGACCGGCCTGCGCGGCCAGCGAGGCAACCGGCTCCGGCGAGTCGAAGCAGGTGACCTTGCCGAACCGGACACCGGCCAGGTCGGGCGCCATCCGCAAGGCGTCGAGGATGTCGCGCGGGCCTTCGTGCCCCGAGGCCCGCAGGTGCCGGCGCAGCAGGTCGGCCAGCCGGCGATCGACGCCCGGCGGCCCGTACACGGCGTCCGGGGCCTCGAGCAGGTAGGCGACGTCGTGCTCGTCGAGCAGGCGCACCAGGCGGGTTCCGAGTTCGCGCGGGAACCGGTGATCGGTCAGCACCACCCCGTCGATCTCGACGTACCCGCCGGCCGCTGCGACGAGCCCGTCGAACTCGCCCAGGACGACGGCCGCCACCATCGAGCGGGGGCGGCCGGTGCACAGGAAGACCAGGTGTCCGGCCGCGCGGGCCGCCCGGACCGCGGCGACGTGCTCGTCCGGGACCAGTCCGTGGTCGGCGTAGGTGCCGTCGAAATCGAGAAAGATCGCTCGGCGCGCTGTCGTTGACCCGGTTCCCACCCCGCGAACCTACCGCGATGCCGTGATGGACCAGATTGGTCCATCGATATGCAACTCATGGTTGCGTATCGGTGTGATTCTCGGTACCGTCATTCGCAACCACTAGTTGCAGGAGGCCGGCATGGCGTACGAGACCATCGAGCGGGAGCTGTTCATCGAGGCATCACCGGAGATCGTCTTCGACGTGGTGAGCAGCCCGGAGCATCTCAAGCAGTGGTGGCCGGACGACGCGGACTACCGACCGACGCCCGGGTCGACCGGGCGGATCGTGTTCGCCGACGGCGACGCCGGCGACATCGTGGCGGGGTTCGCGGTCGTCGACGCGCAACCGCCCCGGCTCTTCTCGTTCCGCTGGACCCAGCCGGTCGGCGAGCCGGCCGAGATCGGCAACTCGTTGCTCGTCACCTTCGAGCTGACCGCCACGGCCGGCGGTACCAGGCTCCGGATGACCGAGACCGGCTTCCGCGACATGAGGTGGGACGTGGACACGCTGGAAGCACAGTTCGCGGACCACGAGCACGGCTGGGACTTCTTCCTGCCCCGGCTCGCCCCGTACGTGGCCACGTTGGTGACGCAACCGTGACCGCACCGACCGTCGAGACGGTCGACGACGAGCTCTGGTCGGCGATCGGCGACCCGACCCGCCGGCGGATGCTCGATCTGCTGCTGCTCGACGGAGTCGGCACCGCGACCGGACTGGGGCAGCAACTGCCGGTGAGCCGGCAGGCGGTGGCCAAGCATCTGGCGGTGCTCGACCGGGTCGGCCTGGTCCGGGCCACCGCGGCCGGCCGGGAGAAGAAGTACCGGGTGGACGAGGAACGGCTCGGGCACGTCATCGCGCAGCTGGCGTCGGTCGGGTCGGCCTGGGATGCCCGGCTGCAACGCATCAAGCGGATCGCCGAGACGATCCAACGCCACCAGAACCACGCGGACTGAAGGGAATCGACATGGTGGACATCCGGCACCGCATCGGCGTCAAGGACGCGACCCCGGAGAGGGTGTACGAGGCGTTGACCACGGTGCCCGGCCTCGCCGGCTGGTGGACCGACGACACCAGCGGCCGCGCCGACGTCGGCGGGGTGCTGGCGTTCCGGTTCCCGCCGATCGGTGGCTTCGACATGGAGGTGCTCGAGGCGGTGCCCGCCCGGCGGGTGTCCTGGCGGGTGGTCGACGGTCCGCCGGAGTGGCTCGACACCACCGTCGACTGGGAGCTCCGGCAGGACGGCGACTACACGATCGTGCTGTTCACGCACCGCGACTGGAAGGAGCCAGGTGAGTTCATGCACCATTGCAGCACCAAGTGGGGTTCGTTCCTGATGAGCCTGAAGTCGTTGATCGAGACCGGCGCCGGGGCGCCGGCGCCGCGGGACGTGGAGATCAGCGACTGGCATTGACGGACGGCGCGCGCCCTGCGAGCCCGGAATACGATCAGAAAGTTGAGTGTTCAACTAACCGTGAAGAAGATCGGATTTCTGTCGTTCGGGCATTGGTCGCACTCGCCGCACTCGCAGGCGCGCTCCGCCAGTGACGTGCTGTTGCAGTCCATCGACCTGGCCGTCGCGGCCGAGGACCTGGGCGCCGACGGCGCCTACTTCCGGGTGCACCACTTCGCCCGGCAACTCGGCTCGCCGTTCCCGCTGTTGGCCGCAGTCGGGGCACGGACCAGCCGGATCGAGATCGGCACCGGCGTCATCGACATGCGTTACGAGAACCCGCTGTACATGGCCGAGGATTCCGGTGCGGCCGACCTGATCTCGGGTGGCCGGCTGCAGTTGGGGATCAGCCGCGGATCACCCGAGCAGGTCATCGACGGGTTCCGCTACTTCGGCTACGGGGCGCCGGAGGGCCAGACGATGGCCGACGTCGCCCGGCAGAACACCGAGGTGTATCTCAAGGTGATCGAGGGCGCGCGCTTCGCCGAGCCGAACCCGCGCCCGATGTTCGCCAACCCGCATCCCGGGCCGCTGCCGATCGAGCCCCAGTCACCGGGCCTGCGGGACCGGATCTGGTGGGGTTCGGGATCGAACGCGACCGGCGAGTGGGCGGCCAGGCTCGGGATGAATCTGATGAGCTCGACGCTGAAGGAGGACGAGAGCGGCAAGCCGTTCCACGTCCAGCAGGCCGAACAGATCGAGGCGTTCCGCAAGGTGTGGGCGGAGGCCGGGCACGGGCGCGAGCCCCGGGTGTCGGTGAGCCGGTCGATCTTCCCGCTGGTCACCGCGCAGGACCGGGCCTACTTCGGCGCCGATCGGAGCAGCAGCGATTCACTGGGCGAGATCGACGGCTACCGCGCGGTGTTCGGGCGGTCGTACGCGGCCGAACCGGATGTGCTGATCAGGGAGCTGGCCGAGGATGAGGCGATCGCGGCGGCCGACACGCTGCTGCTGACCATCCCCAACCAGCTCGGCGTCGACTACAACGCCCATGTGCTCGAGGCGGTCCTGACACATGTCGCGCCCGGGTTGGGCTGGCGCTGAGTCAGCGGACGATCGGCAACGGCAGGTCGTCGGCCAGCACTCGGAAGGTCGCGTCGATGCCGCCGTCCGGGGTGACCTCGAAGTGGTTGCGCTGAACTCGCTGACCCACCAGCAGGGTCAGTTCGACGCGGAATCCGTCGCCGGCGGCCTCCGCGACGGGCGAAGGAACCGGGGGACCGGCGAGGAAGTCGGCGCGGCGCCGTTCCTCGTCCGCCGAACCCGGCCGCCATGGCAGCTCGTCGGCGGGGCCGATCTCCCGGACCAGCACCGCCGGCCCGCGGGTGATCTCCACGAACTGCCTCACGTAGCCCAGAGCAGTTGCCGCACTGTCGATTCGTGCACCCACCGCGACGATCAGGTCGGCCCAGGCCGCCTGGTCGTCGCTGAGCACCCGGACCTGACCGTCCGGCCATCGCCCGACGTAGGCCTGCAGCGGATGATCGAGGTCGTCGTCCCGGACCAGCCAGGCGACCGTCCCCGACACCCCAGGCACCGCGATCGGTCGCACGGTTGCGGCCCCGGACCGCACGCCCCGGCCGAGACCGGGACCGACCGCGGCCGCGACGGCACCACTATCGATGTCGGTCATCCGGCACCGCCGGCCGGCGCGGGCGACGGGGGACTGTGGTTGTCGTCCCACGTCTTTCCGTAGTGCTGCGAGTAGGTCACGTTGGCCGCCCCTCCCGTCGAGGTGACGAACGTACCGTCGGTGAACCAGTTGGTCACCTCGGTGTCGCGGGCGTGCAGGCGACAGCGCCGGTTGATCTCCGCCCGGGTCATCGTCGGGTCCGCGGCCTCCAGTTCGTCGCGCTTGGCGTAGAACACCGCCCGGTACTTGTCGATCAGGCCCTGGGTGATCCCCGACCCGGCCAGGCTCGCCCCGCGGGCCGTCATCGGGACCGACCCCTCGATCTGCCGGACGACCGCCTCGGCCTCGTCGGCGATCTTCTTGGCGATGTACTCGGCGCGGGAGAGCTTTTCGACGTCGGCTGCGCGGCCGGACTTGAACGTGTCGGCGTGCTGCGCCTCGTGCATGGTGACCAGGGTGGCGGCGTCGATCGAGAGCGCCCGGTTGACGAAGATCTTCCCGGCCTGGTGGAACGAACCGACGCCGGCGAAGTTGTAGTCCACCGGGATCTTCCACTTGTCGATGATGCCGAGCGCCCACCGACCCGTATCGGTGGTGTTGAGCTTGGCATAGACCTGCGCCTGCCGGCTGGGGGTCGCCGGCGCCGGCGTGGTGCCGGTTCCGGTGCCGGTCCCGGTGCCCGGTTCGACGGCGTTGGCCGTGGTGGGTTCGGCCAGGCTCGGATCGGTCGCCGCGGACTGCCCGACCTCGTCGGGTGCGGTCGGCTGCAGGTGTCGCTGCACCACCCGATCCAGGTGCGCGGCCACCGCCCGGTTCCCGGCGGTCCGCTGGAGGTGGGCGAGTGCGGCCGGGACACCGCCACCGGAGTCGGCGCGGCGCTCCGGCGACCGGCGCGCAGGCTGGTCGGCGCGCACCGCGTCGTCGTGGGTGACCCACCGCATCCTCGGACTGTGCCAGGTCGGCCCGCCGCGGGCAACGATGTGGCCCCAGGGCTGCCCGGCCGGCGGGCAGTGATGCCCGATGGGGCAGCGGGCCCGTGGGTAGGGTCGGCTGATGGACAAGCAGTCCCTCGTGGCCCGACAGGCCCCGTTCAAACAGCAGTACCGTGACGATCCGGCCAGCGCGGTGGTCACCCTGCGCGCCGACGCCCACCTCGGCGAGGGTGTGTCGTGTTCGGTGACGACCGGGCGTGCCTTGGCCGAGGCCGGGCTGCATCCGGCGGCCGGCGGTGACGGCACGCAACTGTGTTCCGGTGACATGCTGCTGGAAGCTCTCGTCGCGTGCGCGGGGGTCACCATGAAGGCGGTCGCCATCTCGCTCGGTATCGATCTGCGCGCCGGCACCGTGCGCGCCGAAGGGGATCTCGACTTCCGCGGCACCCTGGCGGTCCAGCGGGATGCCCCGGTCGGGTTCCGGTCGATCAGGCTCGCCTTCGAGGTCGACTCCGATGCCGGCGACGAGCAGCTGGCCAGCCTGCTCAAGCTCACCGAGCGGTATTGCGTGGTCTGGCAGACCCTGCGCCGACCGCCGGATTCCTCGATCACCCTGACCGTTGCGCCAGGTCGATAATCGGCACATGGCACAACTTTCCGGGTCGCGCGCGTTCTCCGGTCCGTGTCCCTGCGGTCTGGGCGAGGCGTATGCGGACTGCTGTGGCCGGCTGCACCGGGGGCAGGCCGCGGCGGCCACCGCCGAGCGGCTTCTGCGGTCGCGGTACAGCGCCTTCGTGGTGCAGGACCGCGAATACCTGCTGCGCACCTGGTCGTCGGGCCACCGGCCCCGTGCCCTGCACTTCGACCCGGGGATGCGCTGGACCGGGCTGCACATTCTGGGCCGCACCGGCGGCAGCGCCTTCCATACCGCCGGCACCGTCGAGTTCGTCGCCCGGTTCGAGCAGGACGGGACCCCTGGTCAGCACCACGAGAACAGCGCGTTCGTCCGCGAGGACGGCGATTGGGTCTACCAGCAGCCCGTGGATCTGCGCGCCGGTTGACCGCAGGCTCACCAGTACTGCACGCGCCGGCCGTCCGTGTCGGCGATGAAGACCAGCGCGTCGGCCCCGGCCAGATCCACCGGGCGCACCGGGATGTGGCCCGGCAGGATCGGCGCTCCCGGCCCGATCTCCGACGGCAGCGCGGCCCGGAGGGTGGCGGCGGGGAACATGGTGCGCCGGGTGGTCGCGGCGGCCACCACACCCTGCAGGGTGGCCGGGTCGCTGTGCGGGTTGGCGTCGGTGACGATGACCAGGTAGCGCCCGCCCAGGGATCGGGCAACCAGGGCGCCGGCGCTCCACCAGCGTGCTGCCTCGGTGTCGAACGACATCTCGGACGCCGCCCGCTGCAGGTGCACGTTGTGCGCGAAGACCAGGGTCGGCCCGCGGTCCCGTTCTCGGGTCACGATGGCCAACAGGTTGTCGGCCATCATCTCCGCCCGCAGGCTCAGCAGGGCACCGATGCGGTCGGGGGCGGCGCAGGCCATCGCGGCGTGATAACGCAGCAGGCCCGAGGCAGTCCGGGCGTTGGCCACGGCGTCGTCGTAGCCGACCGGGTCCGCGGCGGACAGACCGGGTGCGGCCCGGTGAAGTGCGCTGGCGAGGTCGTCGGCGACGATCCGCAGCGCGCGGGCCCGTTCGGATCGACCGATGGATGCAGTGGGGTCGTACATGGCCGCCGGGTTCGACCAATCCGCGTCGTCGCCGAGCAGCAGGTCCGTGTCGCCGGCCGAATCGGGTCGCAGCGGCCCGGGCAAGAAGTCGACAACGGCCCTCAGGAAGCGGCGCGGGCTGGGTGCGGCAGCGGTTTCCAGGGGCGCGTCGAAGCCGTAGAAGCGGACCTGGTCGGCGGGCCCGCGGCCATCGTTGTGGCTGCGCAACCAGTGGACGAGCTCTCGATTGCCCGGAACATTGCCGAAACCGTGGCTGAAACCGGATGCCAGCACGTCGTCGAGCTCACCGGCGCCGCCGGTCACGTAACTGTCGACGACGGCAGCGGTGAAGAAATCGGACTCCAGCGCCACCGACCGGAACCCGCGGTCCACCAGGTCGGCCAGGAATTCGTTGCGCAACAGCGGGAAGGCCGCGATCCCGTGCGTCGGTTCGCCCAGGGCCAGCAACACCGGCCGCTCCGAGGCCGCAAGCAGCTCGTCGAGCGCATCACCCAGCTGGGCCGGATCGTCCAGCGGCCGTCCGGCCAATGCCTCCGTCATCCGCACTCCCTCATCGGTCTACTTCGACCGTATCGTTGAAGAATCGATTGATACTTCAGGCCAAGCCTCACGGTCAGACCGCTCGGCGACCATCAAACGGAGGTGAAGGTGCGACCGGTGGACCTCGCCCGCGAGCACGGGCTGTCCGCACAGGCGATCCGCAACTACGAGGACGCCGGTGCGCTGCCGGCCGCCGAGCGCAGCCCGTCCGGCTACCGCCGGTACACCCCACGGCATGCCCAGGCGGTACGAGCCTTTCTCGGGCTGCGTCTCGGTCACGGGCACCAGAGGGCGATCGAGATCATGCGCGCGGTGCATCGCGGCGACGACGACGCCGCGTTCCGGTTGATCGACACCGCCCACCTGGAACTGCGGGCCGAACGGGACGCCCGCGCCCAGGTCGCGTCGACCCTGGCCGGCCTCACCGCGGACGCGCCCGCACCGGCCCCGCCCGGTCCGCCGTTGACCGTCGGGGAGCTGGCCCGCCGGCTCGGCGTGCACGCGGCAACGCTGCGCAGCTGGGAGGTCGCAGGAATTCTGCGGCCCGCCCGGAACCGGTCGACCGGGGCACGCGAGTACGGACCGCAGGACGTGCGGGACGCCGAGATCGCCCGGCAACTGCGCCGGGGCGGGTACCCATTGACCCATGTCGCCCGCTTCCTGGGCTCGTTGCGGCAGGCCGGTGGGGCCGAGGCACTGGCCACCTTCCTGGACTCCTGGCAGCAGCGGCTGGCCGGGCGAAGCCGCCTCCTGCTGACCGGCGCGGCCGCGCTCGACGCCTACCTCGCGCTGCGCGACACTGGGTCCTGATGGACGGCAAGCTCGATCTCCGACGGAAGCTGGACGGTTACCGGGCGCGGGTGGGGGAGTTCCGGCTGCTCGACGTCCCCGCGCACCGCTACCTGATGATCGACGGCGAGGGCGACCCGAACGCGCCCGCATTCGCCGAGGCCGTCGAAACGCTCTATCCCGTCGCCTATTCCCTCAAGTTCGCGAGCAAGAACGATGCCGGTCGCGACTACGTCGTCCCTCCGCTGGAGGGGCTGTGGTGGGCCGACGACATGACCACCTTCACCGTGGCCCGGGACAAGTCGCAATGGCGGTGGACCCTGCTCAGCCTGGTGCCGGACTGGCTGGCGGACAGTGATTGTGCCGCCGCGGTCGACCGGGTGGGCGCCCGCCGCCGTCCGGCGCGGCTGGCCGATCTGGGGTGGGGGATGCTCGCCGAGGGTCGCTGCGTGCAAACGTTGCACGTCGGTTCGTTCGACGACGAGGCGGCCGTGCTCGATCGGATGCACCACGAATTCATCCCGGGCCACGGCCTGCGCATGACGGGTCGGCACCATGAGATCTACCTGAGCGACTTCCGTCGGGTCGCACCGCCGAAGCGACGAACGATCCTGCGTCAGCCCGTCGCCCCCGTCGAGGTTGGCGCCGGGCGTTGATCCGCCGAATCGACCGGACAGCAGTGAGTGGGTGCACTACCGAGCCAGAGAGGACCGGCGCTGCGTGGCGCGCCGCGCCGAATGCATTGCCGCGGCAACGCCGCCGGCGACCGGCGGACCGTTCAGGCGGCCAGATGGAACGTGCTGGCGAACCGGTCGAGCAGGTCGCCGGGGCCGCGCAGCACCTCGACCACGCCGGTCGCGATCGCCCGGTCGGGGGCGAGTTCGCCGGAGATCAGGCGGCGGATGCCCGGCCCCGCACTGAAGGAGAGGTCGACCGGTCCGTCACCGCGGGTCACCGCGAGGGCCGCTCCGTCCACCCGGATGAGCAGATCGGCCGGGCCCAGGTGCGCCCCATAGGCGGTCGGCGGCAGCGTCATCGCCACCTGCGGCCGGAACGCGGTGCGCAGCGCCATCGTCATGGAGTCGGGGGTGATGATCTGGTCCTCGCGCGGATCGCCCATCGCCTTGAAGCCCCATGCGCCGAGCGCGAGCACGATCGGCTCGAGCTCGCGCCCGTACGGCGTCAGTTCGTAGATGATGACCCGGGAACGGGGCACCCTGCGGATCACTCCGGCCGCTTGCAGCTCCTTGAGCCGCGCCGCCAGGATGTTGCTCGGGATGCGGGGGAGACCAGCAGCGAGTTCGCCGTAGCGGCGCGGCCCGACGAGCAGGTCGCGCACGATGAGCAGCGCCCAGCGTTCGCCCACGAGTTCCAGACCCCGGGTGACACCGCAGTACTGCCCGTACTCCCGCGCGGCCATCGCGGAGGCCCCGTCAGGCCTGCTGGTTCGCCACGGCCGCCGGACCCTGGGCGGCGGCGACGGGATCCATCCAGCCGAATTCGAGAATGTTGCCGTCGGGATCGGTGAGCTGGCGCTGGTACATGAACCCGTAGTCGGACGCCGGGCGCGCCTCGGAGCCGCCGGCGGCGAGCCCGTCGGCGACGGTGGTGTCGACGGCGTCACGGCTGTCGAGGAAGATCGCGGTGGCGGTGGACGGGTTGACCGCCGGGTCGCCGAGCGGCAGATCGGTGAACGTCTGGAAGAAGTCGCGCACCAGGATCATGAAGTAACTGTGGTCCTCCTCGACGATGACACACGCGGCATTGTGATCGGTGAATGCCGGGTTGATGCGGAAACCGAGCGCCGTATAGAAGGCCTTGGCCCGATCCAGGTCGGTGACGGGCAGGTTGACGAACATCGCGGTCATCGTGGGCTCCTCGCGCCTCGCGGGTGGACGGCCTAACACTTGCAAAAAACAAGTGCCGGCGTCAAGGGGCGCGCCGGAACAATGTCGACTCTCGGGTACGGACGGTGCCCGTCACGGACCCGGCCGGGCTCGTCGGCTGAACCGGCAGCCGCGGCTCCGATGGAAGGCGAGTCGGCCGACCGAAGGGAGCCGCACCTGGGGTCGCTGAGTCAGTCTGCGCGACGGGCGAGGTTCCGGCAGGAGTTCTCCCTAACTTGACATAATGATGCTTATCGGCCCTTCGCCTACCAGCTGGTCCGGGTTGTCGGGTGGAGTCCTTGTGCGTCGGGTTGGTCCGGTCAGGCGCCGCGCAGGCCGATCGGGTTGCCGTCGGCGTCGGCGAGCACGCACACCCGCGCGCCGGGCGCGACCTGACGCGGCGCGCTGCGCTCCGTGGCCCCCGCCGCGAGCAGCGACTCCCGAACACCGTCGAGATCGTCGACGTCGGTGTAGGCCACCGGACCGCCGGTCTGCTCCTGCGGGGCCAGCGAGACCTCGAAGCCGTCGACGTTGTAACCGACGTAGTACGGGGTGTCCGTGTGCGGCGCCCCGTACAACGCGGTGTAGACGGACTTGGCGGCGGCCAGATCGCCGACCGGGACCACGACGCTTCGAATGGCGATGCCCACGGGTGGGGCTCCTTTCGTGAGGCGGCCGGCCGGATACCGGCCGCGGACGAGAAACTCAATGACCGATGTACTCGGCCAGGTGCTGGCCGGTCAGGGTGGACCGGTCGGCGACGAGCTCAGCCGGGGTGCCCTGGAACACGACCCGGCCGCCGTCGTGCCCGGCGCCCGGGCCCAGATCGATGATCCAGTCGGCATGGGCCATGACGGCCTGGTGGTGCTCGATGACGATGACCGATTTGCCGGCATCGACGAGCCGGTCCAGCAGCGCGAGCAGGTTCTCCACGTCGGCCAGGTGCAGGCCGGTGGTCGGCTCGTCGAGGATGTAGACGCCACCCTTCTCGCCCATGTGCGTGGCCAACTTGATCCGTTGCCGTTCGCCGCCGGACAGCGTGGTGAGCGGCTGCCCCAGGGTCAGATAGCCCAGACCGACGTCGGCCAGCGCGGCCAGGATCTTGTGAGCCGCCGGCAGTTTCGCCTCGCCCGTGGCGAAGAATTCCTCGGCCTGGGCGACCGACATGGTCAGCACCTGGCTGATGTCCTTGCCGCCGAAGGTGTACTCGAGCACTTCGGCCTGGAATCGCTTGCCCTCGCACACCTCGCACGGCGTCGCGACGCCGGCCATCATGGCCAGGTCCATGTAGATCACGCCGGCGCCGTTGCAGTTCGGGCAGGCGCCCTCGGAATTGGCGCTGAACAGCGCCGGTTTCACGCCGTTGGCCTTGGCGAAGGCCTTGCGAATCGGCTCCAGCAGCCCGGTGTAGGTGGCTGGGTTGCTCCGCCGCGATCCCTTGATCGCGCCCTGGTCGACCGTCACCACGCCGTCCCGCGTGGACAGCGAGCCGTGGATCAGTGAGCTCTTGCCGGAGCCGGCAACACCGGTCACCACCACGAGCACGCCCAGCGGCACGTCGACGTCGACCCGCTGCAGGTTGTTGGTGCTCGCATCACGAATCTCCAGCGCACCGGACGACTTCCGGATTGATTCCTTCAACGTCGCCCGGTCGTCCAGGTGCCGGCCGGTCAACGTGCCGGAACTCCGCAACTGGTCGACCGTGCCCTCGAACACCACCTCGCCGCCACCCGAACCGGCGCCGGGACCGAGGTCGACGACATGGTCGCCGATGACGATCGCCTCGGGCTTGTGCTCGACGACGAGGACGGTGTTGCCCTTGTCGCGCAATTGCAGCAGCAATTCGTTCATCCGCGCGATGTCATGCGGGTGCAGCCCGATGGTCGGCTCGTCGAAGACATAGGTGACGTCGGTCAGCGATGAGCCCAGATGTCGGATCATCTTGGTGCGCTGGGCTTCTCCCCCGGACAGCGTGCCCGACGGGCGTTCCAGGGAAAGGTAGCCCAAGCCGATCTCGACGAACGAGTCGAGGGTCTCCCCCAGCGCCGTCAGCAACGGCGCCACCGACGGCTCGGACAGCCCGCGCACCCACTGGGCGAGATCGGAGATCTGCATCGCACATGCCTCGGCGATGTTGATGCCCTCGATCTTCGACGACCGGGCCCCCTCGTTGAGGCGGGTCCCCCGACACTCCGGGCAGGTCTGGAAGGTGATCGCGCGTTCGACGAACGCGCGGATGTGCGGCTGCATCGCCTCGACATCCTTGGCCAGGAATGACTTCTGGATCTTCGGGATCAGTCCTTCGTAGGTCAGGTTGATGCCATCGACCTTGATCTTCGTCGGTTCCTTGTACAGCAGGTCGGCCAGCTCACGCTTGTTGTACTTGCTGATCGGCTTGTCCGGGTCGAAGAATCCGGAGCCGCGATAGATGCGTCCGTACCAGCCCTCCATCGAATAGCCGGGGATGGTGAGGGCGCCCTCGTTCAGCGACTTGCCCGCGTCGTACAGGGCGGTCAGATCGAAGTCGTTCACCCGGCCCATGCCCTCGCAGCGCGGACACATGCCGCCGGTGATGCTGAACTCCCGACGTTCCTTGGTCTGCACGCCGCCCTTCTGCACGGTCACGGCGCCGGCCCCGCTGATCGAGGCCACGTTGAAGGAGAACGCCTGGGACGAGCCGATGTGCGGCTCGCCGAGCCGGCTGAACAGGATCCGCAGCATCGCATTGGCGTCGGTGGCGGTGCCGACCGTCGACCGGGGGTTGGCCCCCATCCGCTCCTGATCCACGATGATCGCGGTGGTCAAGCCGTCCAGCACGTCCACGTCGGGCCGGGCCAAGGTCGGCATGAAGCCCTGCACGAAGGTGCTGTAGGTCTCGTTGATCAGCCGCTGCGACTCCGCCGCGATCGTGCCGAACACCAGCGATGATTTGCCCGACCCCGACACTCCGGTGAAGACGGTGAGCCGGCGCTTGGGGATCTCGACGCTGATGTCCTTCAGATTGTTCACCCGCGCGCCGTGCACCCGGATCAGGTCGTGGCTGTCCGCCGCATGCACGGGCGAGGCGAGATCGGTCGTGGGGGCGGTGCTCATCTGGTCTCCATCCGTCAGCGGCGGCCGGCAAGTGTCGTGTCTACCCGATGGCTGCGACAGCGGCACCCGAATCGGGTCACGCCACCCACTGCCCGGCGCGCATCAGGTCCCGCCCGGGCAGCTCGTCGGCCTCCCGCCACGCCTGGATGCGCACGGGAGTGATCCGGAACCAGCGGTAGGTCGCCGGCTCCGCCCGCGGATCGAAGCCGGTGCGGGCGGCGAACCGGTCGGCGTGCTGCGGCGATACCTCCGTCAGCACCTCGACGTCGCCGTCGATCATCGTGACGTCGCGGGTGGGGCCCAGGCCCAGGCGGGCCCGTCCGGTCCTCGCCAGGTTCCGCCCGGTCGGGCTGTCGGCCGGGGTAGCCAGCAGCAACGACCGGCCGTCCCAGTCGAAGGACAGCGGGACGAGGTAGGGCGAACCGTCCGGCGAGGCGCTGGCCACCCAGGCGTCGAGATCCCGGGCGAGCCGACGTTCGGTGTCCCGGCGGCGCCAGACCGGCGAGCGGGGATCGGCGCACATCGGGGCGTCAGCTGACTTCGTTGATGCGGATCATGTTGCCGGTCGGGTCGCGGAACGCGCAGTCGCGGACCCCCCAGGGTTGATCGGTCGGCTCCTGAACCACGTCGGCCCCGCTGGCCTGCAGCTTGTCGAACAGACCGTCGAGGTCCTTGGTGGCCAGGGCCAGGGAGCCGTAACTGCCCTTCGCGATCAGCTCCAGCACCACTCGACGCTCCTCGTCGGTGATGCCGGGATCGGCCGCCGGTGGGTGCAGCACGATGGCGGTCTCGGGCTGGTTGGGCGGCCCGACGGTGAGCCAGCGCAGGCCCTCGTAGCCGACGTCGTTGCGCAGCTCGAAGCCGAGCGTGTCGCACCAGAACGCCAGTGCGGCATCGGCATCGGTGTGCGGGAGGAACGCGTAGTGAATGGTGATGTCCATGTCGCTCACGCTAGCGACGGACCCGGCGGCCGGGCTTCTCGATTCCTGATCGGTCTGGTGACCTGCTTGGCCACGCAGGACGGCAGTTCACCGGTCAGCTCCCCCGTCCCCCGCGCCGCCTGCTCCCGGTACCGGCTCGGCGGCACCCCGACCAGTTCGGTGAAGCGGGTGCTGAAGGTGCCCAGCGACGAGCAGCCGACGGCGAAGCAGACGTCGGTGACGCTCAGGTCCCCCCGCCGCAGCAAGGCCTTGGCCCGTTCGATGCGGCGGGTCATGAGATACGAGTACGGCGACTCGCCGAAGGCCTGCTTGAACTGCCGGCTCAGGTGTCCCGCCGACACGTTCGCGCCGCGGGCCAGGGCCTGCACGTCCAGCGGTTGGGCGTACTCCCGGTCGATCCGGTCCCGCACCCGGCGCAGCAGCGCCAGGTCGCGCAGGCGCTGTTCCTCGGGGCTGCTGATCACCCTCGCGATGGTGCCATGGTTCCGCAGGGCCCTGGTTCCGGGTGAACCGCGAGAACCATCCGGCGGCCCCGGCCGTACTCCTGCACATCACCTGACCCAGGCGATCCCCCGGTTCATTCACCCACCAGGTGCGAACTGTCACCGAGAGCACAGCCGGACTGTTCGATGGCATTCACTCCCCGTCACCGCTCGATCGTATTGTCCGTTTAGTAGGTGTCCAGACCCCGATGCGACCACCTGGGGACCCGACATCGACTACCG
This sequence comes from Nakamurella sp., assembly GCA_044223435.1. Taxonomy (GTDB): domain Bacteria; phylum Actinomycetota; class Actinomycetes; order Mycobacteriales; family Nakamurellaceae; genus Nakamurella. The sequence goes on from JBGALY010000010.1 coordinate 108,487, forward strand.
ACGGTTCGCGCCGGGCATGCCGCCCGGTGCAGCGCCACCACTGATGGTGGGTGCCCGTCGAGGCGATCGGCGCCGGTCGCCCCGACGGTGGCGGACCGCCGAGATGGTCCCGCGACAAACGACTTCGACTCGCCGGTGGCTCTCCGAGCGCCGGCGGGCAACTCCCCCGCGACCCCCCGAAGGAACGGCGGATCGATGTACCTGGACCGAGAAGAACGGACGGCCGCGCCCGTCGCGGTGACCTCCGAGGCGACGGATCTGGCCCGGACGGTGCACGCCGCGATCAGCGGCCAGCAAGCCGCCTGGCGCGAGCTCTACCGGCGGTACAACCCGCTGGTGTTCGCCACCGCAGCCAGGTTCCGGTTGCCGAACGCGTCCATCGAGGATGTCAGCCAGACCGTATGGAGCCTGCTCGTCACCCACCTCGCGCGGATCCGGGAACCCAAGGCATTGCCCGGCTGGATCGTCACCACGACGCGGAACGAGTCCTACCGGGTGCTGCGCATCGATGCGCGCTGCGCCCCCGCGGACCCGACGGCCGACCTGCGACTGGAAGGTGTTGACCGCACCGAACCCGGAGCCGACCTGTACCGGGCGGAGGTGTCCCGTGAGCTGAACGAACTCATCGACGTGCTCAGCGCCAACCAGCGGCGCCTCATGCGCATGCTGCTGGCGGACCCCCAACCGTCGTACGCCGAGATCAGCCGCGCGCTGTCCATCCCGCTGGGCAGCATCGGCCCCACTCGGGCCCGCTGCCTGGCCCGGATGCGGGAGCACTCCAGGCGGCGAGGCCAGGCGTTCGGACTGGCCGCCTGACACTCTCCGCACAGCGGCGCGCCCGTCCCGACCCGGCCGTCACACCGATCCCCGACCTGTGGCACGGTGAGAGGTCGAGCACGGCCTGCACAGCGGAGGTTCGGTGGATCGCGACCGCTTCATCGACGTCCTGGGCCGCACCGGCCTGTTCGGCGGACTGCCGGGGAACCTGCTCGAGTCGCTGGCTGCCGCCTGCGTGCATCGCGTCTACCCACGCGACCAGTACCTCTGGTACCAGGGTGACCCGGGTGATCGGCTGGTCGTGGTGGCCGCCGGTCTGGTGAAGGTGGTCGTGCATTCCGAGGGCGGGGATCAGATCGTCCTGGCCGCGCTCGGGCCGCCCGAGGTGCTCGGCGAACTGGCCCTGATCGACGAAGGTCCGCGGTCGGCGTCGGTGGTCGCCGCCGAGGAGACGTCCGTGCTGATGATCCAGCGGACGGTGCTCCTGCGCCTGATGCGGCAGGACACCGCACTGCTGGAGGCGATGCTGAGGTCGATCGGTGCACTGCTGCGCCGGCTCACCGAGCAGACCGCCGACCTGGTCTTCCTCGACCTCGGTGGACGGGTCGCGAAGCTGCTGCTCCGGCTGGCCGACGAGCACGGCCGCCGGGCCGACGGCTCGACGGTGCTCGACCGGCGACTGAACCAGACCGACCTCGCCCAGATGGTCGGTGCGTCCCGGCCGGCAGTCAACCGGATCCTGCAATCGTTCGTGAGCCGAGGTTTCGTGAGCATCGACGGGCACGCCATCGTGCTCCGCGATGAGGCGGCGCTCCGGCGACGGGCCGGGATGGCGTAGCCCTCGAAGCAACACGATCGCGGGTCGATGAGTTCGCCGGTGGGCGCACACGCCGCCGGATGACCGTCACGTGAGGGCCGGGTTCGGTCGCTGCCGAACGAACCAAACAGGCAGATATCGGCTTGCGACCACTGCGTAGGATGCCCGGTATGGGGGAATGGTCACGTCCCGGCGAAGACCCGTCCGAACTGCGGCGCGCCCTGCTCAGCGTCTCGTATCACACGGTCGGCCGGAGGTTCGACATCAGTGGTGCCCCGTCCGTTCTCCTTCCGCCGGCGATCAGACCGATGAGCCTGGAGCAGGCGCTGTCGGTCATCGCGACGTCACAAAGGGGCGTCCACCTCGACGAGGCACTCTGGCGGATCGTCCAGGGCGTTCAGGTCGCGACTCCGGGCTCAGCCTGGGAACGATACCCGACCGCATTGCGCGGCTATTTCTCTCGCGACGAAATCGAGCAACTCGACGAGCGGCGACGAAATTTCCGACGGGGCTCCTTCCTTTTCGTGGCCGGCCTGACCGCACTCCGGGACCCCACGTTCGACAATCAGAACCTGATGCCATGGCTGAGCACGGCACGGCCGGAGAACTCCGACAGCGACCGCGGGCAACCCAATTTCAACAAGGCGCTCCAGACCCTTCTGCACACCGACGACGTCGCCTTCCTTCGGGAACTGTGTGATGGGGAGGGCCTGCGGCCCGCCGCCGCGGTCCAGGGCCGCCGACCCTTCGGCCCCGCCGACCAGTTGGCTCGTCTGGAGTCCGAGATCGGGCTGAGCATCCAGGAGCTCACCGGCAATCTGGCCGACATCGTGGCCTTCAGCCAGGGCCGCGCGCAAGCGATCTCCTCGGACCTGGTCCAGGTCTATCCGGTTGCGACGATGGTGAGCCAGGACGCCCGCTCGCTGGCGACCACCGCGACGGTCACCACCATTGTCAAGGGGCGATTCCCGAACCTGGTCGACGGGATCGAACCGGCACGATGGCAGGACTTCACCGACATCATCGAGGAGTCCGCCTTCGTCGACGATCCGTTCGCACTGCGGGTGCTGCCGAAGCAGACCGGCTTCGTCCGCGACGAGGCCGCAGGCACGGTGACCGCCGCCCAGGGCCCGCTGCTGTTACGGGAGCGGGTCGAGATCGGTTGGGAAAACTCCCCGGACCAACGAGCCCGCTACGACAATGTCCTGAATATCGAGACGCGAGCCGACGGTATCGACGCTGCGGACGTGCGATACACCTTGTGCCGGAGCCTGTCCAGCTCGTTCCTGTGGGACCGGGGCCCGGGCGGACTCACCCTCGACTCAGGATTCGTCAAACTGCGACGTCTGGGTCAGCGGAACGCCTACCGCCTCACCATGCGCAAGCACGTGCAATTCGGCGACCGCGCCGGCCGGGGTACCGGACCGCAGAATCTGAGCACCCTGACGAACTACCTTGCCCCGGCCGCGCTGACCTCCTGGCTCGAGTGTCAGATCTACGGCATCAAGAGACCGGCCGCCGCCCCGCAGGTTCCGAGCCAGCCGACCGGCTGACATTCACCGCAGCGCCACTTGCATCGAGGACAGGGAGAACCCGTGGCCGACGACAATCCCGAGACGCTTGCCTGGGACCGGGTGGGACGATTCTTGGAGGACAGCAGCGCGACTGCGCAAGAGATCGCCCAACGGAACCTCACGCTGTGGTCGTCCTTGTCGAAGCGGCTACGCTCGGAAGAAGGCTATGACGCCGACGCGATGGCCCAGGGCGTGGCCGATTCGATGGTCAGCGCGATGGACAGCCTCGACGACGTCTGGGGGCTCGTCGGGCGAAGTCGGATGGACGACCGGGGTGACCGCATTCCCACGATCTTCCTGCTTTTCGGGGCGGCGGAGGACGGCATGCACACGCTGCCGAGCCCGACCTCGATCCGCATCAGCGAGCGGATCCGTTCGAATGATCTGCCGGAATCACCGGAGCTGTGGTTGAGCGCCCGCCACCCCGCGTACCATGTCACACCCCGGCCGAGCAGCTCCCGTGACGGCCGACTCTACCCATCGCCGGATTCGGTCGACGAGCTGAGCAAGTACCTCGTGGTCAGCCTGCAGGACAAGTCACACGCCTACCTGTTGGGCACGTTGAACCCGGCCGGGGGGCAGGGAGAGCGACCGCCAACCGCCACCAACCTCACTCCCGGTATCTACGACGGGCTGCTCTACCTGACGAATCCGGCCGTGGCATTGGCCGAGTTGCGGATCGTCGTCCAACCGCACTGACCGGAGTTCTGAACCGGACCAAGGTGCGCGCCCGTGCTGGTCAAGCCGGAAGGAGGTCACGACCATGAGCCATTCCGCCGACGACCGCGCATTGGCCGGCAACGTCGAGCAGCGGGTCCGGGACCTCCTCGGTGATGCCCGGACCGCCCAGGACAGCGGTCACTGGCGCATGGCCCAATCGCTCATTGCTGCCGTCCTTGCACTGGACCCCACCAACGACGAGGCCAGGGGAATGCTCCACGGTTCCGCCGTGCGCCGGCAGATGACCCTGCTGTTCTGCGACATCGTCGACTCGACCAGGCTCGCCGACAGTCGGGACCCGGAGGAGACCACCGCCCTGCTGGGTGCGTACCGGGCCGTCTGCAGTGAGATCATCGATCAATACGGTGGTTTCATCGACGACCACCGCGGCGACGGCATGCTCGTGCTCTTCGGGTATCCACAGGTGAACGAGGATGACGCCCGCCGTGCGGTGGAGTGCGGGCTGGCGATCGCCCGGTCCCTGTCCCGGCGGGTACGAGGCCGACATCCGGACATCGATGCCGAGGCGCTTCGCGTCCGGATCGCCGTGCACACCGATCTGGTCGTCCTCGACGGCGTGGGGGTCGCGGGGGCCACCGCCAACGAGGCCGCACGCATTCAGGATCACGCACCGCCGGACACGGTCGTCATCAGCGACGCGACCAAGGCACTGGTGTGGCCGCACTTCGAAACCGCTTCGATCGGCATCGTCACGCTCCGGGGGGTATCGAGACCGGTCGAGGTTTTCTCCGTGGTCCGCGAGCGAGCCACTTCCGGTCGCGCCGTTCCCGCCGGCCCCTTCGTCGGACGCGAGGCCGAACTGGCGCGCATCCATGACTTCGTCCGATCGGACGCCCGGATCTTGTTGGTTTCCGGCCAAGCCGGTATCGGCAAGACCAGGCTGGTTCGTGAGGCTGCCCAACGCTTTCGGATCCAGATCTTTGAATGCCGCGGATCTCGCACGCAACAGAACGTCAGCCTGCATGTGTTCCGACCACTCATCGAGCACTCTTGCGGCATCAACCCGACGGATTCGGTGACCGTGCGGTTGGCCAAGCTCCGGGGCAGCCTCGGAGCAACAATGAGTCAGCATGGGGACCTGCCCTTCCTGGCCTGCGCAGTGGGCATTCCGCTCAGCGCGCTCCCACCTCCGGTGGACGTCGACCCGAGTTCCCTGCGTCACATCGCGCTGGGCGCGGCCGCCGAACTCATCGATGGCCACCTGGGTCGGTCATCGGCGGTCATCCTGGTCGACGACGCGCATTGGGCCGACCGGTCGAGCGCAGAACTGATCGGGCAATTGTCGGCCATCGACGCCTCATCGGTTCGCCTCATTCTGACCGTCCGAGACGAGTTCGACGCGCCATGGCCGGATTCGTCGGTGCTTCGACTTGCCTTGGATCCGCTCGAACGCTCCGATCTGGTGGCCCTCGCCGACGGGTTCCCCGGAACCGTGAATCTGCCGGCCGAGGACCTTGACGAGCTGATCGAGCGGAGCGACGGGGTTCCCCTGTTCCTCGAAGAGCTGCTGCGTACGGCAGATGAGGTGGGCCGCGGGCACGTGGTACATCGGTCGATTCGCTACGGCGAGTACGGGATCCCGCCGGCTCTACGCGATCCGCTGCTCGCCCGTCTCGCCTCGCCCTCGGTGGACCTTGAGATGGTCCAAGCGGCCGCCACGATCGGCCGGGACGTCGACCGCGGCCTGCTCCAGAAGGTCCTTGGGGCCGCGACCGACGACTACGACGGTCGCATCGAATCGCTGCTGACATCGGGGCTCATCGAGGAATCCGAGCGCGGATTTCGCTTCCGTCACGAACTCATCCGGGAGGTGGCCTATGAATCGCAGCGGAGAACGACTGCACGGGCCAATCACAGCTCCGTCGCCGACGCAATGGCGACGGACGCCGATGCGACACCTCGACATATCAGTGAGCGGGCGAGCCACCTGGAGCGAGCGGAGCGATACGGCGAGGCGATCACCACCCATATCCAGGTTGCCCAGGCCGATCAGGCAGTCGGCGCGCACTCGGAGGTGGTCAACCGGCTGACCCGGGCCATCGAACTCGTCGACGAGATTCCCGATTCCACGGATCGGGCCAAGACCGAACTGCTGATCCGGCGGATGCGGAGCTTCAGCACCGTCACATCCCAGGGCTACGGGGCGCCCGAGGCCGCCCTGGACTACGACCGGACGACCGAACTCGGGGAGTTGCTCGTCGCCGCACCGGAGACCGTGGATGCGCTCTTCAACAGCTGGACGTACTACGTGTTTCGCGGACAGATCGATCGGGCGGACGAGATCGCGGCCGTGCTGACCGAAAAGTGTCCAGCAGTCGGCATCCCGCCGGCCATCGTCGACATCTGCTTCGGCATCGACGAGTTCTTCCGGGGCCACTTCTCCCGGTCGGCGGAGCTGGCCGATGCCTTCATCCACTCCGAATGGATCAACGCGCCGGTGACCCCGCCGTCGGTGATGCAGCTACCCAGCGATCCGGTGGGTGTGGTTGATGCCCATCAGGGATTCACTCGCTGGGTCCAGGGCGATCCGGCCCGCGCCGCGGCATGCTTCCTCGCCGCCGAGCAACGGGTCGCCCGACTCGGTTTCCCCTTCGCACCGTTCACGGCCTGCTACGTCGACCATTTCCAGGCGTTGGTGGCGATCCTGCAGGACGACCACCGCAAGGTCGCCGAGATCGGCGCGCACATGAAGCAACTGGCCGACCGCCATGGATTTGCCCTGTGGCAGATCACGGCCGGCCTGCACCTGTCCTCCAGCGCGGTGATGCTCGGCCACCAGGACGCTCTTCCCGGGTTCGCCGAACTCGTCGGGGTTGCCCGGGACCTGCTCGGCGCGCTCGTCTACACCCCGTTCTGGCTGACTCGACTGGCCGTCGCCCAGACCGCCGGCGGCTTGGCCTCCGCGGCCCGGCAGAGTCTCGACCAAGCGCTGGAACTGGCCGAGGAAACGGAGAGTCGGTTCTACTCGGCCGAGACACTTCGCCTCCGCGGCGAGTCCCGCCTTTCCGCGGGCGACCCCGACGGCCTGTCGGACCTGCGTCGTGCCGTCGCTCTCGCCGAGAGCCAGGGCGCCCTCGTGCTGACGGACCGGGCCCGCGCCTCGGTGGCAGGGGCCGCATCGTGAGGCGGGTGGCCATCGTGGGTGGCGGCATGGCCGGCCTGACCGCCGCCTGGCATCTGTCGGGACCACGCAGCGGTCAGGATCTCGAGGTCACCGTCTACCAGCGCGGATGGCGGTTGGGCGGTAAAGGAGCAAGCAGCCGGGGGGTCAACGGTCGTATCGAGGAGCACGGTCTTCACGTGTGGCTCGGCTACTACGAGAATGCATTCCGACTCATGCGCCGGGTGTACCGGCAGCTGGATCGCTCCGCCACGGATCCCGATTGCCCGATCCTCGGGTTCGATCACGCATTCGCACCCATGCGTCGGGTGGGTGTCGCCGACCCCGCGGGCGAGGATTGGTCCGACTGGTTCGCCTCGTTCAGCCCCACGATGGGTCAACCGGGAACGGGTCGGGACACCGGGGCGGCGACGTCCGGAGTCCAGTTCGTCCGCCGGGCCGTGCGCCTGCTGACGGACTTCGCCCTGTCGCTGGTGCCGGACAGCCCGACGGGTGCCGCCGGCCCCGTCGTGCTCAGCGCATCGCCCGAACCGCCCAGCCCACCGCGACCGGGAATGGACGCCCGGTTGCGGCTCGCCGAGATCGGCTCGCTGACCGCCGCTCTGGAGATCTTCCGGGCGATCGGCCACCAGGTCGACGGGACCGGCTCCGTCGGTCGCGTCCTGCTCGAACGGCTCGACCTGATCCGATCCTCGATCTTCGACCACCTGGGACGCGCGGACGACTCCCGTCATGCCCGGGACTTCGCCGATCTGATCCTGACCTGCGTGCGGGGCGCGATCAAGGACCAACTGATGTCCAGTCCCGCCGGTTTGACCGCGATCAATCACCTGGATCTGCGCGAGTGGCTGCGGCTTCACGGCGCGACCGAACAGACCTGCCGCTCCGCCTTCGTCACCGGGATGTACAACCTGGCATTCGCCTACCAGGACGGGGATCCCGACCGGCCCCGCATCGCTGCGGGCAACTGCCTGATGTACGCCGACAAGATGTTCCTGTCCTACGGGGGAGCCCTGTTCTGGCAGATGCAGGCCGGCATGGGCGACGTGGTCTTTGCCCCGCTCTATCAGGTCCTGAAGGCCCGAGGGGTACGTTTCGAGTTCTTCCACCGCCTCGAAGACGTCGAACTGACCCCGGACGGCACCGCTGTGGCGGGGTTGACCTTCGGCCGGCAGGCCACCGTGCGTCCCGGATCGAGCGAGTACCGGCCGCTGGTGCGGGTCGGTGGATTGCCCTGCTTCCCCGCCGAGCCCATCGCCGATCAGCTGGTCGGCGATGTTCCGGCCGATCTGGAATCCCATTGGTCGGACCGAGCGCGGGAAGTGCCGCGCTCGCTGCGGGCGGGCACGGATTTCGACGACGTGATCCTGGCCGTGTCCGTCGGCATGATTCCGCACACCTGCCGGCAGCTGCTGGAGGCGTCGCCGCGGTGGCGGGCGATGGTCGAGCACGTCGCCACGGTGCCGACCCAGGCCCTTCAACTGTGGCTGACGCCGAACGAGGAGAGCCTCGGTTGGGCGCATGCCGGTACGGCCATCACCGGTTTCCCACCACCGTTCGACACCTACGCCTCGATGAGCCATCTGCTCCCCCGGGAGAACTGGCCGGCCGGCCGTGAACCCCGGTCGATCGCCTACTTCTGCAGCGTGCTGAGAGCGGACGGCACGGACGATCCCGACATAGCACGCAAAGTGGTCAAGGCCAACGCGACCGAATTCCTCAACCGCCGCGCCGGCCACTTCTGGCCGGCGGCACGGTACGGCGACGGGTTCGACTGGACCGTTCTGCACGCGGTGCCCGCGACCGATCCGGCCGACGAGTCGATCGATGCTCAATTCTGGAGGGCCAACGTGGATCCGTCCGATCGGTACGTCCAGACGCTGCCCGGCTCGCTGGTCCACCGGCTCCGCACCGACGAATCGGGGTGGCCGAACCTGTTCCTGGCCGGTGACTGGATCGACAACGGGCACAACGCCGGATGCATCGAGGCGGCGGTGCTCAGCGGGATGCAGGCCGCGAACGCGGTCCGCGGCCGGGACGTGATGACCGGTGTCCGGGGTGGCTACCGGCCGGGGGTTCGCTGATGGACACGCCGCGTGGTGGCGCCGCCGGCCCCTGGACCGCAACGGACGCGGCCAACTACGCGTTCGATCGATTGTTCGAGGAGCTTCGGGTGGAACCCGCAACCGGCGGACCGGCGCGGCCGGCTGCCCGACCCGGTCGTCCGCGGGAGTTGTCCGAGCAGCGGCTGCGGGCGCGGTCGACAGCCGCACGCGTGGTCGATGTCTACGCCGATCTGTTTCACGAACTCTTCCGTTCGCTGGCGACCGACGTGACCGACGGCCTGCTCGGACCGGGCGAACAGCGCGCGTCGGGGCAACCGATCGCCATCGCCGGCCATCCGGGGTCGTCCGCCGGGGCGGTGATCTGGATCCACAACACCGCGGAGTCCTACGTGCCCGCGTTGACCTTGCGACTGACCGATCTGTGGCATTCCGATGGGTCCCGACTGGCCGCGGCGCTGGGCAGCATCGAGCCGTCCCGGTTCGCCGGCTCGGTCGAGTCGCGCCGGGCGGCGTGGGTCGCCGTCCAGATTCCGGCGGATGCGCACCTGGGTACCTACCACGGTCACATCCTCGCGGACGGGCTTCCCGACACCGCCCTTCCGGTCTCGGTGTTCGTGCGGTGACCGTCGACGTCAGCGGGCGGCTGGCCCACTACGGCAGGTTGACCCGGCAGGTCGTCGACCGCCACCTGGTCAGCGGGCGACCCCAGCAGTACCTGTACGGTCCCATGCGGGACTACCTCGACCGCGGCGGGAAGGGCATTCGGCCGGCCCTGCTGCTGGCCGCCTGCGAGGCGTTCGGCCGTCCCTGCCGGGACGCGCTCGGCGCTGCCGCTTGCATCGAGATGCTGCACACGGCCTTCCTGATCCACGACGACATCGAGGACGACAGTCCGACCCGACGGGATCGGCCGGCCCTGCATGCGATCCACGGGATGCCCCTGGCCCTCAATGCCGGCGATGCACTCTCCCTCCTGGCGCTGCGACCGGTCAGCCATGACCCGGCCCTTGCACCCCGGATCCGCGAGATGGTGATCTCCGAGATCGGGTCGACGATCCGGCAGACCACCGAGGGTCAGGCGCTGGAACTGGGCTGGCGACGCGCCCGGATCGGCGATCTGGCCCCGATCGACTACATCGCGCTCGCCGGCAAGAAGACCGCGTGGTACACAGCCGTCGCTCCGCTGCGGCTGGGGGCCATCATCGGTTCCTCCGGGACCGCGTCGTTGGCCGGTCTCAGCCGATTCGGCTTCTTCTTGGGGCTCGCTTTCCAGGCGCAGGACGATCTGCTGGATGTCTGCGCCGACGCCCAGGACCAAAACGGCAGTGACGACATCCGGGAGGGCAAACACACCCTGCTCCTGATCCACCTGCTGGCCACCGCGGCACCACCGGACCGGGCGTGGCTCACCCGGTTCCTGGCCCGCTCCCAGCGCGACCGGACGGACGCGGACTGCCGACGGGTGGCCCAGATGATGCTCGCCTACGGAAGCGCCGATTACGCAGCCGGTTTCGCCGCCGAGATGGCCGACGCCGCCCGGCGGCAGTTTGCCGAGGCCTTTGCCGAGGCACCGGACCGGGCCAACCTCAGCTTCCTGCACAGCATGATCGAGTTCGTGCTGTCTCGCGACTCCTAGCGTGAATGGTGGTGACTGCGCGACCACGATCGGTGCTGCTCTGGTGCCGCGAAATCCGACCGACCGACGCGCTCGCCGGCGGTGCGCGCTCGCCTGCTCCGCAGGTGATCCCCAGGCGAACGCGAAACGGAACGCAACACCCTGCTCAACCAGGATCGGGAGACACTGGACCGATGGCCGATCGACCCGCCACGGTGCCCGATGTGCACCGCATCGCCGCCGGCCTGCCGCACGTGACCGTCTATCCCGGAACCGCGGACCGGCCCGTCTACCAGGTCGGCGGGAAGAGCTTCGTCTTCTTCCGCAATCCCCGACCGGACGCGGTCGACCCGGACACCGGTGAACGCTACGACGACGTCATCGTCTTCTGGGTCGGCGGGGAGCAGGACAAGCAGGCGTTGGTGCAATCGGGGCCGCCCTATTTCACCACCCGGCACTTCGACGGGCACCCGTCGGTGTTGATCCGGGCATCCCAGCTGGGCGCGTTGTCGCTGGCCGAGCTCACCGAGCTGATCCAGGACGCCTGGCTGAGCCGGGCCTCCCGGCGCCGGGCGAACGCCTGGCTGACGGCACACGGCCACACCCCGGAGAGCGGCTCCGATTGACCCCGGCCCGGGCGCCGATCACCATGGGCGAAGCACCGGGCGCCGTACCGGAGGGAAGGCCGTCATGCCACCTGTCACCCCCGCGTTGCCCGCGGATGCGCCGGCCGAGGTGCTCGATCGGTCGGGCGCCGAACCGCGCCGGCCGGCCGACGACCCGAGCCTGGGGATCACCGTCGCGACGAGCGCCGACGGCGACCGCACCCACCGGATCGTCACCGTCGGCGATTCGCTGACCCACGGCTTCCAGAGCGCGGCCATCTACAACACCGACCTGTCCTACGGTGCGATCATCGCGCACGAACTGGGCTGGTTCCGGCAGTACCGGTTTCCGAGATACCCTGGGCTGGGCGGACTCCCGCTGAACATCGAGTACCTGAACGACATCGAGGAGTACTGGGAGCGCGGCCCCGGCGCCGTCGTGCCCAACGTGACCGGCTTCAACCACGCGCTCGCGGTCTTCGCCTGGGACCTGTACGACGCCCAGCACGCCACCTTCGCCTCCTGCCGGGAGTTCGCAGCCGACCCGACGAACAACCTGCTCATCCCGCTGGTCGACAACGCGCCGAGCCGGGCGGCCCTGCGGGTGTACCCGCACGGCGACCCGGCGGTGGAGGCCATGACGCTGCTCGACGTGGCCGAAAGGCTCGGTGAGGAAGGTGGAATCGAGACGCTGGTGGTCTGGTTGGGCGCCAACAACGTGCTCGGCAGCGTGCTGCGGCTGGAGCTGGTGTGGAGCCAGGACGACGGCTTCCGCGACCCGGCCCGCAAGGGTGACTACACCGTGTGGGATCCCGCCCATTTCCGGCTCGAGTATGACGACCTGGTCGACCGGATCGAACGGATCGACGCCCGCGTCGTGATCCTGTGCACGGTCCCGCACGTCACCATCCCGCCGGCCACCCGCGGCATGTTCGACAAGCCGTCCGGGTCCGCGTACTTCCCGTACTACGCCCGCCCCTGGCTGACCGAGGACCGTTTCGACCCGACCAACGACAAGCACCTGACCGCCGGGCAGGCCTGCGCCATCGACTACGCCATCGACCTGTACAACGAGCACATCGAGCAGGCCGTCCGCACCGCCCGGGCCGCCGGGCGGAACTGGTTTCTGTGCGACATCGCCGGCGTACTCGACCGGTTGGCCTACCGGCGGTATCGGACGGACCCGGGCGCCCGTCCGTCGTGGTGGACGCCGTACCCGCTGCCCGGGGCGCTCGCCGCCGTCCGCCCCGCACCGGACACCCGGTTCCTCACCGCGGACGGCCAGGGCGGCCGGGACACGGGCGGCCTGTTCTCGCTGGACGGGGTCCATCCCACGACGGTCGCCTACGGCATCGTCGCCCAGGAGCTCGTCCGGATCATGGAGCGGGCCGGGGTCGCCTTCCGGACGCCGAACGGCACGGTCCGCACCGGACCGATCGACGTCGACTTCGACCGGCTCATCCGCCGGGACACCCTGCTGACCGTGCCCCCGCAGAACATCGACACGACGCTGGGCGTGATCGGCTTTCTCGACGAGACTCTGGATGTCTTCGCGCAACTCATCCGCGGCCAGCTCTGACATGACCGGTTGCTGGTCGGTCACCCGGCGCCGACGCCACCCGACCGATCCGGCGGACCGGTGGGACGCCCTGACCCGGCCGTGGCACGGTTGGCCCGGTGGTTCTCCGGTCACCGGCGATTGATCGGGTCGGCGTCAGGGAGCGGCGGGACCGACCAGCGCATCCCGGCGACCGGACCAGGGCTTGTCCCAGCTGACCTCCTGCGACCTCAGCGGCTCACCGCAGGCGGTACAGGTGTCGGCGGAACGGGTCTCGGCGCCGCAGGCGGTGTGGATGATGGCCATGTGGCCGCCGCCGGCGGGCAGGTCGGTGTGCGCCTCGGCCCAGCCGGCCAGCGCATGCAGCACGGGCAGCAGATCGGTGCCGGACTCCGTCGGCAGGTACTCCTCGTGGGTGCGCCGCGCTCCCTGGTATTCGCGGCGGACCAGCAGCCCGTCCCGGACCAGCGCGGCAAGCCGGCGGGACAGCACCGAGTCCGAGATGCCCAGCGACCGGAACTCCTCGAAGCGTCGCCGGCCGTGCAGGGCGTCCCGCATGATCAGCAGGGACCAGGGGTCGCCGACGACGTCCAGCCCGCGCCGGACGGGGCACTGCTCCACCGACCAGTCCGACCGGAGTGCCATGGCCAGAACCCTCCATGCTTGCGTGAAGAAAGCCAGTGTGGCTACAGTACCGCGAGCACCTGTCTTCCTTCAAGAAAGCGAAATACCCGGTGAAGCCGATCCCATCCAGCGGCCCGCGGCGATGGCACCCCGCCCTCACGGTGCTGGTGGTCTCGTTTCTGGCGCTGATCGCCGCGGCCGGCTTCCGGGCGGCGCCCGGGCCGCTGTTGCCCGCACTGCAGGCCGAGTTCGGCTGGTCGACCGCGGCGATCAGCGCGGCGATCAGCGTGAACCTGCTCCTCTACGGACTCACCGCACCGTTCGCGGCCGCGTTGATGGATCGGTTCGGGGTGCGGCTGGTGACCACCTGCGCGCTGTGCCTGGTCGCGGCCGGCAGCGCGTTGTCGATCTTCGTCACCGCCGCCTGGCAGCTGTTGCTGACGTGGGGGCTGTTGATCGGGCTGGGCACCGGCAGCATGGCGTTGGCCTTCGCCGCGACCATCAGCCAGCGCTGGTTCGTCAAGCACCGCGGGCTGGCGATGGGCGTGCTGACGGCCGGCGGGGCAGCCGGCCAACTGCTCTTCCTACCGATCGTCGCCGAGGTCGCGACCCGAACCGGTTGGCGCACCGCCTCGCTGGTGATCGCCGCGGCCGCCCTGGTCATCGTGCCGGTGCTGCTGCTGGTGCTGCGGGACTACCCCGAGCAGCGCGGGGTGGCACCGCTGGGTGCCGAGCCCGGCTGGCAACCGCCGTCCCGGGTGCACGGGCAACCCGGCCGGCGGAGCCTGCGCGCCCTGCGGACGGCCGCCCGGGTCCCCTCGTTCTGGGCGCTCGCCGCCGCGTTCGCGATCTGCGGGGCGACCACCAACGGCCTGATCGGAATCCATTTCGTGCCATCCGCCCACGATCACGGCATGTCCCAGACCGTCGCCGCCGGACTGCTCGCGGTGGTCGGCATCTTCGACATCGCCGGCACCATCGGCTCGGGATGGCTGACCGACCGGATCGATCCGCGGTTGCTCCTGGTGGGCTACTACGCATTCCGCGGCATCGGCCTGGCGGTGCTGCCGTACCTGCTGTCGGACTCCATCCAACCGAGCATCGTCGTGTTCGTGGTGATCTACGGGCTCGACTGGGTGGCCACGGTCCCACCGACAGTGGCGTTGTGCCAGCGGATCTTCGGGGTGGACGGCACCGTCGTGTTCGGCTGGGTGTTCGCCGCCCACCAGGTCGGGGCCGCGATCGCCGCGCTGGGCGCCGGCGTGATCCGGGACCAGACCGGGTCGTACAGCCTGGCCTGGTTCTCCGGGGCGGCCCTGTGCGTGCTGGCGGCCGCCCTGTCCGTGGTCACCCGCCGACCGGCAGTCGACCACCTCGACCAGCACGTCGCCGTCCGCTCCTGACCGGCCGAATCGAATCAGCGGGTGCGGCGCAACGCCAAACGCCTGGCCGCGAAGCGCCAGCCGAGCAGGAACAGGGCCAGCACGACGCCGGCGACCACGATGAACGTCGGTGCGGTGCCCTGACCGGCCAGCACCCGGGCCACCATGCCGACCCCGACGGTGCCGGCCCAGGCGAGCAGCCCGGCCGGCCGGATCCGCCACGCGTCGAGGCGGCCGCGGCCCACCGCCAGCGTGACTGACCAGCCGACGAGCAGGCCGAGCAGGAACGGCCAGGCCGTCGTCAGCAGCCCGCTGACGACGGCCTCACCATGACTGCTCCGTCCGGCAATGGTGAAGATCAGCACCAGCGCTGCGTCGATCAGCAGGCCGATCAACTGGTGGCCGGCGCGCAGGTGCGATGAGGGTTCGATCCGGGTCACGGCCCGATCATCCCCAGCCGGTTCGGTGCGGCGGTGGATTCGAGGCGATCGTCACGCCGCGCCGGTCCCCCGCACCCGGTCGAGATCCGGCGTGGATCCCGTGATCCACCGGGTCAAGCCAACCGGCGCCCGATGCCGGATGCCCACCGCCTGCCCATGGTGTGCCACTTTCGGGTAGGTGCGGATCCTCCGATGGGGTTGAGCTGATCGCCATCCGTACACGGGTCGGCCCCGAATGATCCATAGTGGATACAGAGACGGCTGGGGGGCAGCGTCGGGACGGAACGGCCATGGGCGGATCGAGGGCCGCACAGCTGGCGCGGCTGATCGACGGGTTGATCGACCGCGCCCACTCCGAGTGGCCGTCGGTCACCTTCGTCCTTGCCCTTCCGTCCGGTGAACGCGTGCTGCTGCCGCGCCACCTGGCCGGCACGGGGCCGTGCGAAGGGCGACACAGCGGATACTTCACCACGGTGATCCGCCCACACTGCGCGGCCGACCCGGCCCCCCACGCCCGCGGCACGTGCCTGATGGTCCCGCTGCGCGGATCGGCGCGCCCGGCGCCGGAATATCGATTGGAGCTCAGGTCCGGTCAGGTTGTCACCAGTGCATCCGCCGACCGGACCGCGCGCGACGAACCCCCCGCCTGAGGCAATCGGGCGCCGAACGCGAGAACCGCCCGACGCGGGAGGCATCGGGCGGTTCCGGCGACGGCCCCCGGACGTGCGCCTCTCGGCACGTGGTCGCTCTCGGCGACTGAAAGGGGTGGAGCCCGGGGCATGTTCTGCGGGGACCGTCGCATCTCATAACGGCCGATCCGAGGAATTGCTTCCGCGACGGGATTGTGACCTGTATCACATCATGATCGGGCTGCCCTCGGGCGCATGCTCTCCGATGGCTCGGGCCGTCCGCGCCGGGTGACTGATAGATTCGCCGCGGCCGGAAGTGCTCCGGCAACCTGGGCTCGAGCGGCAGGTGGCGGACATGGCACGCGGGATCGTCGGCTGGATGCGGGCCCACGATCCCGAGGGCAACGCGGGGCACAAGGCGGTCAAGGTCGCCATCGCGGTGACCACAGGAGTGGTCATCGGCACCGCGCTCGGGAATGCCCAGGTGACCCTGTTCGCGTCCTTCGGCGGCATCGCCATGCTGCTGTTCGCCGACTTCCCCGGCACGCGCGCCGCGCGGCTCGGCGCCTACGTCGGCCTGTACGCGGCCGGCCTGCTCTTCATCGCGCTCGGCACCCTGATGGCTCCCGTGTCGTGGGTCGCCATCGCCGGCATGATCCTGGTCGGATTCGTCATCCTGTTCACCGGAGTGCTGAGCGCCGCACTCGCCGGCGCGTCCCGGGCGGCGCTGTTGACGTTCATCCTGCCGGTGATGGTTCCCGTACCGCTGGCCGAGATCCCGGCCCGTTGGGCCGGATGGACGCTGGCCTCGCTGCTCGCCGTTCCGATGGCGGTCTTCCTGTGGCCACCTCGGGACCATCAACGGCTTCGCTCCACGGCCGCTGCGGCCTGTGCCGCCCTGGCCGACCAACTGGCGGCCTGGTCGGCCGGCGTCGACCCCGGCACGCTGCGCCGCAAGCACGAAGCGGCCGGGGCGGCGATCGTCGACCTGCGGACCCAGTTCCGGCGCTCCAACGTCCGGCCGGTCGGCCTCACCGCGGGCAGCCGCCAGTTGATGCGATTGCCCGACCGCCTCGAATGGCTGCACACGGTGGTCGACCGGTTGCCCTCCTCCACCGACCGGAACGACAGTCAGCGGACGGTCGCCGATGCGTGCGTCGCCACCCTGCAGGCCGCGCAGGCGGTGTTGGAGCAGGCACCGGCCCGGCCGACCTTCGCCGGCCGGGACGAGCTGGCCGTGCGACTCCGCGCCATGCAGCATCTGCACGTGGCGAGCCAGACCTTCGCCCGGCTCGTCGACGGCGACCTACTCCCGCACGCCGGCGACGTGCACCCGGCGACCAAACTCGAACTGGTGTACACGACCCGGCTGACCGGACTGACCGTGGCGGCGTCCGCGGCCGCGGATGCGCGGTCGCTGATCGATCGCCTACTCGGCCGCAACACGCCGGCCACGCCGACGGGCGAGGTCCTGCCGGTGCACCGGGCGCTGTCCGGCCACCTGAACGTTCGGTCCGTCTGGTTCCAGAACAGCGTCCGGGGCGCCATCGGGCTGGCCATCGCCGTCGCCATCGCCGAGGTCACCCAGGTGGCGCACGGATTCTGGGTCGTGCTGGGCGCGATGTCGGTGTTGCGCACGACGGCGCTGACCACCGGGTCCACCGCCCTCCGGGCGCTGGGCGGCACCCTGATCGGATTCGTCGCCGGCGCCGTCATCATGCTGGCGGTCGGCACCACCCCATGGCACCTGTGGCTGCTGCTGCCCATCACCCTGCTCGTTGCCGGATACCTCCCCGAGGCCGTGTCGTTCGTCGCCGGCCAGGCCGCGTTCACCGTGCTCGTCGTCGTCCTGTTCAACATCATTTCCCCCAGCGGCTGGGGGGTGGGGTTGGTCCGGGTGGAGGACATCCTGTTCGGGTGTGCGTCGGCGCTGGTCTCCGGCGTGCTGCTGTGGCCGCGCGGCGCCGCCGCGCAGATCCGGCGGGCGGTCGCCGAGTTCTACCGCAGCGCCGGGGCCGCCCTGGTCAGCGCGACCGGACGGCTCGCCGCCGACCCTTCGGGATCCAGCGGTGCGCTGACCGACGCGAGCACCGTCGGCGCGGCCCTGGGCGGGGCCGCCGAGGCGTCCCTGCGCCTGGACGATGCGCTGCGTGAGTACCTGTTCGAGCGCGGCACGCGCAACGTCCCCCTGGAGGCGTTGACGTCGCTGTCCAACGGGGCGGTCCGCATCCGGATGACCGCGGAGGCGATCGCCGAACTGCCCCCGGCGACCGCGCCGCCCCTGCGGCCGGCAACCCGATCCGTGATGTCCGCCGCCGGGGCCACCCGCGGCTGGTTCGACCGGCTGGCCGAGCGGCTGGAGCGGGCCGGGCCGCGCGACACCGGGACGGCCCCGCCGCTGCCCGACGCGACCGAGCCAGCCGCCGAGCGAACCGTCGTCGACGACGTTCGGCAGGTCCTGGAGCACCGCGCCGACGATCCGGCGGCCCGGCAGCTCCTGCTGGCCGACGGTCACAACCTGTGGATGGCCGCGCTGTACGTGGACAACCTGGCCTGGATGCAGCGCCGGCTGCCGCAACCGGCGGACGAGCTGACCGGACAATCGACGGGCGGCCGCTCGCCGACCTCGGAGTCGGAGCCGGCGTCGGAGCCGGAGTCGCCGGTCCGGCCGGCTTCCGCCGCAAGCTCCGACACCTTCGCAGCGGACGTCCCGGACGAACCCGGCGGCGCGCCGCACCGCGCCGGGCGGTGAGCCGGCCCGGGTCGACCCCCGACCGGCGGCCGCCGGGTCCGTTCGCCCTGGTCGCCGGCGCGGTCCTGGCGCTCCTGCACGGCGTGCCCTGGTGGGTGCTGGTGCTCGCACCACGCTGGCCGGCCTGGCTGTTCTGGTCCGGAACCGCGGTCGCCCTGGGCGCCCTTGTCATGTTCCCGGTCGCGATGGTCCGCGGCCACGGTCGGCACGGCGATCGCCGGTCGGGCGACCGGTGGGCAATCGCGGGCGACACCTGGCTCGGGGTGATCTGGCTACTGTTCAGCTGGTCGGTGATCGGCGGGGTTGCCGATATCGGTCTGCTGATCGTCGGTACCCCGAGCCCGGCCACCCAACGGTGGGCGGCCGGCGCGGTGATCGTCGTCGTTGCGCTGCTCGGGTCATGGGGCATGTGGCAGGCGCGGCGGCTGCCCCGGGTCCGCCGCACCGAGATCACCCTCGATCGGCTCGATCCCGCCTTCACCGGGACCCGCATCGTGCTGCTCGCCGACACCCATTACGGCCCGCTCGACCGGGCCCGCTGGTCGGCCCGCCTGGTCGAGGCGGTCAATCGGCTCGACCCGGATATCGTCGCGCACGCCGGTGATCTGGCCGACGGGTCGGTGGACCGCCGCCGCGCGCAGGTCGCGCCGCTGGCGGCGGTGCGGGCCGGACTCGCCCGGGTGTACATCACCGGCAATCACGAGTACTTCTCCGGCGCCGAACCGTGGGTGCGGCACATGGCGGAGCTCGGTTGGACTGTGCTGCACAACCGCCACCTCATCGTCCGGCGCGGGTCGGCCGAGCTGGCGCTGGCCGGCGTCGACGATCGCACCGCAGCCGGGTCCGGGCAGCCCGGTCATGGGGCAGACCTGCCCGCCGCACTTGCCGGCCTTTCCCCGGGCCTCCCCGTGGTGCTGCTCGCGCACCAGCCCAGGCAGGTTCCGGCCGCGGTCCGGGCCGGGGTCGATCTGCAACTGTCCGGGCATACCCATGGCGGCCAGATCTGGCCGTTCCACCTCGTCGTGCGGGCCGAGCAGGGAACGCTGCATGGCCTGTCCCGGCCGGGCCGACGGACCCAGCTGTACGTCACCCGCGGCGCCGGCTTCTGGGGCCCACCGTTCCGCGTGTTCGCGCCCAGCGAGATCAGCCTGCTGGTGTTGCGTTCGGGTTCGCCCGCCGCCAGCAGCTCGCCCGCCGACACGCCATCATCGACCCCGGATTCCGGGTGACGGGGCCGGATCCGGCACGCCGGCGGGAGGTGGGTCGGCCCCCCGAGGGAATCGGGGGGATATCCCTACTCCCCGGGGCCGACCCACGCGCCAGAATTGGGGCATGACCGACCCCCGCCTCCCCGACCCGCGACCGGCGGGCCGGTGGCAGCTGTTCGGCATCGCGATCGCCTCGGTCGGCCTGTGGGTGATCGGCATGGTGCTGTTGATCCTGCTGGTGCTCGCCGTCTCGCTGCTGGTGATCTGGATCGGGCTGCCCCTGCTGCTGGCGTTCCTGGCGTCCTTGCGCTGGTACGCGCGGCTGCACCGCCGGCTCGCGAGCCGGGTGCTGGGCCAACCGATCCTCGATCCGTACGTGCCGCTGCCCCCGGGTGGGATGTTCGTCCGGCTGCGCATCCGGCTGACCGACCGCGCGACCTGGCGGGATGTGGCCTGGCTGTTCGAGGTGCTGACGCTCGGCTTCGCCCTCCAGCTCACCGCACTGCTGTCGTTCCCGTTCCTGCCGATCGGCTGGTGGGGCTCGCCGCTGCTGCTGCGCCTGGACGCGGGCATCACCCGGCTGCTGCTGTCGGCCCAGGACGAGGGCCTGCACCAGCGCATCGAGGCGCTCGAGTCGTCCCGGCAGGACAGCGTCGACCATTCGGCGGCCGAGCTCCGGCGGATCGAACGGGATCTGCATGACGGCGCGCAGGCCCAGCTGGTCGCCCTGGGCATGAACCTGGGTCTGGCCAAGGAGCTGGTCAAACGCGATCCGGCAGCCGCCGCCGACCTGATCGCCGAGGCGCAGCAATCGTCGTCGACCGCCCTGGCGGAATTACGGTCGCTGGTCCGGGGCATCCACCCCCCGGTGCTCGCCGATCGTGGGCTGGCCGGCGCCGTCGAGGCGCTCGCCCTGGCCCATCCGCGACCCGTCGAGGCGGACATCGCGCTCGACGGTCGGCCGCCCGCGCCGGTGGAGTCGGCGGTGTACTTCGCCGTCGCCGAACTGCTCACCAACAGCGTCAAGCATGCCGCCGCGCAGCACACCTGGGTGTGGATCCGGCACGAGGACGGCATGTTGACCGCGATGGTCGGCGACGACGGCGTCGGCGGCGCGCAGCCCACGGCCGAAGGCGGCCTGGCCGGGGTCCAGCGCCGGCTCGCCGCGTTCGACGGCACCCTGTCGGTGGCCAGCCCGCTCGGTGGTGGAACGATCGTGACCATCAAGGTGCCGTGCGCGCTCCGGGTGTCCACCGCGGCCTGAGCCTGGGTCGGTCGAGCGTACGGGGCCACCCATCGAGTACCGAGAGGGGCACTGGGCGCCCATGCGCGTCGTGCTGGCCGAGGACCTGGCGCTGCTGCGGGACGGCATCGTCCGGATCCTGGCCGCCCACGACATCGAGGTGGTCGATGCGGTCGACAACGGTCCCTCGCTGCTCAAGGCGATCACCGAACACCGGCCGGACATCGCCGTGGTCGACGTGCGGCTGCCCCCGACGTTCAGCGACGAGGGTCTGCGCGCCGCGTTGGCCGCCCGCGAGCAGATTCCCGGCCTTCCGGTCCTGGTGGTCAGCCAGTACGTCGAGCAGCTCTACGCCCGAGAGTTGTTGGGTCAGGGCACCGGCGGGGTCGGTTACCTGCTCAAGGACCGCATCTCCGACGTCGGGCAGTTCATCGATGCGGTGCACCGGGTCGCCGCCGGAGGAACCGCGATGGATCCGGAGGTGATCGGCGCCCTGCTGGCCCGGCACCGGGACAGCTCACCCATCGCCTCGCTCACCCCGCGGGAACGCGAGGTCCTCTCGCACATGGCCGAAGGCCGATCGAACGCCGCCATCGCCGCGGCGATGTTCATCACCGAGAAGGCGGTCGGCAAGCACACGAACTCGATCTTCGGCAAGCTCGCGCTCGAGCAGAGCGAGGACGACAACCGTCGCGTGCTGGCCGTCCTGGCCTACCTGGAGAGCACCCCGCGGCCCTGAGGCGGCGACCTCGGCCCCACCGAGTTGATCATTGTCGGGCCGGTCCGACACCCGGAAGACCGACGAAGCCGATGTCCCACCCGGGGCGAGAAGTCTATACCTCAACTTGAGGATGAGGGCATCACCGACGCGAGATGGGCAACACCGACCGTGCCAGACTGTCCGCCGTGACGGCGTACCTGGACGGAGACCCACCCCGAGCCTTCGCCCACCGCGGCTGGCACATCGATGACCTCGCCGGGCGGGAGAACTCCATGGCGGCGTTCCGCCGCGCCTACGAGGAGGGGTACCGGTACCTGGAGACCGACGTGCACGCCACCGAGGACGGCGAGCTGGTCGCCTTTCACGACGCGACGCTGGACCGGGTCACCGATCGCCCGGGCCAGATCGCGGCGATGTCGTGGGCGCAGGTCCGCACGGCCCGGATCGACGGCACCGAACCGATCCCGTTGATGGCCGACCTGCTCGAGGAGTTCCCGGACGCCCGCTTCAACATCGACGCGAAGGCGGACCAGGCCGTGGGGCCGCTGGCCGACCTGATCCGGCGCACCGGAACCAAGGACCGCGTCTGCCTTGGGTGCTTCTCCGACCGGCGACTGTTCTCGTTGCGCGCCGCGGTCGGGCCCCGGGTGGCCACTTCGATGGGTCCCCGGGAGGTGTTCCGGTTGGTCCGGGCGGCGCGGCTGCGCCGACCGTTCGTGACTCCGGCCGTCGCCGCCCAGGTCCCGGTGGCGTTCTCCCGGGTGAAGATCGTCACGCCCGCCGTCCTGGACACCGCCCATCGGGCCGGGGTCGAGGTCCACGTCTGGACGATCGACGACGAGACCGAGATGCGTCGGCTGCTCGATCTGGGGGTCGACGGGTTGATGTCCGATCGCCCCGACCGGCTGCGGCGGGTGCTCAGCGAACGCGGCGCCTGGTGAGCGCCGTCCGGAAGCAATCCGGCAGCGTCAGGTTCTTCTACGGTCCGATGGATTGCGGAAAGTCGACGCTGGCACTGCAGATCCACGACAATCAGGTCCGCCAGGGCCGCCGCGGGGTGCTGCTCACTCGCTTCGACCGGTCCGGACCGGCCCGGATCAGCTCACGGATCGGTCTGAGCAGCGCGGCCCTCGAGGTGACGGCCGACCTCGATCTGACCCGGGTCGTCCGCGATGCCGGGTCGGTCGACTACGTCGTCGTCGACGAGGCCCAGTTCCTCACCCCCGACCAGGTCGACCAGCTCGCGGTGGTCGCCGACGAGCGGTCGGTGGATGTGTTCGCGTTCGGCATCGCGACCGACTTCCGCAGCCGGCTGTTCCCCGGGTCGGCCCGGTTCTTCGAGGTCGCCGACCAGGTCGCGCCGGTGCAGGTCGAGGTGCTCTGCTGGTGCGGTCGGCCGGGCCGGTTCAACGCTCGGGTGATCGACGGTCGGGTGACCCGCGAGGGGCCGACGATCGCGATCGCCGACACCCGTGCCGGACCGGCCTCGGCCCCGGACCCGAGGCCCGCTTCGAGCGCGGATTCGGGCCCGGACACCGAGCCCACTGATCCCGGAGTGCGGTATCGAGTGCTGTGCCGGCGCCACTACCGGACGGGGCGACTGGGCGCGATCGAACCGGATTGACTCCTCTCGCGTGGTGGAGGAAAAAGGTGGGGTCCGCCGCGTGACCAACCGGGTGCTGATGCGTCTCGAAGTAGTGAAAGGCAGGCCGGCCGGTGGGAGGGTGCGTCCACGACCGGCCGGGCCACGGTAGAAGTAGTACCCGGCCCGCACGCCTGGTCGGGCCGAGCATGCGAGGTCGCCAGGCACATTGCTCCCGGCACTCCTAGCAGTGCAAACTTATCGACTTCGAAGGGAACGAAACGCCGACAATCAGCGTTACCCACCGGTAGGAGCACGACCCGGGCTCGCCGTCGGGGTGACGACCGGTTGCCACGCTGCCGCCTCGCGGCGATTCGTGGATCGCCCCACCTGCCGGCAAGATCCAGCACGCACCACCCAGCAAGGCACTACCCAGCAAGGAAGGAACACCATGGCCGACCGTGTCCTGCGCGGAAGCCGCCTGGGCTCGACCAGTTACGAGGCCGATCGGAACCACGATCTCGCGCCTCGTCGCACGGCGACCTATCGCTGCCCCCGCGATCATGAGTTCACCGTTCCGATGGCCGACGACGCCGAGGTGCCCTCGGTGTGGGACTGCCGGATGCACGGACTGTCGTCCACGCTCATCGACGGCTCGGTGCCGGAGGGGAAGGCGGCCAAGCCGCCGCGCACCCACTGGGACATGTTGCTGGAGCGCCGGTCGATCGAAGAGCTCGAGGAGATCCTCAACGAACGGCTCGCCGAGCTCAAGGCCCGCCGCACCGCCTCCTGAGCGGACCAGCCGACAACGCCACCTGCCCGACCGGGTAGGTGGCGTTGTGCTGTCTGCTTGGTCCGCGATCGGCCGGCGCCCCCGGCGGGGTCAGTCCCTGCGTCGACGGAACACCCCGGTCAGCTGGTGCCACCGGTGAATCGCGCCCCACACGGTGACCTTCAGCAACGCCTCCCGCACGATGCTGCCGCTCATCTTCGAGGTGCCGATCTGCCGTTCGGTGAACGTGATCGGTACCTCCGTTACCCGGAATCCGGCCCGAACGGTGCGCCAGGCCAGATCGACCTGGAAGCAGTAGCCGGTCGACGCCACGTCCGCCAGGGCGAGCGCCTTGAGCACCTCGGCCCGGTAGGCACGGTAGCCGCCGGTGATGTCGTAGATCCGGACTCCCAGGGCGAACCGTGAGTACAGGTTGCCCCCGCGAGAGAGCCACTCCCGGTGCCGGGGCCAGTTCACCACCTTGCCGCCGGCGACGTAACGGGAGCCGAGCACCAGGTCGGCGTGCTGGAGCGCGTCCAGCAACCGGGGCAGTTGCTCGGGCGGATGCGACCCGTCCGCGTCCATCTCGACGAGCACGTCGTAGCCGTGATCCAGGCCCCAGCCGAAGCCGGCGATGTACGCGGACCCCAGGCCCGCCTTCTCCGTACGGTGCATCACGTTCACCCGCTCGTCGCGGGCCGCCCACTCGTCGGCGACGGCTCCGGTCCCGTCCGGGCTGCCGTCGTCGGCAACCAAGACGTTGGCGGTGGGCACCGCGGCGAGCAACCGCGCCAGGATCAACGGGAGGTTCTCCCGCTCGTCGTAGGTCGGGATGATCACCAGGACTCGGTCGCCGTGCGGCTCGTCGAGTTCGAAGTGCGGCGTCGGGTCGCCTTTCGGGCTCACGATGTGCGGTCCTCCCCGGAGTCGCCGGCGGCCGGTCCGCCGGTGATGAATGTGCTCGGTCCTGCTGCGGCGCCGGCAGCCAACTCGGTCGCGGCTCCGCTCGTTCCCGCCCGGCGGCGCCGGCGGTCCATCGTCACCATGAACGCCAGCGCCACTGGAGTGGCCAGGGCAAGCAACCATTCCAGCGGTGCACCGAGCACCGTACCGGGGGTCGTGGCCGAGACGAGTGGGACCGTCGGGGTGAGGTAGCCGGGCGTGAACAACGGGATCGACGATTCGATCGTTCCGTCCGGCCGGACGACCGTCGAGACGCCGCTGGTGGATGAGATGAGGACGCTCCGGCCGTGCTCGACGGCCCGGACGCGGCTCATCGCCTGCTGCTGGTAGGTCTCGTCGGTGTACCCGAAGGTCGCGTTGTTCGTCTGCACCACCAGCACCTGGGCGCCGCCGTCCACGACGTCCCGGACCAGCTGGTCGTAGACCACTTCGAAGCAGATGACGTCGCCGACCGGCACGCCGGCGACGTCGAGGTTGCCGGGCCGCTCGCCGGGCAGGAAGGTGCCGCGGAGCAGATCGACCTTGTCCGAGAACAGCCGGAAGAACGACCGGAACGGCATGTACTCCCCGAACGGCAGCGGGTGCCGTTTGGTGTAGGTGTCGCCCGGCCCGGTGACCGGGTCCCAGACGATCCCCATGTTGTACAGCTCGCCTCGCTGAGCGCCCTGCACCACCGCACCGACCAGGATCGGCACACCGATGTCGGCGGCCGCGTCGGAGATCACCGCATTGGCGTCGGCGTTGCGGTACGGGTCGATGTCGGTCGAGTTCTCCGGCCAGATCACCAGGGTGGGCGCCGGCGCCCTACCGGCCCGGACGTCGGCAGCGAGCTGGTGGGTCTGCTTGGCGTGCAGGTCGAGCACCGCCCGGCGTTCGGCGTTGAAGTCCAGACCCGGACGCGGCACGTTGCCCTGGATGACGGCGATCGTCGTGGACGGGTCGTCGGTGCTGCGGTGCACGGTCAGCCGGCCGAGCGCGCCGAGGACGAACGGCACGATCAGCAGCCCGATCGCCCCCAGCAGGCCGACCGACCGCCAGGCCGGGCGCGGCCGCCGGGCCAGCGCCCGGAGCAGCGCGGCCAGCGCGAACCCGGCCAGCGCGGTGAGGAACGACAGCCCGACCGATCCGAGCAGCGACGCCGCGGGCAGCAGCGGCCCGTCCGGCTGGGAGAACGCCACCCCGCCCCAGGGGAACCCGCCGAACGGCCACCGACCCCGCAGCGCCTCCCCGGTGATCCAGGCGGCCGCCGCCCAGGCCGGCCAGAGGGGCAACCGGCGAGAGGCGGCAGCGATCAGTGCGCCGGCCGGCGCGGTCAGCACCGCCTCGGCGACCGACAGCGCGTACCAGGGGAGGTCGCCGACGTAGATGTTGGTGAAGGACAGCAGCGGGAGGTAGAAGGTCAGCCCGAATACGAAGCCAAGACCCAGGCCGGACCGCCAGGTGCGGCCGTCCACGGCCAGGCCGAGCAGGGCGAATCCGACGATGGCCAGCCACCACCGGGTGGACGGGGCGAACGCCGAGTAGAGCGCGTACCCGCCGGCCGCGGCGGCCAGCAGGCGCAGGCCGCCGGCGCCGAACACCGTGCTCCGCCAACGGGCCGGCCGGTCGCGCCACCGCGCGCGCCGGCCCGGCCGCGGCGGCGGCGAGGTCGGTCGATGCACCGTCGGCTGGGCCACGGCGTCACTGTAGTGGCGCCCACCGACAAACCTCGTGTGCTCCGCGTTCGGTCGCCATCCCGGCGCCGACGTGCCACCATCCGCCCGACTGAATCGATTCGGCGGGGCCGAAGGTGGCACGTCGGCAGGCGACAGGGGCCCGGGCATCACCGGTCGGACGACACGGCCCGGGCATCACCGGTCGGCGGGCCGCTCAGGGCGCGCTGGCCCAGTCCACGACCTCGAGCACGTGCTGGTAGTCGTGTCCGGTCGCCCGGGTCATCCCCAGCTCGCAGGTGCGGTTGCACGAGGCATAGGAGTCGAAGGAACCCTGTTCGACCTCCTGCGCCTCTCCCCTGGCCGCCGACGCCGTCAGCTCCGGGTGCAGCAGCCCGCGGTCGCCGGCGAAGGCACAACAGCCCCAGGCCGCGGGCACCGTCACCGACTCGGCGACCGTCTCCGCGACCGCCTTGAGCTGATCGTTGAGCCCGAGCTGGGTCGACGAGCAGGTCGGGTGCAACGCCATCGACGCCTTGCGGCGTGTGATGTGCAACCGGGGTAGCACATGCTCGGCGACGAACGCGGTGGCGTCGACGATCGTCAGCCCCGGAAAGTGCCCCGCGGCGAGCTCGCTCTCCAGCATGTGCCGCAGCCCTTCGGTGCACGACGACGCGTCACACACGATCGGTAGCTCGCCCTGCCGGGACGCCGTCCACAGCCGCGGCAGCACCTTGCGGACCATCGTGCGGTAGCCGTCCTTGAGCCCCTTGGACTTCCAGGGGGTGCCGCAGCACAGGTCGGGCAGATCCTCGGGGTAGCTGATCGACACCCCGGCCCGCGAGCAGAGCCGCTCGAACGACTCCCGCGCTCCGGGTCCGCCCTCGGCGGGCCCGAACATCGTGCCGACGCAGGCACTGAAGAAGACGATCTCGACGTTCTTCCGGGTCTGCGCAGGTCCCGACGCCGGGGGCGGCACCGAGGCTGGCGCCGGGGTCGGCAGCGACCCCGACGTCCGCGGCGGTCCGCCACCGGGCAGTTCGGCCGAGTACAGGGGCAACAGGTCGTGGTCGATCACGGCCCGACCGAGCCGGTTCGGCCCGACGATCAGCGCGTCCGGGGTCCTGTCGGCGACCGTCAGCGCGGCACCGGCGATCCGGGTGGTCGTCGACCAGTGCTTGGCCGCGTACGACCAGCCCTTCGCGGCGGTCTTGTTGACCGTCTCGGCCCGCAGGCGGCGCACCAGGTCACCGGTGTTGATCAGCACCGGGCAGGCGGTCGAGCACATACCGTCGACCGCGCAGGTTTGCACGCCGTCGTACGCGTAGTCGGCCTCGAGCTCCTCGAGCAACGCGGTGTCGCCGGCCGCGCGGGCCCGTTCCATCTCACGCCGCAGCACGATCCGTTGGCGCGGCGTGGTGGTGAGGTCGCGGCTCGGGCAGACCGGTTCGCAGTAGCCGCACTCGACGCAGCGGTCGACCTCCTTCTCCACGGTCGGGGTGACCTTGAGGTCCCGCATGTGCGCCTGGTCGTCGTCGGTGACGATGACGCCCGGGTTGAGCAGTCCGGCCGGGTCGCACAGCCGCTTGATCTGCACGGTCACGTCGTACAGCTCGTCGCCGTACTGCCGGCGGACGAACGGCGCCATGATCCGGCCGGTGCCGTGCTCGGCCTTGAGGTTGCCGCCGTTGGCCAGGACGACATCGACCATGTCCTCGGTGAAGTCGGCGAACCGCTGCAGGTCACCCCCGGCGCCGAGCTGCTCGGTGAGCATGAAGTGGATGTTGCCGTCCTTCGCGTGCCCGAAGATGACATTGTCGGTGTAGCCGTGCTTGCCGAACAGCTCGATGAGCTGCTCGCAGGTGTTCAGCAGGGACGGCACCGGCACCACGATGTCCTCCAGCAGTGCGGTGGTACCGGACGGCCGGGCCTCGGCGACCGTGGTGTACAGACCCTTGCGGGTGTGCCACAGCCGGGCCCGGGCCCGCGTATCGGCGGTCAGTTCGGCCGG
This sequence comes from Nakamurella sp., assembly GCA_044223435.1. Taxonomy (GTDB): domain Bacteria; phylum Actinomycetota; class Actinomycetes; order Mycobacteriales; family Nakamurellaceae; genus Nakamurella. The sequence goes on from JBGALY010000010.1 coordinate 137,340, forward strand.
CCCAGCCACCGGGATGGACCGCAACACGCCCCCGGCGCGGGCCGCCTGCTCGGCGACTGCGTCGGCCGACTCGGCCTGGTACTCGACCAGCAGCGCCGAGTGCTTGTCGACGGTGATCCGCCGGATGATCTCGTCGCAGGCCGGGTCGGCCTGGGCCACCCGCAAGGAGGTGGCGTCCAGCAGCTCGATGGTGGCCGGGCCGGTGGACACCAGGGCAGGCAGCGAACCGGTCGCGGCGGACAGGTCGTCGAACACCAGCAGGCCGGTCATCGCGTGGCGGAGCAGCGGCACCGTACGGAAGACCGCTGAGGCGACGAACGCCAGCGTGCCCTCGCTGCCGATGATCAGGTGGGCCAGGATGTCGACCGGCCGGGTGTGGTCGACCAGCGAGTTGAGGCCGTAGCCCATGGTGTTCTTCATCGAGAACTGGCGCTCGATGATCCGCACCGACTCGGCGTTGCCACGGACCCGGTCGCGTAGCCCGGCCAGGCCTTGGTACAGCGCCGGTTCGGTGGCCCGCAGTTTGTCGTCGGCGTCCGGTGCACCCGTGTCGATGACCGTGCCGCTGGGCAGCACCAGCACCAGCGACTCCAGCGTCCGGTAGGTGTTCTGCACCGTGCCGCAGGCCATGCCGCTGGAGTTGTTGTTGACCACCCCGCCGAGGGTGCAGGCGATCTCGCTGGCCGGGTCCGGTCCGAGCTTGCGGCCGAAACCGGCCAGCCGGGCGTTGACCTGGCGGACGGTGGCGCCGGGACCGACGCGCACCCGGGTTCCGCCGTCGAGGATCTCGATGTCCCGGAAGTGCCTGCGGGTGTCGACCAGGATGCCGTCCGTGCCGGCCTGGCCGGACAGGCTGGTGCCGCCGGACCGGAAGGTCAGCGGCACCCCCTGGGCCGCCGAGACCCGCAGCAGCCGGCCGACGTCGGCGGCGTCGCGCGGGGTGACCACTGCGGTGGGAGTGAGGAAGTAGTGCGAGGCATCGTGCCCGAGGGCGAGCCGGTCCAGCGCCCGGGTCCGCACCTGGCCGGGTGCGGGCAGTGCGTGCTGCAGCGCGTCGAGCAACTCGGGGTCGGCCGGTGGCAGCAGGGTCGAGGGACGGTGCCCACCGCTCTGCGCATTGCGCGACCGGCTTCGTGCGTTCGGCATCAGCCCACCCTCCGATCGAGTCCGGGCGTGGTCTGCCGGTCCACCGGCAGGCGGGTCCCGAACCGAAGGCCCAGGCTCCCCCACGCCACCGCTGCGGACAAGGCGCCTTCTCGCGCTCCGAGACCCACCGCGGCGGCGACGTTCGGGTGCCCGGGCAGGATCATGCCGACCAGGATCCGTCCGGACGCGGCAGCGGCGCGCCCCGGATCGTCGACCTGTTGCACCATTCGTCACTCCCTCGGGTCTGATTCGACGGCGGCGATGGGCGCCGGGTGAAGTCTGGCTATTTGTATGACAAGTACACACGTATGTCAACCATGCAGATGGACTGAAAGACGAGCAATCGGTACTTTCTCGATCGAGACCGCCAGCGAGGAGGACCATCGTGAAGGGGCTGCAGACCGTCTCGGTCGTCGACGCCTTGACCGCGTCGCTGCGGGCGAAGGTTCTCGACGGGCAGATCGACCCCGGGGTGGGCCTCGGCGAGACCGACGTCGCCGCCGACTACGAGGTGTCCCGACCCACGGCCAAGGCGGCGATCGCCGCCCTGGTCGCCGAGGGGTTGCTGCGCCGCGAGGCGCACCGGTCCGCGCAGGTGCCGACGCTGTCCCGGGCGGACGTGGAGGACCTGTTCCTGGTCCGGATGCCGCTGGAACTGGAGGTCGTGCGGTTGCTGGCCGGGCACCCGATCCCGGACGCAGCCGCCGACGCGGTGCACGACCTGGCCCGCGTTCCGACGGACGCCCGGCATTCGGAGTTCGTCGAGGCCGACCTTCGGTTCCACCGGGTGCTGTTCGAGGCCGTGGCCAGCCCCCGGCTGACCCGGCTCTATCAGACGCTCACCGGGGAGATCCACCTGTCGATGGTCCAATCCCGGTACGCGCTCGGCCGCGACCGCATCGTCGCCGAGCATGACGCGGTGCTCACCGCGCTGCGCGCCGGCGACGTGCAGGAGGCGACCGAGCTGATGCGGGTCCACCTCGAAGGGGCCCGGGACGCGCTGGCCGCCCAGCTCGACCGGCAGGGCGCCGGGCTCGCAGACTGACGTCGCGGCCCGTCCGCCCCGAGCCGGCCAGGCCCGGGTCGGCTGCGGAACACCGGCCGCTCCCAGCCCGGCCGAAGTTCCGCGGCCCGGGACCGACGCGGCACGCGACCCCCGGTGCGCCGCTGCGGCGCCTATCCGAAGACGCCCGTGTCGAACACGACGCGTCCGCCGACCAGCGTGGCCAGGGTGGTCGGCAGGTCGGCGCCCGGCGTCAGGTCGGGCAGCAGAGGTACTCGCGATCGCGGGTCGGTGGACCACCGTGCCACTGTCGGATCGGCCGCCGGCCGGACCAGCTCGTCCGCCTCGACGATCGCCAGGTGCGCCGGAGCTCCGGGGTTGATGGTCCCGACCTCCCGGTCCATCCGGCCGGCCGCGCGATGCCCGCCCCGCGTATGGGCGGTGAACGCACCCCTGGGTGACAACGCGCTGCCCGGCGTCCGGTGGTGCACCGCCGCCTGCACGGCCCGCCAGGGTCCGATCGGAGTCACCGGCGCGTCGGACCCGAACGCGAGGGCCACCCCGGCCGAGGCCAGTGCGGCGAAGTCGTTCATCGGCGCGGCGCGATCGGCGCCCAGCCTGCGCACGTAGAGCCCGTCCGGGCCGCCCCAGGCGGCATCGAACATCGGCTGCATGCTGGCCACCACACCGGTTCGCGCCAGGGCGGCGACGGATTCGACGTCGGTCATCTCGGCGTGTTCGACCCGGTGGGCGCAGCCCGCCAGCCGGATGGTGGCGTCCGGCCCCAGCCGATCCGCCGCGGCCAGCAGGGCCCGCCCGACGGCCGTCACCGCGTCGTCACCGATGGCGTGGAAGCCGGCCTGGACGCCGGCGACCGTACAGGCGAGAAGATGCTCGACGATCTGCTCGTCGGTCAGGTAGCGGGCGCCGCGATTGCCCGGGTCGTCCGCGTACGGGTGGGTCAACGAGGCGGTCCGGGAGCCGATCGCCCCGTCGACGACCAGGTCCCCGCCGAGCGCGTGCGCGCCCGTCTCGGCCAACGCGACCCGTGCTTCCTCGGGTGAACCGACAGCTCGGGCCAGGTAGCCGCGGACCGGGATCGGCGCGGCCAGGTTGAGCAGTGCCCGCAGGTCGGCCAGGCCGGACGGGCCGTCGGCGGCGCATTCGTGCACCTCGACGATTCCCTGGGCGGCGCATGCGCCCAGGAACGTCAGGTGTGCGTCGCGGCGTTGCTCGGCGGTCAGCAGGCCACGGGCGGCGGACCGCACGGCGGCGTGCGCGAGCCGGGTCACCGGGTCGGTGTCCGACCATCCTTCCGGACGATCGGTGACGGCGCCGGCGAGCGCGCTGGACAGTTGCGCGGAGTGCACGTCGATCCGTGACAGATAGGCCGGACGGCCGCCGGCGGCGTCGTCGAGCTCGGCCCGGGTCGGCGGGCGGCCCTCGGGCCACCGGGTGTCCTCCCAGCCGTGACCCCAGATGATCCCGTCCGGGTGGGAGCGGGCGAACTCCCGGACCGCAGCCAGGCACTGGACCAGGGAGCGGGCACCGGACAGATCGAGTCCGGTCAGCGCCAAACCGGCGTCCAGCGTGTGCACGTGCGCGTCGACGAAGCCGGGCACGACCAGCGCGCCGGCCAGGTCGATCACCCGATCCGGCCGGCCGGCGGTGTCGACGGCGTGCTCACCACCGACCCAGCTGATCGTGCCGTCGGTGATGGCCAGGGCGGTGGCCTCGGGATCGGCCGCGGTGTGCACCCGACCGTTGCGCAGGACTGTGAGCGTCATCGCCGATCAGTCAACACCGCGAGTGGCGAGAACTCACCTGACCGGTGTCGGTGCCATCTGTCACAGTGTTCGCTGTGAGCCAGGCGTGCCGAACGAACCACCTGCAGCGTCGACGGACCGGCGACGGTGCGGTCTCGATTGCGAAGCCGAACCCCGAGGGGGCGTCGTGAGCCTTTCCCCCGAATCGACCGACGTCGGCGCCGGCGGTGTCCCGACCGACCTCACCACCGGCCTGACGGCCGACCAGGTTGCCCAGCGGGTCGCAGGCGGCCAGGTCAACCACACCGACCAGGCGTCGTCGCGGTCGCTGTGGGTGATCTTCAAGACGAACGTCTTCACCCGGTTCAACGCGATCCTGGGTGCCCTGTTCGTGCTGATCCTGATCACCGGCTCGCTCGCCGACGGCCTGTTCGGGGTGGTGCTGATCGTCAACTCGGCGATCGGCATCGGCCAGGAGTACCTGGCCAAGCGCAAGCTGGACCGGCTGGCCCTGCTCAACGCGCCGACCACCCGGGTCGTCCGGGACGGGCAGCTGATCGAGATCCCGACCGGTCAGGTGGTGCTGGACGACCTCATCGAGCTCCGCACGGGCGACCAGGTGCCGGCCGATGGCGTGCTGCTCAGCACCTCCGGTCTGGAGATCGACGAGGCGAACCTGACCGGCGAAGCCGACCCGATCCCCAAGTCACCCGGGGACGAGGTTCGGTCCGGCACCACGGTGGTCGCCGGCACCGGCCGGTTCCCGGCCTCGGCGGTCGGACATGACGCCTACATCAACAAGATCGCCGCCGAGGCCAAGAAGTTCACCAAGACCCGGTCGGAGATCCAGGAGTCGGTCAACCGGCTGCTCAAGTACATCACCTGGATCATCATCGTGGCGCTGCCGCTGCAGCTGTGGTCGCAGTGGCGGGCGATCGGCGACCAGGGGTGGCAGCAGGTCGTCATCCGGTCCACCGGGGGGCTCGTCGGTCTGGTTCCCGAGGGTCTGGTGCTGCTGACATCGGTGGCGTTCCTGCTGGCCGCGGTGCAGCTGACCCGGCAGCAGGTGCTCGTCCAGGAGCTGCCGGCGGTCGAGGGTCTGGCCCGGGTGAACGTGGTCTGCCTGGACAAGACCGGCACCCTGACCGTCGGCGACATCGCCTACGAGGACTGCGAACCCGTGCCGGGCGCGGCGACGACGGCCGACGAGGTGCGGGAGGCGCTCGGCGCGCTGGCCGACGACCCGAACGCCAACGGCACCCTCAAGGCGCTGGCCGCCTCGCTGCCGGCGCCGGCCGGCTGGACCCGCGAGACGACGATCGCGTTCAACTCGGCCCGCAAGTGGAGCGCCGCGTCCTTCACGGGCCGCGGCGCCCTGGTGTTCGGCGCCCCCGACGTGCTGCTGGAGCCCGACGACCCGTTGCGGGACCGGGTCGCCGAACTCGCCGCGACGGGCCGGCGCGTGCTGCTGCTGGCCCGTTCCGACGCCGCGCTCCAGGGTCAGGACCTGCCTGCCGGGATGCGCACCGTCGCGCTGGTCACGCTGACCGAGCAGGTCCGCCCGGACGCCGAGGAAACCCTGAACTACTTCAAGGACCAGGGCGTCGCCATCAAGATCATCTCCGGGGACAATCCGACGACGGTCGCGGCGATCGCCCGGCGGGTCGGCCTGGACGTGCCGCCGGAGGCGGTGGTCGACGCCCGGACCATCGGCGAGGACCCGGAAGAACTGCGCGAACTGGTCGAGGAAACCACGGTGTTCGGCCGGGTCTCGCCGGAGCAGAAGCGCGCCCTGGTCAACGCGCTGCAACGCAACGGGCACGTCGCCGCCATGACCGGCGACGGCGTCAACGACGCCCTGGCCCTGAAGGACGCCGACATCGGCGTGGCGATGGGCAACGGTGCCCAGGCGACCAAGGCGGTCGCCCAGCTGGTCCTGCTGGACGGCCGGTTCTCGCACATGCCGAACGTGCTGGCCGAGGGCCGGCGGGTGATCGGCAACGTCGAGCGGGTGGCCAACCTGTTCGTCGCGAAGAACGTGATGAGCCTGATCGCGATCATCACCGCGGCATTGTTCACCCTGCCGTTCCCGTTCCTGCCCCGGCACCTGACCCTGGTGTCCGCCGTGACGATCGGCATCCCGGCGTTCTTCCTGGCCCTCGGTCCGAACAAGCGGCGGTACATCCCCGGGTTCCTGCGACGGGTGCTCCGGTTCGCGGTGCCGGCCGGCGTCGTGTCCGGCATCGTCGTTTTCGTCTCGTACCTGCTGGCCCGGGCCGAGGTGGGCGCTCCCCCGGCGTCGGAATGCCTGGTCAAGACGGAGGGTGCCGCGGTCACCGACAACGTCGTCTGCTGGCAGCCGTCCACCGCGGCGACCATCGCGCTGCTGTTCACCGCGTTCTGGATCCTGGTGGTGCTGTCCCGGCCGTTCCGGCTGTGGAAAGGCGCACTGGTCGGCGCAATGGTGGGGATCGCCACGCTGGCCTTCATCACCCCGCTCGGCCGCCAGTTCTTCAACTTCTCCATCACCGAGACGACCCTGTGGACCTCGCTGGCGGTCGGGGCCGTCGGCGCGTTGGCGATCGAGATCATCTACCGCACCGAACCGGGCATGCGGACCGCGGCCGGTACCTGAGTCCGTCGACGCGACAGCGCCAGGCCGTTCGGGGCGACCGGGCCGGACCCACCAACCGGCCGGCGCTGCTACCTCGGTTCGGCGGACGGTGCCCCGACATCGATCGGATCCGCCGCCGGCGGCGCCGCGGCCGCCTGTGCCGATGGCCGGCCGCCGGGCAACACCCAGGCCGCGGCGAACATGCAGGCGGCCAGCACCGCGGTGGCGACGAACACGTCGTGGCTGGCGGCGGCGACCGCGGCCGGGTTGTCGGCGGCGTTCGCCGTCGCGCCCAGGCTGGCGTTGGCCAGGGCCCCGAAAGCCGCCACGCCCACCGCGCTGCCGATGGACCGGGCGAACAGGTTGGTCGCCGTCACCACCCCGCGCTCGGACCAGCCGACGCTGGACTGGGCCGCGATCAGGGTGGGGCTGGCGATCAGCCCCATGCCCAGACCGACCACGAAGCAGCTGGCGGCGACCTGCCAGACCGCCGAGGACGCGCCCAGCCAGATCGTCGACAGCGACCCGACGACGGCCAGGGCGGCGCCGATCACGGCGGTGGTGCGAAACCCCAGGCGCAGGTAGAGGCGGCCGGACAGGGTCGCCGAGATGGGCCAGCCGATGGTCAGCGTGGCCAGCGCGAACCCGGCCACCAGCGGTCCGGTACCCAGCACCGCCTGGACGAAGGTCGGCACATACGTCGTCAGGCCCAGCAGCACGGCACCGACCAGGGTGGCGATCACCGCACTGGCCACGAGCACCCGGCGGGAGAACACCCACAGCGGCAGCACCGGCTCGGCCGCCCGCCGTTGCACGACCAGGAAGATCGCGATCAGTACCGCACCGCCGCCGAGCACGGCCAGGCTCGGCGCCGAGGTCCAGGCCCACGCCTGGCCGCCCTCGAGCAGCCCGAGGATCAGCAAGGCGGCCCCGGCCGTCAGCGTGACGCTGCCCAGGTAGTCGATGCGGTGGGTGACCCGCTGCACCCTCTCGTGGAACCGGCGGCCGAGCATCCAGCCGGCCAGCAGGCACAGCGGGATGTTGATGATGAACAGCCACCGCCAGGTCAGCCATTCGGAGAACACGCCGCCCAGGGTCGGTCCGACCACCGCGGAGATCGCCCACACACTGGCGAGGTAGCCCTGGGCCTTGGCCCGTTCGGCCAGCGAGTAAATGTCACCGGCGATGGTGATGCTCATCGGCTGCACGGCCCCGGCACCCAAGCCCTGAAGCGCCCGGAACACGATCAGTGCGGTCATGCTCCACGCCACCGCGCAGAAGATCGAGCCGAGCAGGAACAGCCCGATGCCCAGCAGCATGATCGGCTTGCGGCCCACGATGTCGGCGAGCTTGCCGTAGATCGGCACCGACACCGCCTGGGCCAGCAGGTACACCGAGAACAGCCAGGGGAACTGGGAGAAGCCGCCCAGGTCGGCGACGATGGACGGGACCGCGGTGGCCACGATCGTCGAGTCCAGCGCGACCAGTGAGGTGGCCAGCATCAGCGACGCCAGGATCGGGCCCCGCTCGGAGCGCAGTCCCACCCCTGCCGTCACCGCCGCCTCCCTGCCTCTGCGCGAACCTTATGCAGGCTAACCGTTGATCGGGGGCCGGTGTTCCGGCCGGCTGGCGGCCAGCCCGGTGTGCCGCGCCGCGAACGCCAGCTGGTCCGCGTACTCCAGCGCCAACGCGCGCGCCGGTTTGCCCATTCCATGGCCCGCCCGGGTGTCCACCCGCAGCAGCACCGGTGCCGGCCCGGCCTGACAGAACTGCAGCTGGGCGCCGAACTTGAGCGAGTGCGCGGGCACCACGCGGTCGTCGTGGTCGCCGGTGCAGATCAGGGTGGCCGGGTACGCCGTCCCCGGGGCCAGCCGGTGCAGCGGGGAGTAGGCGAGCAGGACGCCGAAGTCGTCCGGGTCGTCGGGCGATCCGTAGTCGGTCGTCCAGGCCCAACCGATGGTGAACCGGTGGAAGCGCAGCATGTCCAGCACGCCGACGGTGGGCAGCGCCGCCGCGAACAGCTCCGGCCGTTGGGTCATCGCCGCGCCGACGAGCAACCCGCCGTTGGACCGGCCGTGCACCGCCAGCTGCCGGGCCGTGGTGACCCCGGTGTCGATCAGCGACTCCGCGCAGGCGAACAGGTCGTCGAACACCTGTTGCTTGCGGTGCAGCATGCCGGCCTGGTGCCAGCCGGCCCCGAATTCGCCACCGCCGCGCAGGTTGGCCACCGCCAGCACGCCACCCGATGCCACCCAGGCGGCGAACATGGCGGAGAACGCCGGCAGCACCGGAATGTCGAATCCGCCGTAGCCGTAGAGCAGGGTCGGCGCCGGGCCGGCGGGCAGGTCCGCACGGCGCAGCACGGTCATCGGCACCGCGACGCCGTCGGTCGACACCGCCCGCCGCCGGTCCGCCACCAGATCGGGCAGCGGCACCCCGCCGCCCGGTGCGGGCAGTGCCCGGACCTCGATCGCCCCGGGACCCACCAGCAGCCGGAACAACCGTGTCCGGGTGGTGAATGAGCTCACGCCGAGCAGGATCTCGGCCGATTCGGCCCGGGTGTTGACCGCCGCCATGGACACCGGGGCGGGCAGATCCGGCCAGTCCAGGTGACCGCCGGCCCGGTCCACGAGCTGGAGGCGATGCGCGGCGTCGGTCGACCAGACGAGCGCGAACGCATCCCGCGCCGGGTGGACGCCGACCAGCACGTCCTCGTCGTGCTGGGGCACGATCTCGGTCCATTCCGGGGCCGCGGCGATGCGGGACCGGCCCAGGTCGATGGCGACCAGCCGGCCCCGGGGCGCGTCCCGTTCGGTGCGCAGGTACAGCACGTCGCCGGCGGTGCCGACGACGTGATGGGCGTCGGCCAGCTCGGTCACCACCGGCACCACGACCGGGTCGACGACCAGCCGGCCGTCGGCGCAGCGCAACCGGCGGGCGGCCAGCACAGTCCGCGAGTCGGTCCCCGGGCTGCAGGTGAGAATGAGCCAGCGCCCATCCGGCGCCACCCAGGGATCGGCCAACCAGTCGCGATCCGGCGGCGTCCAGACCACCTCGTCGCCGGCGGGATCGGCGCCGATGCGGTGCAACGCCAGCTCGCCGGCGCCCATCGCCTCGGTCAGTTCGCCGCCGGCCGCCGCCGGGTACCGCCAGTACAGGAAGCCGGAGGCGTCGGGCAGCCACGTCGGGTCGATCCACTTGGCGAACCGCAGCTCATCGGGCCGGTCCCGGCCGGTCGCGACGTCCCGCACCCGGATCGTTCGCCAGTCCGACCCCGCCTCCGACACCGCGTAAGCCAGCAGTTCGCCGTCCGGGCTGACCCGCGCCGCGGTCAGTGCCACGGTGCCGTCGGCGGCCAGGACGTTCGGATCCAGCAGGATCGTCGGGGCGTGCAGCAACTCGTCCAGGCCGTCCGCGCACAGCAGCTGGTCCTGATCCAGTTCGCCCGGATTGCCGACGACGAAGTACCGGCCGCCCCGCTCCCACGGGACACCGCGCCGGGGGGCCGTCAGCAACGCGGTGGTCCATCCCAGCATCGGCTCGCGCGCCGGCAGGGCCGCGAGATAGGGCCGCGAGAGTGCATTCTGGGCAGCGACGAAGGCGCGGGTGCGTTCGGCGTCGGGGTCCTCCAGATAGCGGTAGGGATCGGCCACGTCGATGCCGTGCAGCGACTCGACGACGTCGTCCCGCTCGACGGCCGGGTACGGCAGCGCCTGGGTCACTCGGTCGGGCCGGCGGGCGTGACGCCGGCGGGCGGGGCGACCGGGCGCCCCTCGAACGGCGTGGACAGCACCACCGTGGTGCGGGTCGTCATGCCGGCGGTGCCTCGGATCTGGCCGAGCAGGGTCTCCAGCGCGGCCGGCGATTGGACCCGGACCTTGACGATGTACGACTCGACCCCGGCCACCGAATGGCAGGCCTCGATCTCAGGCATCCCCGCCAGCCGCTGCGGGTAGTCGTCCGGTGCCGCGGGATCGATCGGCGTGAGCGAGACGAAGGCGGTCAGCGGCAAACCGATCTGCTCGCTGTCGATCTGCGCCGTGTAGCCGCGGATCACGCCACGCTTCTCCAGCCGACGCACCCGCTGATGCACGGCCGACACCGACAGACCGACCTTCTCGGCGAGATCGGTGTAGCTGCAGCGGCCGTCGGCGGCAAGCACGGCCGCGATGCGGGCATCCAGCTCCTCGAGCATCCCTCTACCCTTCAGCCACCGACGACGATGAGCTCGGTGGGCGCGTTGTTCATCAGCAATGCCCCGGACTCCCCGACGACAACGATGTCCTCGATCCGGACACCGAACTCGCCGGGCAGGTAGATCCCCGGTTCCACCGAGAACGCCATGCCCGCCTCCAGGGGGATCGTGTTGCCGGCCACCATGTACGGGTGCTCGTGCACCTCGAGGCCGATCCCGTGGCCGGTCCGAGTGATGAAGTATTCCCCGAATCCGGCGTCCTCAATCACCGAGCGTGACGCGGCGTCCACCGACTCGGCGGTGACCCCCGGACGAACGGCGGCCACGCCGGCCGCCTGCGCCCGCCGGACCACCTCGTACACGTCGCGGACCCGGTCCGGCACCGTGTCGCCGGCCGCCACATAGGTACGGGTGCAGTCGGAGAAGTAGCCCGACGGCATCGGGCCGCCGATGTCGATCACGACGACGTCGCCCGGCTCGATCGTCCGGTCGGACGCCTCGTGGTGCGGGCTGGCGCCGTTCGGCCCGGACCCGACGATCACGAAATCGGGTCGCTCGTGGCCCTCGGCGACGATGGCCGCGGCGATGTCGGCGGCCACCTCGTTCTCGGTGCGTCCGGGGCGCAGCCATTCACCGATCCGGCCCTGCACCCGGTCGATGGCCGCACCGGCGGCGGCCAGGGCGTCCACCTCGTCGGCGCTCTTGCGCATCCGCAGCTGCGCGATCGTCTCCCCGGCCAGCGTGAGCTCCGACCCCGGCACGATCGCCTGAGCGTTGAGCGCGTGCACCGCCGGCATGTGGTAGTCGACCGACAGAACCCGCGCGCCGGCGGGCAGGAGGGCGGCCAGCGCCGCGTAGGGGTCCTGGCCGTCGGTCCAGGTGCCGATCGTGACGTCCATCCGCTCGACCGGGGACCCGGCCCACCCGGGCCGCTCCAGGGTCGGCACCAGCAGCGACGGGGCGCCCACGGCCGGGACGACCAGGCAGGTCAGCCGTTCGTGCGAGCCGATGGAATGGCCGATGAAGTAAGCCAGGTCGGGACCGGGGGTGATCAGGACGGCGTCCGCGCCGGACACGCCGGCCAATTCGGCCAGGCGGGCGATCCGGTCGGTGAGGACGGCCACCGGGTCGGGGTCGGGTGACATACCCGGAGCCTAGTGTTCCATCCGGGGCCGCAGCGCCGACCGGGACGCCCGGCGGCCCCTGCCCGCGCCGGCGGGGGCGTACGGTCATCGGATGCCGACTGTCACGGTTCCCGGCACCGGTGCGCTGCCCGATCGTCGGGCCTACCTGGCTGGGCCGGTCCCCACCGCTGCCCGGCCGGGGCCGTGGCCCGGTGTCGTCGTCATCCACGAGGCGCTCGGACCCACTGACGACATGCACGAGCAGTGCGACTGGTTCGCCGCCGCAGGGTATCTGACGCTGATGCCCGACCTGTACCACGGCAAGCCGATGATCCGCTGTGTCCGCGGTGCCGTTCGGCAGCTGGCCGAGCAGCGCGGCCCGATGTTCGAACAGATCGAGGCCGCCCGCCGGTACCTGACCGGCCGGGCCGATTGCACCGGTGCGGTCGGCATCGCCGGCTACTGCCTGGGCGGCGGGTTCGCGCTGCTCCTGGCCGGTCGCGGCGATTTCCACGCGGCCGCGGTCAACTACGGTGAGCTGCCGCCGAACCTGGCCGAAATACTGGCCGGCAGCTGCCCGATCGTGGCGTCATACGGCGGCCGGGACGGGCTGGTGCGCGGCCCGGCGGCGGCCACGCTGACCGCGGCGCTGGACCGAGCCGGGGTGCCGCGCGACGTCAAGCACTATCCCCCGGCCCGGCACGCGTTCATCAGCCGCAACGTCGTGCCATCGCCGCTGACCACGATCGGCAAGGTGCTGGGGGTCGGCTACCACCACGACAGTGCCGCGGACGCCAAGCGTCGGATCCTGGCGTTCTTCGACGAGCACCTGCGTGGCCCGGCGGCCGGGTAGCGCCTCCAGCAGGTCATCGGGAACGTCTCCGGTCCATCGCCCGGTTGCCGCGACGACGACTCGGTCATCCCCCGGCGGCGGCCAGCCGGGTGGCGATCTCGTCCTGCCCGCGACTGCGGGCGTGCTGGAGCGGGGTGACGCCCTGCGCGTCGGCGATGCGCGGGTCGGCGCCGGCGGCGAGCAGGATGTCGACGATCTGCTGGTACGGCGCGGATCCGTCGCCGTAGACGATCGCCTCGAGCAGGGCGGTCCACCCCAGGTCGTTGACGTGGTTGACGTCGATGCCGGTCTGCACGACGCGACGCACGTAGTCGACGTGCCCGCGCTCGCTGGCCGGGATCACCGAGACCCCGCCGAACCGGTTGGTCAGCGTCAGGTCCGGCCCGGCCGGCAGCAGCGCCTCCAGCATGGCCACGCTCCCGGTCACGCCGGTGACCAGCCAGGCGCTGTCGCGCCGGTCGTCCAGCGCGTCGGGGTCGGCGCCGAGCACGACCAGCAGCCGGGCGAGGTCGACATGATCGTTGGTCGCGGCCAGCAGCAGCGGCGTCCGGCCCCCCGCGTCGCGGGATTCGATCGGTGCGCCGGCCCGCAGCGCGGCGGCGGCCGCGTCGGCGTCACCATCGGCGGCCGCGGTCAGCAGGGCCGCCGCCGGATCGGCCGGCGGTGGCCGGGTACCGGCGGTCAGGGCGGCCACCACCGCGTCCTGACCCTGCCGCAGCGCGTTCTGCCGCGGCGTCCGCCCGTCGGACGCGACCCGGTCCAGGTCGGCGCCGCCCGCGATGAGGGCGCGCACGGTGTCGACGTACGACGGGCTCCCGTCCCCGTAGACGATCGCCTCGTCGAGTGCGGTCCAGCCCGGCCGGTTGACGTGGTTGATATCGATCCCGGCCCGCAGCAGCCGCCCGACGACGTCGGCGTGGCCGCGCTCGCCGGCGCGGATCAGCCCGGTGCCCCGGTAGGAGTCCAGGCTGGTCAGATCGGCGCCGTTGGCGAGGGTGAGCTCGAGCAGGTCCAGGTATCCCTCGCTGGTCGCGATCAGGTACGCGCTCTGCTGGGTGCCGTCCTTGGCGTTGACATCGGCTCCGGCGGCGATCAGCTGGGCCGCTCGGGCGACGTCGTCGGCCCAGGCGGCGTCGCGCAGGGGTTGATCGAGCGCAGGGTCGCGGGCCGGCGGGCCCCCGGGTTCGGCGGTGCCGGTCGTGACCGTCGGGATCGGGGCGGTGGTCGAGGTTGGGATGACTGGCTCCGGGGTGGACGTGGCAGTGCGATCGGCGCTGGATGGCGCCGACCGCGGCAGGGTGATCGAGGCCGGGTCTGCACCCGCGGTCGGGACGGCGTCGGGCGCGACCGGTCCGGCGCAGGCGGCGAGCACCAGGGCCAGGGCGCCGAGGATCGGCGCAGCCCGTCCCGCGCTCATCGGTCGGCCGCCACGGCCGACCGCACCGTGCCCGCGGGCCCGGCGTCCTGCGCCGGCCTGGCGTCCTGCGCGGGCCCGGGGTGCGGGTTCGGGTCCTCCGCGTCATGGGGGCGCTCGTGCCGGCGAGTCAGCTCGGCCCGGCTGGTGGCCAGGTGCTGCGCCGCCAGACGTTGCACGGTCGACGCGTCACCGGCCAGGATCGCCTCCAGTAAGGCGACGTGCTCGGCGTGGACAGCGCCCGGATCGTCGTGCTGACGCAGGAGCCAGCGCATGCGCTCCCGCACGCCCTCCAGCAGGCCGCGCAGCAGCGGTCCGGCAGCGACGTCGGCGAGGACGTCGTGGAACCGGGCGTTGCCGACGACAGCACCGGCCCGATCTCCGGACGCCAGCGCCCGGCCGGTCGCATCCAGGCAGGCGCGCAGCTGGCCGGCGGCGGCCGGCGAGAGGCCGTCGGTCGCGCGGCGCAGCAGGACGGATTCCAGGGCCGACCGGATCTCGAACAGCTCGGCCACGTCGTCGGCCGGGTAGTCGCGCACCGCGATCCCACCGGTCGCCCGGTTCACTGCGTAGCCCTCGGCGACCAGATCCCGCAGCGCCTCCCGCACCGGCACCCGGGACACCCCCAGCCGGTCGGCCAGCGCGCGCTCGACCAGCCGAGCGCCGGGCCGCAGCTCGCCGTCGACGATCAGCGAGCGCACCGCGTCCCGCGCGGTCTCTCGTCGCGCAACCGGGCCGACCGTGCTCGCCCCGTCGGGCGCAGTTCGATGAACGCTCACGATTTTAGGTATACCAAAATCTGCGCTGATCGGCCGACCGTCACCGGCCGGGAGGCTTATCGACTCGGCGACCAGTCCGACATTTCAGGCGTGGTGCCGAGATGGTCGGCCCGGCACCCGCGCGAGCCCTGTAGCAACAGCGGATCGGGTACATGGGTCGCCAATGGTTTGGACTGATCAGCCTCGCCCGGCTCGATAGGCGAGCCGAACGACAACGGGTAGCGTCGGGCGCCATGCTGCAACTGCTGGACCTGGCCGGCATCTACTTCCGCGCCTTCTTCGCGGTGCCCACGTCGACCACATCACCGGACGGGCGACCGGTGAACGCGGTCCGTGGCTCGCTGGACATCATCGCCCGGGTGCTCGCCGACGCCCGGCCGACCCGGTTGATCGCCTGCCTCGACCTGGACTGGCGGCCGGCGTGGCGGGTCGAGCTGATCGATACCTACAAGACCCACCGCGTGCTGGAACCCGCAGCGGCGCCGGGGTCGTCACTGACCGCGGTGCCGGAGGCGCTCACCGGGGCGTTGGCCGGGACACGTCCGCACAGCGGCACTCCCGGTCCGTCCGCCGACATCGAGGTGGTGCCGGACGAACTCTCCCCCCAGGTGCCGATCCTGCTGGACACCCTCGCCGCGATCGGCATCACCGCGGCGGGCGCGGCCGGGTACGAGGCGGACGACGTGATCGGCACCCTGGCCGCGGCCGAGGCGACGGACCCGGTGGAGGTCGTGACCGGTGACCGGGACCTGTTCCAGGTCGCCCGGGACGAACCTCCGACCGTGTCCGTCCGGTACATCGGGGCCGGGATGAGCAGGGCGAAGGTGTACTCGGCCGCCGACGTCGCGAGTCGGTACGGCATCCCGGCCGGCGCCTACGCCGACTTCGCCGCGCTGCGCGGGGACCCGTCGGACGGCCTGCCCGGCGTGCCCGGCGTCGGTGAGAAGACGGCCGCCACCCTGATCGGCCGGTTCGGCTCGATCGAAGGGCTGGTCGAGGCGCTCGATTCCCGCAACACCGGGCTGGCCCCGGGCGTGCGGACCAAGCTGGCCAACGCCCGCGACTACCTGCTGGTGGCGCCCAGGGTGGTCCGGGTGGCCACCGACGCGCCGGTGATGGTCGAGCCGTCGGGTGACGGCGCCGTCCCGGCGGAACCCGTTGACCCAGGCGCCCTTTCCGACCTCATCCGGGCCCACGGGATCGGCGGCCCGGTGAACCGCCTGCTGCAGGCCCTCGGGTCCCGCTGACCCCGCTCCCCCCACCCCCCTCCCGCGCGGATCAACGGCGCCGGCGCGGATCAACTGACGCCGGATGTGGCGGGTGGGACAGGAGTCGTCGAGTTCGGCCGCGCCGGGCTACTTGATCCGCGCGGCGTAGGCGGCGCGGGAGGGGCTGGCGGCGGGCGCCGGCGAGGTCGCATCCCCGCCCGGCGCCGCCTCGGCCAGTGCCGGGCAGAGCACCCAGAGCACGGTGGTGACCTCGTCGCTCGCCTCGGCTCGGAAGGTGTGCGTGACGGTGGCGTCGAAGGTGAACGCGTCACCCGGCCCGAGTTCGACGGTGCGGTCGGCGAAGCCGACGGCCAACCGGCCGGTGATCACGTAGGCGAACTCCACCTCCGCCGGCAGTGCGTACGCCTCCGGGCCGCTGCCGCCGCCGGGCCGGATGTCCGACCGCAGCACCTGCACCCGCCGCTCGGCGAACGGCGTCAGCTGGTACTCGTCCAGGTCCTGGCCGCCGAAGTCGATCCGCGGGTACTGACCGGCCCGCACCACCTCGCCGGTGCTGTCGTTCTCGAACAGCGACGCCAGCGGGATGCCCAGCGTGGCGCAGATCCGCAGCAGCGCGGCCACCGACGCCGACGCCAGGTCCCGCTCGATCTTGGACAGGAAACCCTTGGTCAGCCCGCTCGCCTCGGCGACCTCCTCCAGGGTTCGCCGCTGCGCCCGCCGGACCGCCTTGAGCTTGGCGCCGATGCGCGCGGTCTCGCCGTCGTCCGGCAGTCCCGCCACCGCTGCGCCCATCGGTCAGCCCTTTCGTCCGCCAATTGATGAGGTATCCCTGCGTGCAACCCGAGTATTTCATAAGCGACAGGGGTTGACGATTAGGAAACATCAGTTGCATACTCGTTGCACCCGGGATCAGCGTCGTCCTCCGTCCCTCCTCACCGTCAGGGAACCCCATGGATCTCGTCATCATCGCCGCCTACATCGGCGCCATGATCGGCATCGGCTTCTACGCCAAGGGCAAGGCCAAGAGCGAATCGGACTTCCTGGTCGCCGGCCGCCGGCTCGGCCCACTGCTGTACTCCGGCACCATGGCCGCCGTCGTCATCGGCGGCGCGTCCACCATCGGCGGCGTCGGCCTCGGCTACGAGTACGGCATCTCCGGCATGTGGCTGGTCTTCTCGATCGGCTGCGGCATCCTGTTCCTGAGTCTGGTGTTCGCCGCCCGGATCAACCGGGCCGGCGTCTACACGGTCAGCCAGTTCCTCGAACTTCGGTACGGCCGGGGCGGCAGCCTGCTGTCCGGCATCGTGATGTGGGCGTACACCCTGATGCTCGCCGTCACCTCGACCATTGCCTACGGCACCGTGTTCGGTGTGCTGTTCGACATCGGGAAGGTGCCGTCGATCATCATCGGGGGGGCGGTCGTCGTCACCTACTCGGTGCTCGGCGGCATGTGGTCGATCACCCTGACCGACTTCGTCCAGTTCATCATCAAGACCATCGGCATCTTCTTCCTGCTGCTCCCGGCGGCCCTGATCAAGGCCGGCGGCTTCACCGGGCTCGCCGAAAAGCTGCCGGACACGGCATGGTCGTTGACGAACATCGGGGGCGGCACCATCGTCACGTACTTCGTCATCTACTTCTTCGGCCTGGTGATCGGCCAGGACATCTGGCAGCGGGTGTTCACCGCCCGCAGCGACCGCGTCGCCAAGTGGGCCGGGACCGCATCCGGCGTCTATTGCCTGCTCTACGCTGTCGCCGGCGCGCTGATCGGGATGAGCGCCAAGGTGATCCTGCCCGGCCTGGTCGACCACGACGACGCCTACCCGGAGGTCGTCCAGGCGGTGTTGCCGGTGGGCATTTCCGGCCTGGTCATCGCCGCCGCGCTGGCCGCCATCATGTCCACCTCCAGCGGCGCGCTGATCGCCACCGCCACCGTGGCCAAGGAGGACATCGTCTCGGTGTTCCGTCGCCGCAAGCACCCGGTGCCGACCCCGGTCGCCCAGGGTGGCGAGCACCTGACGCCCACCCAGGAGCACGACGAGGTGTCCGGCAGCCGTTGGTACATCCTCGGGTTCGGGGTCCTGACGATCCTGCTGGCCTGCGTGATCAGCGACGTGATCGCGGCGCTGACCATCGCCTACGACATCCTGGTCGGCGGCCTGCTGGTGGCGATCATCGGCGGCATGGTCTGGAAGCGGGGCACTCTCAAGGGCGCATTGGTCAGCATCGCGGCCGGCGTCGTGTTCACCCTGGGCACCATGGCCGTCGTCGGCGACATCTACGCCAACGAACCGATCTACGCCGGCCTGATCGCCAGCCTGGTCACCTTCGTCG
>JBGALY010000011.1:0-154484 GCA_044223435.1 Nakamurella sp.
GGCCACGACGTCCGACGACCCGCCGCCCCGGTCGCCCGGATCCAGCCAGGTCGACCACACCAACGGCACCAACCCGGCCAGCACCATCCCGGCCACCGCCGGGCGGGCGCCGAACCGGACGACCAGCGGCGGTGCCACCGCTGCCAGGCCCGCCAGCAGGAAGACCAATGCGGGAAACCCGCTCGGCTGCACCAGAATCGGTGTGACAGTCCGCCACCACTGGCCAGCCTGCACTGCGCCGCGATCGCGGGTGAGCAGACCCATCACGGCCGGCGCGGCCAGGGCGAGCGTGCTGACGGCAGCACCGACGACCATCGGCACGACCGTGACGAGCGATCGGCGGCCGGCCCTCATCGGCCCAGCCCGCGGAGCACGATGTCGGCCATCGATGCTGCATACGCACGCGCGGGCAGCCCCGGATCGGTGGCGATCGCTACGGCCAGTCCCTCGATCGCCCGCAGGACCAGGAACGCCGCGTGCCCGGAGTCGATCTCCCGCAGGTCGCCGGCGGCGATGCCGGCGGTGATCAATCCGGCAACCGCCACCTCATTCGCGCGGGACGCCTGTCGCGCGGGCTCGCCGGCGTCGGTGGCGACCAGCGCGACCAGCGCCACCGCGTGGCCGCGATGGGTCGTCAGGAACTCCGCGTTCGCCTCGAACAGGGCCCTGACCTGCGCGGAACCCGCCGGAGCGCGGGCCAGGTCGGCGGCCACCGACCGGCCAAGGTCGGTCAGCACCCGGTCCGCCACGGCGGCCAGCAGGCCGCTGCGGTCCTGGAAGTGGTACGAGATCAGGCGTGCGCTACTCAGTTTCGCGGTCCGGCAGACTGCGGCGAAGGTCAGGCCACCGGGTCCGTCCGCGGCCAGTACCTCCAACGCCGCCGTCACGATCTCGTCGCGTCGACGGTCAGCCTTCGATCGCAGAGTTATCTGCATGGATAATTCCTACCAAGGCGGGGCCGCCACGGCAACTGACTTCACCGCGGCCGATGCCGTTGCCGGGGTGCCATGGTCGGCCTTCGACACGGATGCCGTTCGGGCCCGGCCTGACACACGGCCGCGTGAACCGTCCGAGCCGAGGCAGTAAGCGCAAAACTGCGCTATAATGCGCAAGTTGCCCATCGAGGGAGGAATGCAGGATGAGCACGGAATCGGACCGGGCCGACCGGGCAGCGGGTGCCTTGTTGGCGTCCGCCGCCGGCGACGCGCTGGGTGCGGGCTACGAGTTCACCCATCCCGGCCCGGACGCCGCGATCGGCATGATCGGTGGCGGCCCGTTCGACTGGGCGCCGGGGGAGTGGACCGACGACACGGCGATGACCCTGGCGGTCGCCCGGGTGACCGCGACCGGCGCCGACCTGAATACCCCGGCCGGTCTGGACGCCGTCGCCGCCGGGTTCATCGAGTGGTACGACTCGAATCCCAAGGACATCGGCCACCAGACCCGGGCGGTGCTCTCCGCCCGCGCCGGCACCGCCGCCGCGATGGCCGAGACAGCCAGCCGGATCAGCGGTCTCAAGGGCGGCAACGGATCCTTGATGCGCACCGCGGCCGTCGGTTTGGCCTATCTGGACGACACCCCGGAGGCGGCCGCCGCCTGCGCGCGGGCGGCCGCCCGGGTCGCGGCGCTCACCCACGACGATCTGCGGGCGACGCAGGCGTGTCAGATCTGGTCGCACGCGATCCGGCATGCCGTGCTGCACGGCACGTTCGACGGCGTCCACGGCTACCTGGACCGGATCGGGAACGAGGCTGCGCGATTCTGGCGGCCGCTCCTCGGACAAGCCGAAAGTGGCTCGCCGGATGACTTTCCGAAGAACGGCTGGGTGGTCCACGCGCTGCAGACCGCCTGGTGGGCGATCACCCGCGCCCCGCACCACGCCGATCCCCGGCACCTCCCCGCCGCCCTCGAACTGGCCGTCCGGGCCGGTGGCGACACCGACACCACCGCGGCGATCGCGGGGGCGTTGCTCGGCGCCCGGTGGGGTGCGTCGGCCGTGCCCACGGCGTGGCGGCGGCTCCTGCACGGTTGGCCCGGCCTGACCGCCGACGATCTCGACCGGCTCGCCGTCCTGACCGCGACGGGCGGCTCGCAGGACGCGGCGCCGGTGCCCGTGGACGCCGCCGCCGTGCTGGCCCGGTCCGCCCATGCCGGACAGATCGACAAGGCCGGCGCTCCGTACATCGACCACCCGGCCCGGGTTGCGGCGCGGGTCCGGGCCGGCGGACACGGTGATGACGCCGAGATCGTCGCGTGGCTGCACGACGTCGTCGAGGACACCGATGTCACCCTGGTCGACATCGAACGGGAGTTCGGCCCGCGGATCGCCGGCGCCGTCGACGCGATGACCCGCCGCCCGGGCGAGGGCGACGGGTACTACGAGCGGGTTGCGGCGGATCCCCTGGCGCTGGCCGTCAAACGCCACGACATCGACGACAACACGGCCCCCGAGCGAACCGCGCGGCTCGATCCGGCCACCCGGGAGCGGCTGGCGGCCAAGTACCGGCATGCCCGGCAGGTGCTGGACGAGTCGTCTCGATGAGCGGCCCGACCTTCGGCGCACTTCACATCGGGGCCGGTAGCGTCCGTCCGGTGCGGCTCCCATTCCTGACGCCGGGCGAGCGCGTCGTCCACCGCTGGATCCTCCGGTGACGGCCGACCGGCCCGAGTCGGGCCGCCTCTCACGACGACACCTGCTGGCGTCGATCGGCGTCCTCGCGGCCGCGTCGGCCTGTTCGCCGTCCGGCCCGGCGGACGCCACGAACGCGGCCACCTCGACCACCGCAGGGACCGTCACCGCCCCGGCCCTGACGACGAGGGTCGAATCGACGACCGCCGCGCCGACGTCGTCGACCGCGAACGGGACGCCGGAGTCCGTCGCCTCCTCCTCGACCGCCGCGGCCGGTGGGGCCGCGGTGGAGGTCGCCCGGGGCAGCGGAGCCCGCCCTCAGGTGGCGCTGACGTTCCACGGAGCGGGCGACCCGGCGATCGCCCAGAACCTGCTGGACGTGCTGGGCTCGCGTGAGGTGCACGTCACGGTCATGGTCGTCGGAACCTGGCTGGCCGCCAACCCCGACCTGGCCGGCGTCATCGCCTCCGCCGGGCACGAACTGGGCAACCACACCTGGACGCACCCGGTCCTGGCCGAACTCGCCGAGGCCGATATCCAGGACGAGATCGATCGCTGCCGCGACCTTCTGGATCGTCTGACCGGTTCACCGGGTGTGTTCTTCCGCCAGTCCAGCGCGCAGTACGCCACCGACCAGATCCGGCAGGTGGCCGGCCGCAGCGGCTACACCACCTGCCTGTCCTACGACATCGACTCCACCGACTGGACCGATCCCGGGCCGCGGGCGATCCGGCAGGCCGTCGCTGCCGCCACGGCCGGCTCGGTGGTCAGCATGCACTTCGGCCATCCGGGCACCGTCGAAGCCTTGCCCGGCATTCTGGACGACCTGAGCGCCCGCGGGCTGACGCCGGTGACCGCCTCGACCCTGCTGGCCCCCTGACCTCGCCGGCGCATCCGGATGACGGGGCGAATGGCGTACCGCGGTCACAGAGCACCTTCCAACGCCTCTGACCTGTCGGCCCGGGCCGGCGTCTCCCCGAAACGCCGGCCCGTCGCGAGTGGTGTCCCGCCCGGTTCACGAAGTCCGGTGGGAACCGCGCGCCGCCGATCCCGCGCGGGCGCCGGCTGGTCGTAAGGTGCTGGTGTGCCGGATATCCCGCCTCGTCCCGAACCGTTCTCGACGACGACCGGCCGGGCTGACTGGGCCGACCTGCAGGCCCGGCTCCGGGCCACTCGGTGGCCGGACGCACCGCAGGACGCGGGCTGGTCGCTCGGCACCGACGTCGGCTACCTGCGCGAACTGGTCCGGTACTGGGCGGACGGCTTCGATTGGCCGGCCCAGGAGGCGGCGCTGAACCGGCTGCC
Source organism: Nakamurella sp. (assembly GCA_044223435.1). GTDB lineage: Bacteria > Actinomycetota > Actinomycetes > Mycobacteriales > Nakamurellaceae > Nakamurella. Next base: position 3,935 of record JBGALY010000011.1, read on the forward strand.
CCGGTACCGGGTCACCCTCGATGGGCTGCGCATCCACGTCGTGCATGCGCGCGCGGCCGCCCCGGCGATGCCGCTGATCCTGGCGCACGGCTGGCCGGATTCGTGCTGGCGCTACACCAAGGTCATCCCGCTGCTGGTCGACCCGGCCGCGCACGGCGGTGATCCGGCCGACGCGTTCGACGTCGTCGTTCCCGACATGCCCGGGTTCGGGTGGTCCGACCGCCCGTCCGGTCAGCCGTTGAACTCGATCGACGTCGCCGCGTTGTGGGCGAAGCTGATGGACGGGCTGGGTTACCCGCGGTTCGGTGCGGCCGGCGGCGACATCGGCAGCCATGTCGTGCGCTACCTGGCGCTGGACTTCCCGGACCGGGTGGCGGCGGTCCACCGGACCGACGGGGGGATACCGGTGTTCACCGGGGATCGCGCGGACCTGACGCCCGAGGAACAAGCCTGGTTCCAGGCCGCGGCGACCTGGGGAGCGTCCGAAGGCGCCTACGCGGCCATGCATCGCACCAAGCCGCAAACCGCCGCCGTCGGCCTGACCGACTCGCCGGCGGCGTTGGCCGCCTGGATCGTCGAGAAGCTCCGCGCGTGGAGCGACTGCGATGGCGATGTCGAACGCAGCATCAGCCGGGACGAGATCCTGACGAACCTGACGATCTACTGGTTGACCGGGACCATCGGCTCGTCGATGCGGATGTACCACGCGAACGGCGCGATTCCGGCCGCGCAGCATGGCCGTCGGGTGGCGGTGCCGTCGGGCTTCTCGCTCTTCCCGGCTGATCTGCTTCGGCCGCCCCGAGCCTGGCTGGAGCGCTCGACGAACGTGGTGCGCGTGACCGAACCGCCGCGAGGGGGCCATTTCGCGGCGTTCGAGGAGCCCGAGCTCTACGCGCAGGAGCTGCGGGACTTCTTCCGGCCCTACCGCGCCGCGGCACGCTGACTGGTCCGGCAGACTTCCGGTCATGGCGTACGACGAGGACCTGGCCGCACGGATCCGCGACATCCTCGGCCCGGAACCGGGCCTGTCCGAGAAACGGATGTTCGGCGGGCTGGCCTTCCTGCTCGACGGGCACATGACGGTCGCCGTCAGCGGTCAGGGCGGGCTGTTGCTCCGCATCGACCCGGCGCGCGCCGACGAGCTCGTCGCCGCCCCGCACGTCGGCCGGATGGTGATGCGGGGCCGCGAGATGGACGGTTGGCTGCGGGTCGACCCGCCCGCCGCGGACAGCGAGGAGCGCCTCACCGAGTGGGTCGGCATCGGGGTTGCCTTCGTCCGGACCTTGCCGCCGAAGTAGCCGGCCGCCATTCGGTGGCTGCGCCGCCGAGGGCTTGACACAATGGTCGGGATCAGCCGACCATTCGGGAATGCCCGACCATGCGGTGCCCGACTACGACCTGGCCCCCACCCTGGCGCTGACCGCGGCCGCCCAGTACCGGGCGCTGTTCGAGCCGACCCGCACGCAGATCGTCAGCCTGTTGCTGGACCGGGCCGCCACCACATCGGAGCTCGCGCAGATCCTGGGAAAACCCAAGGGCACGATCGGGTTTCACCTCAAGTCGCTCGAGGCGGCCGGCCTTGTGCGGGTCGTCCGGACCCAGCGGGTGCGGGCGCTGGAGGCCAAGTATTACGGGCGGACCGCCCGGGTGTTCCTGTTCGAGCAGATTGGCGAGGCCGAGGGTGCCGCCGCCGGGCAGTTCAGGCAGGCGGCCGAGGAGACCGCAGCCGTCCCGAGCGGCACCGAACTGCCGTTCAACGGCGCGGTTCGCTATGCGCGGATCCCGGTCGAGCGGGCCGAGGCCTGGTCCGACCGGGTCCTGGCGTTGCTGGACGAGTTCGACCGGGAGCCGCGAGCCGGGGACCAGGTGTTCGGGCTGGCCGTCGGTATCTACCCGACCGACCGGCCGCGGTTGTCCCCCGGGCCGATCGGGTGCGCCGACCACCCCGGATCGAGCGAACCGTGACCGAGCCGGCGGGGGCTCCGCCACCGGGGGACCGGATCGCCCGGACCCGCGTCCCCGGCCCCGGTCCGTATCGCCGACTGCTGGTCGCGACCGGAGCGGCGAACCTGGCGGACGGACTGCAGGTGGTGGCGGTGCCCTGGCTGGCCTCGGTGCTGACCCGGGACCCGGTGCAGATCGCGCTGGTCACCGCGGCCACGCGCATCCCCTGGCTGCTGTTCGCCCTGCCGGTGGGCGCGATCACCGACCGGTTCGACCGGCGGCGGCTGATCGCCTGGGCGGACACCGCCCGGACCGGGCTGCTGCTGGCCTTCGCCCTGCTGCTGGCGCTCACCGGCCTGGACGGAACCGGAGCGCCGGCGCAGGCCGGCCCGCTGCTGGCCGGACTGTACGCGCTGGCCCTGCTGGTCGGTTTCGCGGAAGTGGTCAGCGACAACAGCTCTCAGACGTTGATTCCATCGATCGTGCCGCGTGATCGGCTGGCGAAGGCCAACGGCCGGCTGTGGGCGGTGGAGACCGTGGCGAACCAGTTCGTCGGGCCACCGCTGGCCGGCCTGCTGCTCGCGGCCGGCCTGACCCTGCCGTTCTTCGTCAGCGCCGGGTCGTTCGCGGTGGCCGCCGCGGTCGTCTTCACCATGGCGGGCCATTTCCGGGCACCCGCAGCCGATGGGCCGCGCGCGGGCCTGCGTCGGGAGATCGGGGAGGGCTTCCGATGGTTGTGGCGGCACCGGCTGCTCCGGTCGCTGGCCATCGCGCTGGGCGTACTGAACGCGTCGGGTGCGCTGGCCACGGCGGTCTTCGTGCTGTTCGGCCAGGAGGTGGCCGGCCTGGACGCCGGAGCGTTCGGTCTGCTGATGACCGGCTCGGCGATCGGTGCGGTGATCGGCTCGTTCGTCGCACCCTGGCTGACCGGCCGGATCCGGTCGGGCACCGCGTTGGCGGTCAGCGTCGTCGTGATGGCGGTCGCCGAAGGCTCGCTGGGCCTGATGTCGGCGTTCTGGCCGCTGTGGTCGGCCAGCCTGATCGCCGGGGTATTCGTCGTGGTGTGGAACGTGATCACCGTGTCCCTGCGGCAGTCGTTGATCCCCGACCGCCTGCTGGGCCGGGTCAACTCGGTCTACCGATTCTTCGGCTGGGGGACGATCGCGATCGGGACGCTGTTGGGTGGGCTGCTGGTCGCGGCCATGGAACCCGCGGTCGGCCGGGAATGGGCGCTGCGGCTGCCGTTCCTGGTCTCCGGCTGTATCCAGCTCGCGTTGCTGATCTGGGCGTGGCCGCGAATCGGTAACGGCCCGATCGAGCAGGCTCGGGCGGCCACCGCCTGAAGGCTCACGCGGAGGCGCGAGCTTCCGCTTGCCGCTTGAGTTGGCGCAGACCCTTGGTGAAGTCCTCGCCGACCATCTTGTCGAAGTTGAGCACCTTGTTCATCGCGGACATCAGCCACGACCGGCGCCCGGTCATCCGCCACGTCACGGCCGTCGACGCGCCGTCGGGCTCGAGGATGAACGCGACGTCGTTGCCGGCCTTGAACGGCTTGACGAAGTCGAGCCGGATCCGGATCTCCAGGTCGGTTGATCCGGTGATCTCCATGCGGCCCTGGCCGGCCTTACGGTTGCCGCTCCACGCGTAAGCGGCTCCGACCCCCCGGTCCGGTCCGCTGTAGGTGCGCCGCAGGGCGGGGTCGACGCCCTCCCACGGGGACCAGGAGATCCACTCGTGGAAGTCGTCGATCAACGCGTGCACGGTTGACGGGTCGGCCTGGATCGAGGTGCTGCGAGCGAGTTCGAAGTCGGGCACGGCACCCGAGCGTAGCGGTGCCGGGGTCGGTGGCCTCGCGAGACGGCCAGGGGATCAGGCCGGTCTGGATTGCACGCTCCATGCGGAGTCGATGGGCGGCCCGTCCCGATGTCCGGGTGCATCGCCATCGGTGAGCACGAGTGCGGCCGGCGTCACCTCCGCTCCGGCATAGGCCAGTTCGCTGTCCTCGAGATCGTCGGTCTCGTCGATGCCAAGGTTGCCGAATTCCTTCCGGACCAGAAACGGGCGGACATCCGGCTCGGCCGGGTTGCGCAGTGAGATGATCAGATGCCAGGCGAAGGCGGGGTTGTGCAAGCGGTAGTCGATGCTGGAGAAGTTGGCCGGCTGGCGGCGGTGCACGTGGAATGCCGCCACCGGTTCCAGACCCGCGCGCTCGATCCGTTGCCAGGCGTGCAGCAAGTCGATCGGGTCGGCGACGAAGCCGGCGTCCTCGTATGCCCGGAAGTAGCTGCCCTGGGCGTGGAACGCGGCGCGGTGGGTCGGGTCGTTGCGCCGGTTGCGCTGCGGGTCCAGCACGACCGCGTCGACGGCTTGATGAGGGAATCCGGGCCGGCCGGGATCGCCGGCCAGCAGGCCGTACGCCTTGAGCCCGGCCCGATTGAGCTGCTGAGCCTGTCGTACCAATCGCGAGTACAGCTGCGCCGGCATGTGCACGGCCCGGGGCAACCGGGCGGGACGGCCGGGGACTGCGGGGCCGGCACAGGCGTCATCGCCTGAAGTAAGCATCCGGGGTTCCATTCTGAAGAGGTCTGTCCGCCGGCGTAGCCGGCCGGGGGACGGGGGTTTGGCTGGATCGCGGGATGCCGGGCGTCGGCACCCAACGATGAGGTGGGCCGGGGTGCCGAACCGCGGCCGCCGGTGATCGGGCGTCGATCGCGGACGTGGCTCGACTGCGGGTCGTCGGGTGGCCCGCCGGTGTTCGAGGGACGGGGCGACGGGCTGGACGCGATCGGCCGCTATCCGGTGGCCGGGATGGGCGAGCGGTTCACCCCGGACCGCGGTTCAGTGTTTCCGCGCGGAGACCAACAGGTACTCCCATTCGGAGACGAAGGTGCCGTCGGCGGCGAGGTTGAACTCCTCGCCGAGCGTGACCAGGTCGGCGCGGAACGCGGCCCGACCGGCCTCGTCGAGCTTCCCCGCGGCCTTCAGCGTCGGCCCATAGTTCGTGAGGAAGAAATCGGCGAAGTGTTCGGTGCTGAGGAATCGCTGCCGAACGGCGGTGGTCCAGGCGCGCAGGTCGTCGACCCGACCGTCGAAGAGCTCGGCGACGACGTCCGGGTTTCCCCAGCGGGTGGGTGGCTGGGCGCCGGCCGGCGGGGCGACGTGGCGGCCGACGATCTGCAGCATGCGCCCGACGAATCCCGACGGCGTCCAGTTGGCCATGCCGATCCGGCCTCCGGGCGCGCAGACCCGGACCATCTCGTCGGCGGCCTGCCGGTGGTTCGCGGTGAACATGGTGCCGATCGCGGACAGCACATAGTCGAAACTGTCGTCGGCGTAGGGCAAAGACTCGGCGTCACCGACCTCGAAATCGATGGTCAGGCCTTCGGCGTCGGCTCGGCGGCGGGCGGTGTCGACGAGTCCGGGCACGTAATCGATTCCGGTCGTCGGACAGAATGCCCGGGCGGACGCGATCGCGACGTGGCCGGTGCCGGTGGCGACGTCGAGCACGGTGCGGCCCGGGACCAGCTCGACGGCGGCGATGAGCTCGTCGGCCAGCGGCACGGTGATCCAGGCGATGCTGGGGTAGTCGCCGCTGCTCCACGTCTGCTGTTGCACGCCCTTGAGGGCGACGAGGTCGGGTCTGATCGAGCTGGTGGTGATGGTCAACGGTGACTCCGGTGAGTGAGGGTGGCCGGCGGTTCCGGCCGGTGATGTCACTCAGGGTGCTGCGGCGACCCGGTCCCGGGTCAGTGCGGCTTTTGTAGTGATTCACTACAAGATCTGGAGTGGCCGGAGCTGGTGGCGTCCGGTGGCCCCCAGGTCGAAGGCCGGCCGGGCTGAGCGATGATTCGGAGTTCCGTCCGGTGGCGTCCGTTCGTCTCCCCCCGTCCGGATGACGAAAAAGTACGATCGTGCTACCTTGGCCCCGTGGGTAAGGGTGCGGACACCAGAGGAACGATTCTCGACGAGGCCATCCAGGTGACGTCGCGGGACGGCTTCGCCGGGCTGACCGTCGGATCCCTGGCCGAGCGCACCGGAATGAGCAAGAGCGGCCTGTTTGCGCACTTCGGGTCGATGGACCGGCTGAAGCTGCAGGTCCTCACGGTGGCCCAGCAGCGGTTCGTCGATTGCGTCGTGCGGCCCGGGCTGGCCACGCCCCGCGGGGAGCGCCGGGTGCGGGCAATGTTCGACAACTGGCTGCGTTGGGCCAGCGAGATCATGCCTGGTGGTTGCATTTTCGTCGGCGCTGCGGTCGAGTTGGACGAGCGGCCGGGGGAGTTGCGGGACGCTCTGGTCGGAGCCGAGCGGGACTGGCTGGAGTTGCTGGCCACGGTCGCCGGAACGGCGGTGGCCGACGGCGATTTCGAACCCGATCTGGATCTGCAGCAGTTTGCGTTCGAGGTCCACAGCCTGATGCTCGGCTACCACCATGCCAGCCGGTTGCTGCACGACCCGCAGGCCCTGACCCGAACCCGCCGGGCCTTCGATGCGCTCATCGAGCGGGCCCGCCGTTCCCGTTGAGACGAGACCATCGTCGACCGACCGACAACTGGCGAAAGGTAACCGTATGGGAACCGCGGCAGCGGCAACAAATCGCACGATCGTTCGTATCAGGAATTCGGGATACCGGATGGGCTTCGCCGTCGCGGAGATCGTGGCACCGGCCGCTGGTGGCCGGTATGCCGCGAACCGGTGGCTGACCGTGCCACCGGCTCCGGACGCTGCGTCCGAACCGTCCGCGGGGGAGGAATTCGTGCTCCAGCTGCCGGCCGGCAAGATTCGCGGAACCAGTCACGGCACGGGACCCAGCGTGTACCTGATGCACGGTTGGGGCGGCAACGGTGACCAACTATCGGCGTACGTGGATCCGTTGAGCGACCGCGGATTCCGGGTCGTCCGATTCGACGCGCCGTCGCACGGTCGGTCCGATCCGGGTGCCTGTGGTCGCGGGCGAACGCACGGGGTCGAGTTCGCCGCGGCGCTGGCCGCGGTCATGCACCGGTTCGGACCGGCCGACACGGTGATCGCGCACTCCATGGGCGCACTTCCGTCCCTGCTGGTGCAGCGCTCCGGGATGCCGGTGCAGCGGCTGGCAGTGATCGCCCCGGTCCGGGATCTCGGCGGGTATCTCGATCGCTTCGCCGCCACGGTGAACATGGGACCGCGGACCCGTCGCGCGATGGCGGAGCGGATCGCGGGCCTCATCGGGGAGCCGATGGCGGTCATGGATGTTCGCCGGCTGGCCGATCATGCCGGGGCGATCCCGCTGCTCGTCGTGCATGACCGGGGCGACCGGGAGACTGCCCACGCGCATTCCGTCGAGTTGGCCGAACGGTGGTCCGGCCCGGCGACGATGATCACCACCGAAGGACTGGGTCATCGGCGGATCCTCACCGATCCGCTGGTGGTGGACCAGGTGGTCGAGTTCGTCGGGCGCGCGGCTGATCGTGGGGCTCGGTCCGCTCCGGCCGAGCGGACCGCCGTCTGATCGCCGGTCAGTTCAGCAGGTGGTCGAGTACCCGGCCCATCACCTGGTCCCGTTCCGCCGGCGTGGAGATCCACTCCATGCCGAATCCGAAAAGCAACGTGTGCGGTGTGGCGATTGCGTTGCCGACGGGGAAGCCGGCAGCGTTGGTGATCTTCCAATTATTGCCGTTGGCGCCGCTCCCGGGCGGTGGCCCGGTGATGGTCCAGCCACCGGTGTCGGTCGCTTCGAAGGACGTGCCGGTGCCGTCCGGCAGTGTGATGTCGTCGACGAAGACGCCCAGGCCCTGGGTGGCCCAATCGCTGGCGTAGGCGATCGACACCTCCACCGACTGGCCGGCGTAGGCCGAGAGGTCGATGTTCCATTGCTGCCAGCCGCCCGAGTTGCCGCTGGCGGCGTTCCAGGATCCGGTGGTCCCGGCCGACGTGCAGGCGGTTGCGCCATCCCAGGTCTGGTAGTGCGCGAGCTGCGGGTGCAGGTCAACCCAGCCGGCCGCGCAACTCTCGCCGGGTGCGGTGGTGGTGTGGCCGTTGGCGTCGGGCAGCGTCGTCCAGTTGTCCTGGCCGGGCGTGTGCGCCTCGACGAACAGGTGGTCCCAGTCCGTCTCGGTGTCGTATGAGGTCCAGAACGTCAGCGAGCCACCGGCGGCGGGAACCGCGATCTCCCGGGTCAATCGCTTGTAGGACACGTCGGCAATCTGCGAATAGGCGTAGTTGGCACCGGTGTGGGGGGCGAACGGGCCCCCCGGCTTGTCCCAGCGCGCCGCCGGCCAGCTGTCGAACTGCTTGAACTCATCGGGCGGCAGGATGCCGCTGGTGGCGACGAACGACGACGTGCTGGCCTGGCGGCCCGCCGCGCCGGCGTCCTTCAGCGTCCAGGACAGTCCGGCGAACGGGTCGTCGACGCCGACGGCGTCAAAGATGTTGCCGTCGGCGTCGAGCCCGTCGTTCAAAACGGACACGTAGCCCCCGAACGAGTACTGCAGCACGTCGTTCGTGCCGTCCCCGGAACCCCGCAGCAACTGGCAGCGACGTTCGTCGACGCCGGCCGGCAATGGACTACAAGCTATTTCGCCCTTTGGATCGTAGAACTGATTGCCGACATTGCCGGTGTATTGCTGGCCGGCCCAATCCCCGGCCAGCAGGACGCGCCCACCTTCGTTGAGATAGGCACGGAACTCGAGGATCTGGTCCTGGGCAAGCCGGTCGGCATTGCCGCCGCCGCGACCCGCGGTCCGGGTGACGATGTCGTCACCGGTCTCCCAGATCACCGCCCGGTAATGGCTCAAGACGCCCAGCGCGTCGGGGGCGACTCGCCCCCGCGCATCGATGTCGTAAAGATCGGCCTGCCGGCCGTTGGTCGCCACTGCGTCCTGATAGATCTGGGCGTAGTGCGGACCCGACGCCTGCACTGGCGACGCGCCGGTGTAGTCCTCGGCCGCAACGATCAGCACCTTGTTGCGGGATTCGTTCACCGCCTCGTAGGTGAACGAGTCGCTGCGTTGCCCGCCGCCCTCGAACCACACCTCGACCCTGTCACCGGGTTTGGTGCCGGTGACCACTCCGCGCATCTGGTGGTAGTAGACCGCGGCGGGGTCGTCGGTGGAACCGCCCTGCCATTCCGAGGTCCTCGCCGACTGGACCCGGCCACCGTTGATCCGGAACTTCGCGGTGACCTTGCCCAAGCTGCGCTTGGCCAGCACCGCCACCGGCTGCGGGTCGCCGTAGGAGTACTTGAAGCTGAGCTGGGCGCCGGGAACGCCGCTCTTGTACGGGTCGGCGCTGTCGATGTAGAAGGGCTTGGTGGTCATCCCGGTGGCTGTTTTCGGATCATCCGGATCGGCCGCCGAATTGGCCACCGACGTGGCGAACGGCAGATTCCGCTGGAACTCGGCCTCGACCAATGCCTCGTCGTCCGGGAACACAAACCCGCATCCTTCGCAGCCCTCGCTCAGCTCCGGCGTCCAGGCGAGGGTTCCGGTGGTGGCATTGGCGTAGTCGGTCGTCTCGCCGTTGGTGACGTACAGGACGTCCGAACTCAGTCCGGGATGACTTCCCGCGATGGCCGGCGCATCCAGGTTGCCGGACATCGCGTAGTAGATCGGGTCGTCCGCGGTCGGGGTGCCGATCTGCCAGCCTTCGGGGTACAGCAGGTACGGGCCGAAGGAGTGGTAGTTCACCTGGAAGGCGAATCCGACCCGGCGCAGCAGGTTGACCATGGCCTTGGTCTCCGGTTCGGACAACGGCTTCGGTCCCCGGTAGGTCTCGCTCGAGGTGATCGGTGACGAGCCCTCGTTGTCGTATCCCCAGTGATTCGGGAAATTGCGGTTGGGATCCACACCGTCGCCGACCTGGACCTGCCCGTCGCCGTTGTTGTCCCGAAGATTCTTGCGCCACAGGCGCTCGTGGTCGAACGTGTACTGGTAACCGTCCGGGTTCGCCACCGGCATGAACCACAGCTCGGTCGACTTCAGTAGCGAGCGGACCTCGCGGTCGCCCGAGCGCCACTTGTCGATGTAGTAGTTCATCAGCCGGCGGTCCACCTCGGTGGCGATCCACTCCCGGGCATGCTGGGTCGCGCTGTACAGCACCGCCGGGCGTTTGCCGTCCGGGACCCAGGGGCCACCGGCGGTCACCTTGACCGCGATGATCGGTCGATGCTGATAGGTCCAACCGAGAATGACCAGCTTGACCAGATCGGGGTTCTTTCGGGCGGCCGCGAACAACTGATCGCGGATGCCGCCGCGTTCGTCGTAGGACTTCCAGACCTGGAACCCGCTCGCGGCCTGCCTCGCGGCGAATTCCTGGACCGTCAGGCCGCCCTCGACCCGGGTCAACTGGACGTCGATGCCCAGACTCCGGAGATGGTCGGCCTGGGCCGAGGTGAGGACGAGGTCGACCTTGACGCCGTCCGGCGTTGGTTGCTGCCCGCTGACGTCGATGCCCTGCTCGGCGATCGCGGCCAGCCGGTCGGTCGGCACGACGGCGGTGTAGGCGTCGAGCTGGTCGGGATCCCGGCCCACGCTCGGCGTGGGCGAGGCGCTGGCCGGGCCGGCGCACAGCGCCGCGACGAGCATCAGGAGCACTGAGATGATCAAGCCTCGACGCATGCGCCACCTCCACGGGCCCGCCGACTCTCGCACCGGGCCACCCCGGCCGCAACGACTGTTCGGGTACTTTGTTGGCGAAGCGAAACCACGGGGGGTAACGGAGGTTTGGTTCTTCGCAAGGCGAAAGATCGGGTCGGGCCGGTACCCGGACCGGACGAAGACGGCCGATCGCGACGGGACCGATCAGGCCGACGCCGCGGCCCGCAGCGCCCGGTACAGCAGCCGCGGATCGCCCAGCCGGTGCCGCAATTCCCGCTCCAATCCCGCGATGGGGTAGAGGTTCTGCGGCGCCCGGGTGTCTTTGTACTCGGCCGAGGCAAACCTGGGAAGGACGGCCTGGGTCAGTGTTGCCAGCTCGATGACGCCGGCCACCGGCAGGTCGGGCGAACATTCGACGCGGACGACACCGGCCCACGGGGCACCCGGCGCGCCTGGCAACCGCAGGTACCACGAGTACCTGGCCCAGCCGTCGCCGATGCGGAACACCGGAGTTCGCTCGCCCGCGCGGAGGCGCCCGACGCCGGCGTGCAGGTCGGGCGGGAGGTAGGCGCTGTGATGGCTCTTGACGTAGCCGATCGCTCGCGGCAGCGCGGTGCGGCCGCTGAGCGGGCCGTCGACGACCAGCAGATCGTCGTGGTCGGGTGCTTCGGCGCGGGCCCCCGCAGCGACCTCGAGTTCGAGCTCGGCCAGCTGGTTCTGCAACGCGCGGGAAAGCGCGCCGGCCAACGGCTGTTGCGCCCGTCGTTCGGCAAGACGGGCCGCGTAGACGCCCGCGGCGGTGCGGATGGATTCCGCATGGGCGGCGACGGTGAACAACCCTCGGCGCGGCTGCCATCGGTCCAGATGCGCCCGGGTGCCCGTGCAGCACACGACCCCGGCGGCGTAGGAGGCGCAGATGGCCTCACTGGCCGTCGACGCCCGCCCGTCCGCCAGCCGGTCCGGCGGGTCATCGATCCAGGCGCGCGCCTCGATGCGGCGAACCCCGTCCACGAACAACACCCGACTCGGCGTCGTCGTCGGTAGGACCGGCCGGACGGGCCCCCAGTCCGCGACCGCCCGTTCGAACTCCAGCTGCACCTGGGCGGCAGCCGCGTCCAGCTCGTCACCGACCTCGAACGTGCTGCCGTAGCCGGGATCCCACCCATCGACCGCGAACTTCATGTCCGGGCCGCCGGTGCGGGAATCGACGACAGCGACGTCACAACGACTCCCGCTCGATCGAGGACGTCCGGGAGTCCCGGCGGACGCGGAACCGCACCGGAATGCGGTCGGCGAGCGCGCCGACATGGGTGACCACCCCGACCATCCGGTCGCCCTGGGCCAGGTTCTCCAGCGTCGCCGCGACCACCTCGAGCGTCGCCTCGTCCAGGGTGCCGAAACCCTCGTCGAGAAAGATCGAGTCCAGGCGAGCGGCGCCTTCCGCGGCCATCGAGGACAGTTGGGTACTCAACGCCAGCGCCAGCGCCAGGCTGGCCTGGAAGGTCTCGCCGCCGGACAGGGTGCGCACGCTGCGGATGCTGTCGGCGTCCGCGTGATCGATCACCATGAACTCGCCGTCGCGATGGGTCAGTTCGAACTGGCCCCCGGACAGGTCGGAGAGCCGATCGGCGGCGTCGACGACCAGCGTGTCGAGCGCCGCCGCCTCCAACCACTCCGGAAACATGTTGCTGCGCAACAGCCGGCCCAGTTCCCGTGCGACCTGCTGGTCCTGTTGCGCGGCCGCGAGATCGGACCGTAGGGCCGCCGCGCGCGCCCGACGTTCGGCGATCCGGGTGCGGTCGGCCGCGGCCTGCGCCTGCGCGGCGGCCGCGATCGGCGCTGCGGTTTCGGCGGGATCGCCGGCCAGCTCCAGGCCGAGCGCGGCGAACTGCGCCGTGAGCCCGTGCACCATGCCGTCCCGGCGCCGGATCGCGGAGTCGACCGCGTCCTGCGCATCCGGGATCGCCGCGCTGCGCGATCGCGCAGCCGCGCCCGCCCAGCTGGCCAATGCGGTCCACCCGGCGAACACCGAACCGTCGGGGAGGTCCGGTGCGCCGAGTCCGATCACCGCGTCCCGGGCGGACCGCAACTCCCGCCAGGCCCGGCCGACCCGGTCGGCCAGCGTCACGAGCTGATCCTGCGCCACGAGGCGATCCGCGACGGCCTTGTCCACCGCGGCCGCCGCGTCGGCGACGGCGGCCGCCATCTCGTCGATGAGGCGAATCTGCTCGGCCGCCTGCGCGGCACTCGGGGCCAGGGCGAGAGCCTTCGTGAGTTCCCCGTCTCGGGTGCGCAAGGCGTCGACGGTCGCGGTGGCCCGCTCGGCCGCTCCGGTCGCGGCGTTGACCGCGCGCTGGGCGGCGGTGGCCCGGTCGTCGCTCGCGCCGAACGTGTCTCGCGCCCGCCGGTAGCTATCCTGAGCCGCCGTCAGCGCCGCCTCGAGCGCTCGCTGTCGCTGCCCGCGGGCTTCGCGTTCCTGCCGAGCCCAGTCGGCCAGACCCGTCCATCCGGCCAGCAAGTCGGTTTCGTCGGGAATCGGGGCGCCCAGCCGGACGAGCGGGTCGCGGGCGCGGTGCAGCGTCGCCCGCGCTGCCGCCGTCGCCTCATCGGCCCGGCGGGTGGACGCCAACGCCCGATCGTGGTCCGCGCGGACCGCCCGGACCCGCGCCCCGGCGGCCCGACGCGCGTTGTCCAGCGCGTCGAGCGCCGCCAGGGCGTTGCGGAGCGCCGCCGGGTCGCGGGGGATCTCGGCCGGCTGCCGGTCGAGCCGCTCGGCCAGCCCGGCAGCGTGCTGCCGGGCGGCAGCCAGCCGGGCCGCCACCTGAGCCTCGGTGGCCGCCGCGGCGGATTCGGCAGTCCTCGCGTCCAGCATCCGGCGGTCGAGTTCACGGAGCGCCGCCTCGGCGGCCGCCAATTCCGGAGCATCCATCGCGGCCGGCAGTGCGTCCACGACGTGATCGCACACCGGGCATGCCTGGCCGGCCACGAGCCCGGCGCGCAGGGCCGCGGCGCGGTGGGTGATCGAGGCGTGCTCCCGGTCCACCCGTGCCTCGTCCCGCATTCGCTCGACATCGGCCAACGCGGCACGAGCCGCGCGGAGCGATTCGACCGCTTCGGTGTGCTCGCGTTGTCGGGGCGCGGCGGCCTCCTCCGCGTCGGCCAGTTCCCGCGCGAGGCGCAACGACTCCTCGAGCGGCCCGCGGGCCGGTGCTGTGTCGAGCGCATCCTGGGCGGCCGATTCGTCGTCCTGCGCGGCGGCAACCGCCGCGGCGGCCGCGGCGGCGTCCCGGGCCGCGTCGGCGCGACGGGCGGCCAGGTCGGCCAACCCGTCCGGCACGACGACGGCGGCGAGCTGCCGCGTCTGGCCGACCAGCTCCGTCAGTTGCCCCTCGATGTCGGCCACGGCGGCCCGGGCGATGTCCCGGGCCGACCTGGCCTGCTCCAGCGCGGTCACCGCGCTGCCGGCCTCCTGGATGGTCGCGGCCAGCCGTTCGGCGGTCTGCCGCGCGTCCGCCTCGGCATCCGGCCAGGCCTGGCGTACCCGGTCGAGTTCGGCGTGATCTCGCAACGCCTGGTCCAGCGGCCGCCGGTCGGGCGCTGCCGCCAACCGCTTTCGCGCATCGCGATCGACCCGGCGGGCGAGCTCCTCGGCGGCCTCGGCGCGGGCCACGCTCGCCTCCGCGGTCGTATGGGCGGCGTCCAGCTCGGCGACGGACGCCGGCACGACAATGGCGACCAGCGCGTCGCGTTCGGCCATCAGCCGTTCCCGCGCGTCCTGCGCCTGCGCCACCGTTGTCGCCGCCGACCGCAAGCGGGGCACCTCGTCGCGCAACCTCTCGGTCAGCGACGCCAGTTCGCCCGCCCGCCGGGCTGCCTCGGATTCGGCAGCTTCGGTCGCGTCGGCCAGGTCCGCCACCTGCTGGTTCAGCAGGTCGGCGCGGACGCCCGCCTGGCCGGCCCGCGTGTTGGCCCGCTGCCCGATGTCGGCGTAGAGGCCTGCGCCGAGCAGCCTGAGCAGAATCGTCCGCCGCTCGGCGGGTTTGGCGCGCAGGAAGTCGGCGAACTCGCCCTGCGGCAGGACCACGCACTGGCAGAAGTGCTCGTAGGGCAGGCCGAGCAGCTTCTCGATCGCCGGGGTGACGCCGCTGTCGGTGGCGACCGACTCGATCTCGTCCTCGATCCCGCCGACGGCCGTGGGGTCGACGAGCCGGTCCAGGCGGGCGTTGCGCACATGCACGCCGGCCTTCGTGCGGCGGAGCTCCCGCGCGACGATGTACCGCTCGTCGGCGACGTCGAAGACCAGCGCCACCTTCCCCTGGTTGGCCGTCGGAGCCAGCCCGTACATCACCATGCTGCGGTGGTTCCACCGCGGTACCGTGCCGTACAGGGCGAAGGTCAACGCGTCGATGACCGTCGACTTCCCGGATCCGGTCGCCCCGACCAGCACGAAGAAATCCGTGTCGGTGAAGTCGACCAGGGCCTCGTCGCGGAAGGCCGCAAATCCGTTCAGCTGCAGGCGGACCGGTCGCATCGCTCACTCCCGCCCGGCGCTGGTGATCTCGTCGTGCAGCTGCCCGAACAGCGCCTGCACCCTGGGGTCGGCCACGTTGCGGGCGGTGCAGAAGTCCGCGAACAGCTCGGCCGGCGAACGGTCCCGGTGCTCCGAGCGGGGCTGCCGGTCGCCGCCGGAGATGGCGAACTCGGGGTCGATACGGACCTCCAGCGCACCCGGCAGCGCATCGGTGATCTCCTCGCGGAGCCCCGCGCGAGCCGGTTCCCGGATGTACACGCGGAGGTAATCGTCGCCGAACTCGTCGCTGCGGGCGACGATCTCGTCGACGGTGCCGTGCACCGTGCGGAGCCGCCGGCCGGCCGTCACGGCCAGATCGGTGATCCGCGCCGGGGTGCTCGGGGATGCCTGCACCAGGCAGACGACCGGGATGTTGTCCTGCTCGCCGAAGTCGACCGCGAACGGCGATCCGCTGTAGACGACCGGAGCCGGCGCCGGCAGGGTCTGCCGGCGATGCAGGTGGCCGAGCGCGACGTAATGCGCGGCGGCCGGAAAGGCCGCGGCGGGCACGTGGTAGTCGAAGATGGACTGGGCCTGCCGCTCCCCGCCGCCGAACGCCCCGCCCACGACCGTCAGGTGGGCCATCATCACATTGACCGCGTCCGGGGTGAACCCGGCCGCCAGCGCGTCGATGACCTCGCGGACCATGGCGTCGTAGTCCCGGGACAGCTCGGCCGGAGTGGACGCCACCAGCTGAGCGGCCTTCACCGCGTACCGCTGGGACAGGAACGGCAGCACCGCGACGTTCACCCGCTCTCCCGTGGAGCGGGCGTCGAAGCTGACCACGCCGCCCTTGTCGGCGCTGCGGACCCGGCCGACCAGGGTGATGTCGACCGCGTCCAGCAGGGGCCGGTAGGCATCGAAGGTGGCCGCATTGTCATGGTTCCCGGCAATCGCGATCACCTTGGCGCCGGTGTCCCGCAGGGCCAGCAGGGCCTGCACGACGAGTTGCTGCGCGTCCGGGTTCGGCGCGGAGGAGTCGTACAGGTCGCCGGCAATCAGGACCGCGTCGACCTGCTGTGCCCGGGCGTGCCCGATGATCTGGCCGAGCACGGCACGCTGCTCGTCGAGCCGGTTGCGGCCCTTGAGCGTCTTGCCGATGTGCCAGTCGGCGGTGTGCAGAAATTTCACGTCGGCGTCCTCAGAACGGCGGGGGGTCGTCGTCGGGCAGCCGGTGGAATGCCGACGCGGCCGGCCGGGTGGCCGGCGCCGGCGGCGGGGTGCCGCACTCCGACTGCCGGGTCGCCCAGGCCGGGAACGGAAACTCCACGGCCAGCGGGACGGGAATCTCCGGCTGGGAGACGAACATGGTGCCCGGTTTGGCCAGGGTGGCCCGGGTGCGCTGGCTGGGCGGCAGGAACCCGTACTCCGGCCGGCCGGCCTCGGCCGCGTCGAGCCGGCCGACCACCCGGATGCTCGAGTTGGACACGATCCGGCGTTCCACCTCGCTGGCGGTCTGCTGCGCGCCGATCAGGATGATGCCCAGGCTGCGGCCCCGTTCGGCGATGTCCAGCAGCACGTCCTTGATCGGGCTGTTGCCCTCCCGCGGCGCGTACTTGTTCAGCTCGTCGATCATGGTGAACAGCAGGCTGCCGGGGCCGGCCGCCTCCTTTCGGGCGGTCTCCGCGGCGAGGACGACGCCGACCACGAACCGCTGCGCCCGCTCCCGCAGGTTGTGCAGGTCGACGACGGTGACCTGCTGATTGGTGGTGTCGATCCGGCGGTGTCCGGTGTCCGGCAGATCGGCCCGGATCAGCGCGCGGAGCGGGGCAAGCGAGGAGGTGAGCCGGCGGATGAAGGCGTTGATGGTGCCCGCGCCGGTCACCGGACCGGCCCATTCCGGGCGGGTGGCGTCCTCGGTGAGCCGGTCGATGATCACGTCCACCAGCTCGGCGTAGGTCCGGCAGGTGCTCACGCCGATCTTGACCGCGCCGTCCCGGCCGATGGGTTCGGCCTCCCGGCGCAGCCGGGCCGCGACCTGGTGGATCACCATCGTGTACTGATGCCGCTCGTCCTCGGCGTCGGTGAACACGAACGGCAGCAGCTCGCCGGCGCAGAACTCGTCCAGGGTCCACCAGAACGCTTCGACGCCGCTGGTCCGGCCGGTGATGTGCGGACGGCCGGTGGGGTCGTCCGGGGTGGGTGGGGAGAAGAAGCCGACCGAGGCGAACGGCTCGGCGGGCAACCCGATCCCGGCGTAGCTGCCGCGCAGAGCGTCGTCCAGGCGGGCGTTGGCGTGATCGAGGAACAGCAGGTCCTCGCCCTTGACCGAGAACACCAGGGCCTTGGTGTTGGTCGCCCGGGTGCCCAGCACACCGGACCGGAACAGCGAATGAAGCAGGAACAGCGCGTAACTGGTCTTGGTGGCGACCCCGGAGATGCCGCTGATCGAGATGTGCGCACCGCGGGCGCCGTCGACGAAGTCGAGGTTGACGTAGACCGGGGAACCGTCCCGGCCGGCGCCGACCGGCAGCTTTCGCTCCATCCGGTCGAAGTACAGGGCCTGGTCCCGATTCTCGCCGACCGCACGGAGGACTGGCTCGCCCGGTAGCGGAGGAACGTAGCACTCGGGTTCCACCCGGGTGGTGGTGATCTCCGCGGTCTCCTGGATGCGGGCCGGCAGCACGCCATCGCTGATCAGGAACACGTCGGAGCCGAAGTTGGCGCCCTCGTGCCGGGCCTGCACCTCGGTGACCACACCGGCCAGGAGCACCTCACCGACCCCAGGCACCTCCCGCCGGGTGGTGACGACGTCGTCCAGCTGCAGGTAGTCACCCTCCCGCAAGGCGACGTGCCACTGCAGCGGGGTGGCGTCCTCGGTCCCCAGCACCCGGCCGATCGGTTCACCCCCGGGACCGCTGCCCGACGCGGGTTCGGCCGCACGATCGGACAAGCCCCCTCCTTCGCTCGCTCCGGCCCGATGGCCGGTCCCAGCGAGTATGTACCGGCGATCCGACACCCCGGGCATTCGGCACGTCGGCACCGGGCTCGTGCTGAGGTCGGGGCGCCGATCGCTGGTGGCATCGCGGCCCCGAACGCGATCGGCAGGTCGCACTCCGGTCGGCACCGGACCGGACCTGGCGAACGCGGTCCGGGCGGGCGCGATGGGGTGACTGTCGTACGTGGGGGGAACCATCCCGACGACGGCTGATCGGACCTGACGAGAAGGGACCACCGTGATCACGAGGACCTATCCGCCCGGCGTGACCTGCTGGATCGACACCGAGCAACCGGATGTCGACGCGGCAGCCGCCTTCTACAGCGGCCTGTTCGGCTGGACGCTCACCGACGTCGTGCCACCCGGCGCACCCGGCCGGTATCTCATCGCCACTCTCGACGGGCAGGACGTCGCCGGCATCGGCCCGGCCACCTCCTCCGACATCGGGTGGCAGACCTATGTGTCGGTCGTCGACGCGGAGTCGACGGCCGCCGCG
Source organism: Nakamurella sp. (assembly GCA_044223435.1). Lineage (GTDB taxonomy): Bacteria > Actinomycetota > Actinomycetes > Mycobacteriales > Nakamurellaceae > Nakamurella. The sequence continues at coordinate 22,456 of JBGALY010000011.1, forward strand.
GTGGAGCCGCTGGGCGGTCAGGTGATCGAGGGACCGGTCGCGGTCGGGCCGGCCGGTCGGTGGGTCGCCGTCCGGGATCCGCAGGGCGCAACGATCCGGCTGTGGCAAGCGGGCCGCCGGTTGGGTGCGCAGCTGGCGAACGTGCCCGGCGCCTGGAATTTCAGCGATCTGCACACCACCGACCCGGACCGGGCGACCGCGTTCTACGCGAATCTGTTCGGCTGGCGCATCGTCGATCTCGGGATGAATTCGCGCACGCTGATCCAGGTGCCCGGGTATGGCGACCACCTGGCGTCGACCAGCGACCCGGGCATCCACCAGCGTCAAGCGTCCGCGCCGCCCGGTTTCGCCGACGTCATCGGCGGGATCGTGATCGACCCGGATCAGCCCCCGGTGTGGCAGGTCACGTTCACCGTGGCGGACCGCGACGCGAGCGCCGCCGCCGCGGAACAGTTGGGTGCGACGGTGCTGGCATCGGGCGAGTCGGCGTGGACCAGGCACGCCCGGATCCGCGATCCGCAGGGCGCGGAACTGGTGCTCAGTCAGTTCAGCCCGCCGGACGGCGACCGGTGAGAGGTGGCTCGTGCCGGCGGTCGAGTGCCATCACCGGACGCGCGTGACCGGAGTACGGGCAACGGCGAGGCGCCGAGACTGAGCAGGGTCGTGACCGACCGGGCGGGTGATCCCGCGCCCACCCGGTCGGACCCCGCTGGTGTTCCACTCAGCGGTACAACCTGGTTGTTCGGAGAAACCATGGTTGACAAGGTGGTGCTACCGGCCGCACCGACCGTCACAGATGTTCACATCGACCGAGGTGCCACCGGTTCTTCGTTCGCCTGTCCAGCCCGGCGAGCGAGCGTCCGGTCGGCCCACCCGCCCGGAGCACCACGCGAGTTGACCATGCAGCGCCGCGACGCCGTCGCTCAGTTGCCCCAAAGGCGGGAGAGATCATTGGCCGGGAACGCGACCGAGTCCGGACGTTCGGTGACCAGCAAGATCACGTCGATCCTGATGACCTTCACCGAGGGCAGCGAGCACTCGCTCACCGAGATCGCCCGTCTGGCCGGTTTGCCGGTGTCCACCGCGCACCGGTTGACCTCCGAACTCGCCTCCCGCCGCCTGCTGGAGCGCACCGCCGACGGCCAGTACCGGGCCGGCCTGCCGCTGCGCACCATCGGCGGCACGGACACCGCGCCGCCCAGCGTCACCGAACGCGCGCCCTACGTCCTGGAGGACCTCGCCGCGGTGACCAAGTGCCGGGCCCGGCTCGGCGTTCTGCGCGAACTCGAGGTTGCCTATATCCAGAAGGAGCCCGGCCCCCGACCGGCCACGTCGTTCTCGGCTGCGGCCACGCTTCCCCTGCACGCGACCGCGCTGGGCCGGGTGCTGCTCGCCTTTTCACCCCAGCGGACCGTCGAAATGACCATCCTGCGCGGGCTGCGCCAGTACACCCCGCACACCGTCACCGCCCCGGTCCGGTTGCGTCGGGCCCTGGGCGTCACCCGGCTGACCCGGGTCGCCGTCGCCAAGTGGCAGCTGGAGCCGGGTGTCTGCGGTGTCGCCGTGCCGGTGTTCGGGTCGGGTGGCGACGTGCTGGCCGCCATCGAGCTGTCCGTCCGCGACCTCGGCACCGACCTGCAGCCGATCCTCGGGCCGCTCTCGATCGCCGCGCGCAGCCTGTCCCGGGAGCTGGCCGGCGTCAGCGCCATCCCGACCCAGCCGACCGCCCCCGAGGAGCCCCGCCACCTGGTGGCCGTCGGTCACTGACCGGGCGACCCGCGACCGGCGGGGCCCGGGCGGTGTGAATGAATGCCGGGGTGGACCTTCTTCTCCCCGGCATCACCGCCAGCCGCATCCGCACCGACCGGCTGACCGTCAACGTGTTGCAGATCGACGGCCGGGACGGCATCCCCGTCATTCTCGTGCACGGCAACGTGTCCTCCGCGCTGTTCTGGCAGCGGCTGATGCTGGACCTGCCCGAGGCGTACCGGCCCATTGCCGTTGACCTGCGCGGCTTCGGCGACACCGACCCCGAACCGGTCGACGCGACGCGGGGCGTCCGCGACTATTCCGACGACGTCCGCTCCGCCCTGGCCGCCCTCGAGCTGGAGCGGGTGCACATCGTCGGCTGGAGCCTCGGCGGGGGCGTGGTCCTGCAATGTCTGCGGGATGACCCGTCGTGGTACGCGTCGGTGACGCTGGTCAATCCCGTGTCGCCCTTCGGATTCGGTGGGACCTTCGGTCTGGAGGGCACACTCGCGGAGCCACCCGGTCTCGGCTCGGGCGCGGGCACGGCGAACCCCCAGTTCGTCGAGCGGCTGGCCGCCGGCGACCGCTCCGCGGACGGGCCGCTCGCGCCGCGCAACGTGCTGCTGGCCCACTACGTCAAGCCGCCGTTCGTCCCGGACGGGCTGGATTACATGGTCGAGTCGATGCTGTCCACCCGGCTCGGTCCGGACCACTACCCGGGTGACCTGAGCCTCACCGAGACCTGGCCCGGCATCGTGGCGGGTGCTCGCGGTGTGCTGAACACGATTGCGCCGAATCACTTCCGCATCGACGACCTGCACACCATCGAGCCCAAACCCCCCATCCTGTGGGTGCGCGGGACCGACGACGTGATCGTCTCCGACACGTCCCTCTACGACCTGGCCCGGCTGGGCGAGCTCGGCGTCCTGCCCGGTTGGCCGGGGTCCGACGGGTACCCGGTGCAGCCGATGGTGAGCCAGACCCGGGCGGTGCTCGACCGGTACGCCGCCGCCGGGGGCCGCTACCGGGAGGTGCCGATCGCCGACACCGGCCATTCACCGTTCCTGGAGAAGCCCGCCGAATTCCTGGCCGCGTTCGCGGGGCACCTGGAGGGGGCCGGCTGAGCGTCGGCCGCTCAGGCGGGGCGACCCGCCGGGGCGGTGACCGCCGTCATCGCCGGGTCGCGGACGACGACGTCGCCCAGCACCTCGTCGATCCGGGTCAGCAGATCCGCCGGGATCCGCCCGTCGATCGCCTTGACGTTCTCGGCGACCTGCTCCGGTCGCGAGGCGCCGACGATCGCCGCGGCCACGTTGCCGTTGTTCAGCACCCAGGCCAGCGCCAACTGGGCCATTGTCAGGCCGAGCTCGTCGGCCACCGGCCGCAGCCCCTGCACCGCGGTCAACACCTCCGGCCGCATGAACCGCTCGATCGACCGCGCACCACCCTTGTCGTCGGTCGCCCGGGAGCCCGCGGGCGGCGGCTGATCGGGGCGGTACTTGCCGGTCAGGACGCCCTGGGCGACCGGCGACCACACGATCTGCGACAGGCCCAGGTCCTGGCAGGTCGGCACCACCTGGTCCTCGATCACCCGCCACAGCATCGAATACTGCGGTTGATTGGAGATCAGTTGGATGCCCAGCTGCTGCGCCAGGGCGTGACCCGCCCGGATCTGCTCGGCGGTCCATTCACTGACCCCGATGTACAGCGCTTTGCCCTGCCGCACCACCTGGGCGAACGCCTGCATGGTCTCCTCCAGCGGCGTCTCGGTGTCGAACCGGTGCGCCTGGTAGAGGTCGACGTAATCCGTACGGAGCCGGCGTAGCGATGCGTCGATCGATTCGGCGATGTGCTTGCGGGACAACCCGACGTCGTTGTGCCCACGGGGACCGGTCGGCCAGTAGACCTTCGTGAAGATCTCGAGCGACTCCCGTCGCCGACCGTGCAAAGCGTCACCGAGGACGGTCTCGGCCGCGCCGTCCGCGTAGACGTCCGCGGTGTCGAAGCTGGTGATCCCGGCCTCCAGGGCCGCCCGCACACAGGCCGACGCGACGTCGTTGCCGACCTGCGACCCGTGGGTCAACCAGTTGCCGTAGACGAGTGCGGAGATCTTCAGGCCGCTGCGGCCCAGGTAGCGGAACTCCATACCGTCCAACCTAAGGTGCCCTGAACAGTCCGGCCCCTCCGCGGCCGAATGTCTGCAAGGCCCGGGTGCTCGATGGTGGTCTTCTGCGCCCGGCCGAAAGGGAGATGCCGCCGGGTCGCCGGCCGGCCGTGGCCGCGGACGTCCGGGTGCGGTGCGGGTCCTCCCCGCGCCCCGGCGGGGCCGTGGCAGCATGACCCGCGAACCTATGAGGCATCGAGACGGGGCCGGGACGAGACATGGTGCGGCGAATTCTGGTGGTCGCGAATCAGACCATCGGTGGGGATCATCTGGCCGAGTTGATCCGGAACCGGGCGGCGCTCGGCCCGGTCGAGGTGCTGCTCGTCGTGCCGGCGACCTCCCACACGGATCTGGTGGAGGCACTGGCCCAGGCCTTCGCGGTGCAGGGTGGAATACGACCGCCGGTCGCGGCGGACGACGCCCACCAGCACGCCCGGGCCCGGGCGGCCGCCGGCGCGCACTGGCTGGCCGGGCTCGGCGTGTCCGCCGTCGGCGAGGTCGTCGACCACGACCCGGTGCCGGCGATCCGCGAACGGCTGGGCCAGGGCGGCGTGGGCGAGGTGATCGTCTCCACGCTGCCCGCCGGCATGTCCCGCTGGCTGCACCAGGATCTGGCGCATCGCATCCGCCGGATCGCCGACGTTCCGGTGACCGTGGTGACTGCGGACCACCCGCCGGTGGTGGATGGCTGACGGGCCTCAGCCGCGATACACCGTCACCACCAGGGCGGTGTCGACGGTGATCGACGTGCCGGCCGGCACCGACTGGGCGGCCACCCGGCCGGCCTGACCGCGCGGCGCCGCGCCCCCGTCGGCGAAGGTGACCCTGGTCGCGCCGGCGGCGCGCAGCAGGTTCTCCGCGGTGCTGCGGGTCTTGCCGACCAGCGCCGGCATGGTGATCTGCTGCACGCCGATGCCGACGGCAACCGGTGTGCCCAGTTTGCGCACCGCCGTGCCGGCGGCCGGTTGTTGGGTGACCACTGCGCCGATCAGATTCGGGGACGTCGCGGGGGCCGAGCTGACGGTGATCGTGCCGGCGTCCCCGGCCCAGCCCTGAGCCTGCAGCAGCGTGGCCGCCGCATCCCGGCCTCGACCGGTCAGGTTCGGCATCACCATCAGCGCGTTGTTCGAGTAGTCGAGCGTGATCGGACTGCCCTCCGGAACCCGCTGGCCCGGGGCGTAGTCGGTGGCCAGCACGGTCCCGGCCGCCTGGGTGCCGTCCTGCTCGACACCGACCGCGGTGAGCCCCGCCCCGGCCAGGATCGCGGTGGCGTCGTCGACGCTGACCCCGATGATGCCGTCCGGCACCGCCACCATCGTCATCCCCGTCCCGACCGTGACCGCGACCGTGCCGCCCGGCGGGGATTGCTCGTGGGCAGCAGGCGATTGCGCGAGCACCTTGCCACGGTCGGCGTCCGAGGACGGCTGTTGCTGTTCGTCGTAGGCCAGGCCGACCGCCGACAGTGCCAGCCGCGCCTGGTCCGGGGTCAGCCCGTCCAGGTCCGGCACCGCCACGGCGCTCACCCCGCGGCCGATCACCAGGTTGACCGGGGTGTGGCCGGCGACCTCGGTGCGTTCCGAGGGACGTTGTTCCACGATCCGGCCCGTCTGGCCCGGCGTCGAGTCCTGCTCGGTCACCGTCCCGACCAGCAGGTCCTTGCCTGACAACGCGTGCCGGGCGTCGTCAAGGGTCATCCCCGACAGGTCGGGAACGGCGACCGGACGGGCCGGCGGGGGCGCCGTGATGACGGCCGTCGTCAGCGATGCCGCGGCGGCCAACGCGATCACGCACACGATCCCGAAGCCGACGAACGAGGCGACCCGCCGTCCCTTCCGTTCGGGCGGTGGCTCGGCATCGTCGACCGGTTGGGTCCGCACGGGCGGGGCCAGCAACGGCGGCCCGGCGGCCGGTGCCCGCTCGGCGACCCCGGCGCCGGCCCGGGCCACGCGCCGGATCACCCCGGACCGGCCGACGGGCGCGGCAACGGCCGGATGGCCGGACGAGGCCCGGACCAGGTCGGCACGCAGGTCCCTGACCGATTGGTACCGGTCCAGTGGATCCTTGGCCAGCGCCCGGAGCACGATCGCATCCAGATCGGCGGGGATTCCCGGTGCGGACTCGCCGGGTGGCCGGGCCGGCTCGCCGACCTGACGGTAGGCCACCGTCACCGGATCCGCCCCGGTGAACGGCGCCGCCCCGGTGAGTAGTTCGTAGAGCAGGCAGCCGGTGCCGTACACGTCCGTGCGGGCGTCGACCGGCTCGCCCCTGACCTGCTCGGGGGACAGGTACTCGGCGGGGCGGGCCGGGTCCGCCTCGCCGGCCACCGGCTGGCGGGACAAGCCGAAGTCCATCAGCTTCACCGTCCCGGCGGCGTCGATCATCACGTTCTCCGGGCACACACCGCGGTGCAGGATGCCCTGCCGATGCGCGAATTCCAAAGCGGCGCAGACATCCTCGACGATGACCACGGCCCGATCGACCGGTGTCCGGCCGCCGGACTCCAGCCGGGCGCGCAGCGTCCCGCCGTCGACCAGCTCCATGACGACGAACGGCTCGCCGCCTTCGTCCGCGGGCAGTTCGCCGGTGTCGTACACCGCGACGATCCCCGGATGGTTCAACAGCGCGGCGTTGGTCGCCTGACGCCGGAGCCGGATCAGGAACGCCGGGTCGTGCTCACGGTCGGCGCGGAGCACCTTGATCGCGACGTCCCGGCTCAGTCGCAGATCGCGGCCGCGATGCACGACCGACGTCGCACCCCGTCCGATCTCCGCACCGATCTCGTATCGACCCGTCACCCGATCCCCTCGGCCGGCGTCGCCTCGCAGATGCCGTTCATCGGCCCGATTCGACCGGTCACCGGCGAATGTCGCCGTTGTTCTCGCCGGTGCCATTGTTCCCCGCATGGATCAGCCCACGCATGTCCGGCCGGTCACCTTCCGGGCACAATCTTGGCCAAAGCGCTGACAAGGAGGCCAGTGGATGGGCGCGTACGAGCGGATCCGACAGGCGAGCGTCGACGACCCGGAAACCTTCTGGCTGGACGCCGCCGGCGCGATCGACTGGACGACGACACCCACCCGGGCGCTGGACGGCTCGGCGGCCCCGTTCTACCGCTGGTTCCCGGACGGCGAGCTCAACGTCTGCGCGAACGCCCTGGACCGCCACATCGACGCCGGGCGGGGGGACCAGGCGGCGCTGATCTATGACAGCCCGGTCACCGGGACCGTCGACACGTACACCTACCGGGAACTACGGGACCAGGTCGCGCGCTTCGCCGGGGTTCTCGCCCGACGGGGCGTCGGCCAGGGTGACCGGGTGGTGGTCTACCTGCCGATGATCCCGCAGGCCGCGATCGCGATGCTGGCCTGCGCCCGGCTCGGTGCGATCCACTCGGTCGTCTTCGGTGGTTTCGCGCCGCGCGAGCTGGCGGCCCGCATCGACGACGCCACTCCGAAGGTGATCGTGTCCGCCTCGTGCGGGATCGAGGTGCAACGGGTGATCGAGTACAAGCCGCTGCTCGATCGGGCGATCGAGATCGCCGCGCACAAGCCCGAGACATGCGTGGTCCTGCAGCGGCCGCAGGCGATCGCGGCAATGGGTCCCCGCGACGTGGACTGGGACGCGGCGATGGCCGCGGCCGACCCCGTCGATCCGGTGCCGGTCAAGGCAACCGATCCGCTCTACATCCTGTACACCTCCGGCACCACCGGAAAGCCCAAGGGGGTGGTGCGGGACGGCGGCGGGTACTCCGTGGCCCTGGCCTGGACCATGAAGTGGCTCTACGACGTCGGCCCGGGCGAAGTCATGTTCACCGCGTCCGACGTCGGGTGGGTGGTCGGCCACTCGTACATCGTCTACGGGCCGCTGCTGGCCGGCGCCACCACCGTGCTGTACGAGGGCAAGCCGGTCGGCACCCCGGACGCCGGGCAGTTCTGGCGGGTCGTCGCCGACTACCGCGTGAAGAGCCTGTTCACCGCGCCGACCGCGTTCCGCGCGATCCGCAAGGCCGACCCGACGGGGGAACTCGTCGGCCGGTACGACGTGTCCAGCCTGAAGTACCTGTTCCTGGCGGGGGAGCGGCTGGATCCGGAGACCTACCGGTGGGCCTCCGAGTTGCTGGACATCCCGGTCATCGATCATTGGTGGCAGACCGAAACCGGCTGGGCGATCGTCGGGAACCCGGCGGGCATCGAGCTCCTGCCGATCAAGGCGGGCTCGCCGACCCGGCCGATGCCGGGCTGGGACGTGCGGATCCTGGATCCCTCGGGTTCGGACATGCCGGCCGGGGAGGACGGGGCGATCGCGATCAGGCTGCCGTTGCCGCCGGGATCACTGCCCACCCTCTGGAATGACGACGAGCGCTACCTCCGGTCCTACCTGTCCACCTATCCGGGTTTCTACCTCACCGGTGACGGCGGGCACCTCGACGCCGACGGGTACCTGTTCGTGATGGGCCGCACCGACGACGTCATCAACGTGGCCGGCCACCGGCTGTCCACCGGGGGCATGGAGGAGGTGCTGGCCGGGCATCCGGACGTCGCCGAATGCGCCGTCATCGGTGTCGCGGACGTGCTCAAGGGCCAGGTGCCGCGGGGGTTCGTGGTGCTCAAGGCCGGGGTCGACCGCAACCCCGACGATGTCGAGGCCGAACTGGTGCTGCGGGTGCGGGATCAGATCGGAGCGGTGGCGGCGCTGCGCGAGGTATCGGTGGTGCCGGCATTGCCCAAGACCCGCTCCGGCAAAATCCTTCGACGCACGATGCGGCAGATCGCCGACGGGGTCGAGGCACCGGTGCCGTCCACCATCGACGACGCGGCCGTGTTGGACACCCTGCGTCCGGTGCTGCGCAAGCCCGGGGCCTGAGGCGGTCGAGCCGCGATCTCCCCGGCGCCGACGTCCGGCGGCCGGGAGTTGCGGCCGGCCGGCTCCCGTCGGATCAGGACGCGACGCGGTGCTGCTGGTCGCCGCTCAGCTCGGCGACCACCTGCGCCGCGATGGCCAGCGACGTCTTGCGGCGATCCATGGCCGTTCGCTGAATCCAGCGGAACGCCTCCGGCTCACTCATCCGGCGGTGGGTCATCAGCAGGCCCTTGGCCCGGTCGATCAGCTTCCGCGACTGCAGGCGATGGTTGGCCGCGGCCACCTCCGCGATCAGGCGGGACATCTCGGCGAACCGGGCGATCGCCACCTCCACGGCGGGCAGGATGTCCGCCCGGGTCGGCGGCTTCGTCAGGAACGCCAGCGCGCCGGCGTCCCGGGCACCGACAACCAGCTCGGGCGTTGCGTCGGCCGCCAACACCACGACCGGTGTGATCCGCTGCGCGCAGATCGCGGCGAGCGCCTCGAACTCCGGTCCGTCGATCCCGGCAATGGCCAGCACGACGACGTCGGGCCGCCGATCGGCCACCATCTCGACCAGGTCGCGCGCATCGGCGAGCCGGCCGACGACATCGAAGCCTTCCTCGGCCAGAATCGTCGCCGCCGCGACCCGGGCGCCCTCGTCCAGATCGCAGACCACCGCCCGACGCAGCGCCGGCGGCTGCCCGGACAGCAGCACTGGAGGCAGGTCTGACCCGCCGGTCCGCTCGATGCGCATGACCTAGCTCCCTTTCCGGCGTGACCCGCTGTGTCCCTGCTCGTGCGCCGACCGCCCGGCTGGACAAGTCGATCTTGTTAGCAAGATTAGCTGAGATCATGGCAACTCAGCTAACCCGCGGTGTGAGAACCTCCACGCGTGTCGGGAAACCACCCGAATGCTGGGCTGTCCGTCCCGAACGGGGGATCCGTCCCCCTGAGGGGCGCGGTGTCGTCACTCGCGGCCGCGTAGTGCTGGGTCACGGCCGCCGGGGTTCGGGTGCCCGCTTGCCCGGATTCACCCGCTCCGGCTGCCGCCGGACATCTTGGCCCCGGACCTGTGCGCGGATGAACATGCACCGAATGGGACCAGACGGGATGCAATGGTCGAGTTCATCCGCGCCGGCGTTGTTGACGCGCGCGGGCCGGCGGGACCGGGAGCGGGCGGGCCGGCAGGGGTTCACCCATCGACCGACGATGCCGCTCGTTCGCCGGTGCGGGTTTGCGGTCCGTGACCGGACCGGGTGCTCCGCTCGTGATCCGGGTGATCATGGCTGGAAGGAAACAACATTCGCCGAGCGAGCCAGTGACGGTCTGCTGCGGGCCGCCTGCGGCCGATGGCCACGGACCGTGAAGTCCCGCATGCGGGCAGCAATGTTTGTGACTAGGGTCACGAGCTGGAAGCGCTCCCACAGCGAGCTCCCCAACGAAGAGGCGGTCGCCAATGTCGGTGGTCCATTCGCAGGTTCGGCCGGTTCCACGCCGGGGGCGGATGGGTCATCGGACCCGGCTCGGTGCGCTCGCCGTAGCCGCGCTGGCCGTGCTTGCCGGCATCGTCACCGCGAACGCCGCTTCGGCCCAGCCGCTCCCCGACAACACCAGGGCAGCCGCGGCTTTCGCTTCGGTGACGGACCTCGGACCCAACGTCAAGGTCTTCGACCCGAGCATGCCGGTGGCGCAGATCAAGCAACAGGTCGACGCGATCACCGCCCAGCAGATCGACGACGAGATGGGTACCAACCGGTACGCCCTGCTGTTCAAGCCCGGCACCTACGGCAGCGCTGCGCAGCCGCTGGAACTGCAGGTCGGGTACTACATGGACATCGCCGGCCTGGGCAAGAACCCCACCGACGTCACGATCAACGGGCGCATCGACGTCTTCAACCGTTGCCTGCCCCATCCGACCAAGCCTGGCGAGTCCTACTGCGTGGCGCTGAACAACTTCTGGCGCTCGCTGTCCAACCTGACCGTCAACGTGGCCGGCGGGACCACGGAATGCCGCCGCACCGCGATGTTCTGGGCCGCCTCCCAGGCCTCGCCGATGCGCCGGGTCAACATCAACGGGCCGCTGAGCCTGATGGACTACTGCACCGACCAACCGCAGTGGGCCAGCGGCGGCTACATCGCCGATTCGAAGGTGCCCGCACAGGTCACCAACGGCTCCCAGCAGCAGTATCTGGTGCGCAACTCGACCGTCGGCGGCTGGTCCAACGGCGTGTGGAACCAGGTGTTCCTCGGCGTCGTCGGCGCGCCGGCGACCAATTTCGGCGTGCCCCAGGCCGACGGCCGCCTCGGCACCTACACCAACCTGCCGACCACCGCGCTCAGCCGCGAGAAGCCCTACCTGTACCTCGATTCGGCCGGCGCCTACCAGGTCTTCGTGCCGTCGGCCCGGGCCAACACATCTGGGGTCAGCTGGGCCAACGGTGGCACCCCCGGCTCGTCCGTCCCGCTGGCGGAGTTCTTCGTGGCCACCCCGGCGGACTCGATCGCCTCGATCAACGCCGCGCTGAGTTCCGGCAAGCACCTGCTGCTCACCCCTGGTGTCTACAACGTCGGACAGAGCATCAAGATCACCCGCGCCGACACCGTCGTGCTCGGACTGGGTCTGGCCACGCTGACCGCCGTCGGCGGCGCCGTGCCGCTGACCGCCGACGACGTCCCCGGGGTGATCGTCGCGGGTCTGATGATCGACGCGGGCACCCAGACCTCTCCGGCGTTGATGACGGTGGGTTCCGCCACCGGGACGTGTGCCGCCTGCAGCCTGAGCGACCCGACGACCCTGTCGGACGTGTTCATGCGGGTGGGCGGCCCGCACGTGGGCCGGACGACGCTGGGGTTGGTGATCAACAGTGACGATGTGCTGATCGACCACACCTGGTTGTGGAGGGGCGACCACGGCGTGCCGAACAGCGTCGGCTGGGACGTCAGCCCCGGCGACGTCGGCCTCGTCGTCAACGGTGACAACGTCGTCGGCACCGGACTTTTCGTGGAGCACTGGCGGAAGTACAACACGATCTGGAACGGCGAGAACGGCAAAGTCGTGTTCTACCAGAACGAGTTGCCCTACGACCCGCCGAACCAGCAGGCGTGGCGCAGCGACGCCCTCGGGTACGCCGCCTACAAGGTGGCCGACTCGGTCAACCAGCACGAACTGTGGGGCGGCGGTGCGTACATCTACACCAATGTCGACCCGTCGATCCACCTGAGCCACGCGTTCGAGGTACCGGTGAAGTCGGGCGTCAGGCTGCACCATCTGCTGACCGTGCAGCTGCTGGCCGGGATCATCGACCACGTCGTCAACGACACCGGGGATCCCACGCCCTACCCGGACACCGAGCCGGCGATGGTGGTCGAGTACCCGGGATCCGGCGTGCCGCCGACCAGTCCGCCCACGACTCCGACCACCAGCACCCCGACCACCAGCACCAGCACCCCGACCTCCAGCACCACCACCACCCCCACTACCCCCACCACCAGCACCCCGACCACCCCGACCACCAGCACCCCGACCACCAGCACCCCGCCGAGCGGCCCGGGCCCGACCAACCTGCGGATCACCACGACCGCCGACAGCGCCACGCTGACCTGGGACGGTGACGCGGGTGCCACCTACGAGATCCTGCGCGGGGAGGCCGGGGTGCGGATCGCCAGCACCACCGGTAACTCCTTCACCGATCAGGGCCTGGCCCGGAACGTGCCCTACGTGTACTCGGTGCGCGGCCCCGGCGGGGTCACCCGGCAGATCACCGTGATCCCGGGCGCCACCCCCACCAGCACGCCGACCACCACCACCGCGACGCCCACCAGCACCACCCCACCCCCGGGAACCGGGGCGGCGCCACGGAACCTGCGGGCCACCGGCACGACCTCCAGCACCATCACCCTGGGCTGGGACGGCGACCCGAACACCACGTATGAGGTGCTGCGTGGGGAGGCGGGGGAGCGGATCGCGACGGTCAAGGGCACCAGCTTCACCGACATCGGCCTGCTGCGAAACATCCCGTACGTGTACTCGATCCGCGGGGCCGGGCAGACCACGCCGCAGGTGACACTGGGGATCGGCTGACACTGCGGTCTACCATCGGGGGATGCCCGCCTCCAGCCGGGCGGGCAACCCGCACCAGCAGATCCGTTTCTGCCGGGCGCCCGACGGGGTCCGCATCGCCTACGCCGTACACGGCCAGGGGCCGCCGCTGCTGATCTCCACCTGCTGGCTGTCCCACCTGCAGCACGATTGGGAAAGCCCGGTCTGGCGGCACTTCCTGGAGGACATCGGCCGCTTCGCCACCATCATCCGGTTCGACGAGCGCGGCCACGGTCTGTCCGACTGGGACGTCGTCGACTTCTCCCTGGAGTCTCGCATCGGCGACCTCGCCGCGGTGGCCGACGACGCCGGCTTCGACACCTTCGCCCTGATGGCCATGGCCCAGGGCGGCCCGGTCGCGATCAGCTACGCCCACCGCAACCCGGAGCGCGTCACGCGGCTGGTGTTCTACGACAGCTACGCCGACCCGCTGCACGGCATCAGTGACGACGACCTGGAACTCGAGGATGCGTTCGAGCACATCATCAAGGCCGGCTGGGGGCGGCCGGAGGGCACCTTCCGCCGGGTCTTCAGCACGCAGATGATCCCCGAGGCCACCGAGGAGCAGCTCGGCTGGTTGGATGACCTGCTCAAGGTGTCGGTGTCACCGCGCACCGCTGTGCTCGCCCGGCAACAACGCAAGTGGGCCGATGCCAGCGCGTTGATGCCGGAGCTGTCGATGCCCGCCCTGGTGCTGCACTCGCTCCGCGACCGCATGAACAACTTCGACCATGCCCGGCACCTGAGCACCGGCATCGCCGGAGCCCGGTTGGTGCCGCTGGACAGTGGCAACCACATCCTGCTGGCCGACGAGCCGGCCTGGCCAGTGTTCGTCGCCGAGGTGCGTGACTTCCTGGCCGGTGACCGCGCCGCCGACCGGGCGACGACAGTGCCGTTGACGCAGCTTCTCTCGAACCGCGAGCTGGAGGTCCTGGGGCTGGCGGCGAACGGTCGGGACAATGAGGAGATCGCCCGGTCGCTGTCGCTGAGCGTTCGCACGGTCGAACGGCACCTGCAGAACGTCTACGCCAAGCTCGATCTGCAGGGCAAGTCGGCCCGGACCGCCGCCGTGGCCCGGTTGCTCGGCGTTCGCTGACCGGGGCGAGGCCGGCGCGGCGCCCGCCCGGCTACGCGTGCGCACCCACCGAACCCGGCCGGGTGCCGGCCGAATTGCGCGCCTGCACCGATGCCTGCCCTCCCCGGTCATCCCTACCGTTCTGCGGTGTCCGCCGAACAAGTCGGCGGGACAAGGATGGCAGGACAGGGAGAACCGAGATGACTCAGGCACCGGCGCAGCGGTCGATCCAGCCGAGCCCGACCACGCAGAGCCCGATCAAACTCAAGCACAAGGCGATGTGGGCGTTCGGCAACTACGACGCGGTCGCCACCGAGGTCGTCGGCGGCCTCGGCCCGGTGATCGTCGGGGCGGCCGGCGTCGGGCCGGGTCAGCGGGTGCTCGACGTCGCCGCCGGCTCGGGGAACGCGAGCATCCCGGCGGCCGAGCGAGGTGCCCGGGTGACGGCCAGCGACCTCACGCCGGAGCTGCTGGACATCGGTGAACAACGTTCCCAGGAAAAGGGTCTCGACGTCCGCTGGCTGGAGGCCGACGCGGAGTTCCTGCCGTTCGGTGACGGCGAGTTCGATACCGTGTTGTCCTGTGTCGGCGTGATGTTCGCCCCGTTCCATCAGCCGGTGGCCGACGAGCTGACCCGGGTCACCCGGTCCGGCGGCACCATCGCGCTGGTCAACTGGACCCCGGAGGGCTTCATCGGCCGGATGTTCAAGATCATGAAGGAATTCGTGCCGGCACCGCCGCCCGGCGCCCAACCGGGACCACTGTGGGGCGCCGAGAACCACGTGCGAGAGCTCTTCGGCGACCGGGTCACCGAGCTGCAGGCGCAGCGTCGCGAGCTGACCGTCGACCGGTTCGCCAATGCCGAGCACTTCCGGGACTACTTCAAGGAGTTCTACGGTCCCACCATCGCGGCCTACCGGAACATCGCCGACGACCCGGCCCGCGAGGCCGCGCTCGACCGGGCGCTGGTCGAACTGGCCCGTGCGGCCGGCGCGGACACCGGGACCATGCAGTGGGAGTACCTCCTGGTCACCGCACGTCGGGTCTAGCCCGAGTTCAGTCTGGGGTGGCGCCCCGGACCGGCCCCGTTCGGTACCCGACCGACGGCCCGATATGCGCAGATTTCACAGGACACCGGCATATCCTCCGGACGGGTCGACGCCCACCGCGGGTGGACGGCAGGAGTGGGGCTCGGGAGCACAGCATGCACGGTCGGCGCCATCACCGATGGATTCTCGGTTCGCTCGCGGCAGTGCTGCTCGCCGTGACGGCCGGCTGCACGTCCGGCGTGGCCGGCGGCTCGACCGGTGGCCTGGCCGGGGCAGCGGGGGCGAGCGCATCGCTCGGTTCCTCGGCCCCGGCCACGGCGGCCGCCGGCGCGACCGGCTCGGCCGGCCCGCCGAGCGCACCGCCCACCACCACCTCCACCACGACGGCTCCGTTGCCGCCGGTCGCCACGGTCAGCGCCACACCGGCGTTGAACAGTGGCGACCTGGCCCCGGCCGACCCGATCACCATCGGCGTCGGGCAGGGTGCGATCGACACCCTGGCCATGACCGATCCAGACGGGAACCCGGTGAGCGGCACGCTGTCCGCCGACCGGACGACATGGGCGTCGAGCGAGCCGCTGGCCTTCGGCACCACCTATACCGTGGCCGGTACCGCGACCGGCACGGACGGCAAGCAGGTCGCCATCTCGGGCACGTATTCCACCGTCAGCCCGGAGGTCCAGGTCAGGAACACGATCTATCCGAGCGACGACCTGACGGTCGGTGTTGCGGCGCCGATCATGGTCAAGTTCGGAGTGGAGCCCGCGGACATGGCCGAGGTCGCCAAGCACGTCACGATCACCACGGACCCGCAGGTCGAAGGTTCCTGGGCCTGGATCCGGCACGACGACGGACTCTGGGCGCTGGACTACCGGACCAAGGACTACTGGCCGGCCGGCACGAAGGTGCATGTCGAGGCCAAGCTCTACGGCGTGAAGATCGCCGACGGCGCGTACGGCCGGGCCGACGTGACCAGCGACTTCGTCATCGGCCGGAACCAGGTGGTGCAGGCCGACGTGAACTCGCACGAGTTGGTCGTCACCCGGGACGGTCAGGTCACCGCCAGCTACCCCGCCTCCTACGGGCGCGGCGACAACACCGGTGACCCGAACCTGATCACCCGGTCCGGCGTGCACGTGGTCACCGACTTCGACGAGATCAAGTACATGAGCAACCCCGCCTACGGGTATGTCAACATCCCGGAGCACTGGGCCGTTCGGATCAGCGACAACGGCGAGTTCATCCATGCCAACCCGGCCAGCACGGATGCCCAGGGGTACGCGAACGTCACGCACGGCTGCGTCAACCTGTCCATGGCCGACGCCGAGTCCTACTTCCACTCGGCGATCTGGGGTGATCCGGTCGAGGTCACCGGTACCGGCGTTCAACTTTCGGCTGAGGACGGCGACATCTACGACTGGGGTCTGAGCTGGGACCAGTGGCAGGCGCTCGCCGCCGGTTGACCGGGCGGCGGACCTATCCCACCGCGAGTCGGGTCCGGCCGCCGCCGAGCCGCTGGGACGCCCGGTCGCCCCGCGGGCCGACCGGCACCGACTCGGTCGCTCTGGCCAGCCCCATCATCGGCGTCCCGACGTAGATCGACTCGGCCCGGTCGACCACGTAGGTCTCATGCCAGATGCCGACCGCGCCCCCCGCCGTGCGGGCCCGCTTGTTGAAGGCAGCCCACGCGGGCCGGTGCCGCGCGCTCGGCTCGGCGGCGTACGCATAGAGCTTGTCGGTCGACGCCCAGTACTGGATCAGGGTCGGACCGCGCCGGCCGACCAGCAGACGGGAGCCGAGCAGGCCCGACTCCGGATCCTTGGCCAGTTCCGCGAGCATGCCGGGCATGGCGGCGAACACCGGCCACCACCGGTCCGGGCGGGACCACCGGTTGATCGTCATGCCGATCAGGAAAACCACCAGGGACCCCTCGTGACGGTGGGTCATCCGGCGGGTGTCGAAGTCTGCCACAGTTGATCCTCTCCCATTAAGATAGTGACGCTCTCCAATAATGGAGAGTACGACTATCCAATGTCAAGGATCCCTGTGCGACTGTCCGAACTGTCCCGGTCGAGCGGGGTGCCGGCCGCCACGATCAAGTACTACCTGCGCGAGAACCTGCTGCATGAAGGGCATCTCATCTCCGCCACGCAGGCGCAGTACGACCAGAGTCATGTCGCCCGGCTTCGCCTGATCAGGGCACTGCTGGGCCCGGGCGGGCTGTCAGTGGCGAAGGCGCGGCGGGTTCTGGACGCGGTCGACCACGCCGAGGCGCCGAGCAACGAACTACTGGGGGCCGCGCACTGCGCGCTGGTCGAGCCGGCCGACCCCGGCCGTGACCTGGGTCGGGCCGATGATCTGCTGCGGCAGTGGGGTTGGACCATCGACCCGAAGGACCGGGACAGCCGGGCCGCCTTCCTCGACGCCCTGGAGGCGATCGACGCGGCGGGGTTCGACCTTCCGGACGGCGCGCTCGACGGCTATGCCCGGGCGATGCTGCAGGTGGCCACGATGGAACTCGACCACCTGCCCACCCAGTCACCCGAGGCCGCCGTTCGCTACGTGGTCCTGGGCACGGTGCTCAACGAGCCGCTGATCCTGGCCCTGCGCCGGCTGGCCGAACAACACGTATCGACGATCCGGTTCGGCGGGCCGCCAGCGCGATAGTTCGGTCAGCTCGCACCGGCCAGCGACTGCCGGTAGGCGGCCACCAGCACGGCCAGGACGTCGCGGGCGGACACGATACCGAGGACCTCCCGACCCTCGCCGACCGGCAGATGGCGGATTTCGGCGTCCATCATGACCGCTCCGGCCTGGGCGATCGTGTCGTCGGGGTCGGCCCAGATCAGGTCGAAGGTCGCGATCTCACCGATCTGCCGGGACGTCAGGTCGGTCGGGCCGTCGGCCAGGGCATCGATCAGGTCGCGCTCGGACACCAGGCCGACCCGGTCGTTGTCGTCCACCAGCAGGACGGCGCCGATGCCATTCGCGGCGAGCTCGGACAGGGCGTCGGCCCACGTGGCCGACGCGTCGATGGTGGCGACCGAGGTGGCCATGATCCGGGCGACTGGCTCGGACGGCTGCGCGGTGCGTGGACTGGTCATCGTTCCCGCTCCTGACGTGATGTTCGCTCGACCGGCCGAGTGCGCCGACCATCACCAGTCAAGACGCCGGATCCGGTTCGGCGCGAGGGCCTTTGGTCCTGGGACACCTCGCACGACGGAGAGCTGGCGCACAACGCCCGACGGCCGTCGGGCGCCGATGGCACCGCGACGGCCGTCGTGGATGTGTGGGTCCGGGTCGACCCCTCGATGACCCGAGCGGAACGACTCAGCGGGTTTGCAGGTCGCCGTCCGTCAGGCCCACCAGGGTCAGCTTCGTACCCAGATCGGGGGTGAACTCCACCGTGTAGGTGGTCGTACCCCAACCGGTCTGCAGATTGACGATCGTTCCGGGAGCTCCTGTGGGGACTGCAGTCGTTCCGCCATAGCGGATGTCACGCGCCGCTTGTACCATCGTGAGCGCCGGAAAGGCCATTCGTCCTCCTCGAAGATTGGTCCTGCCGCACCCTACCGATGGGTCCGGTCGGTTGGATAGGTGCATCGGGTGAACAATCGGAGTGCCCGCCGTTCCGGAGTGTTCACCCGTCCGGTGAGACAATACTCCCATTTGTGCGATTGTCGGCCTGCGGACGCCGTTCCATGACAACGGGTGATCGCGGTGCGGCCTCGCCGAGGGGCTTCACCGCAGGACGTTGACCGCTCGGGCGATCACCAGCGCCGCGGTCACCAGGGACACCGCGGACTGCACCATCATGGCCAGCTTCGTCCACCGCGTCATCGGCATCGTGTCGGTCGGGCTGAACGCAGTGGCGTTGGTGAACGACACATACGCGTAGTCGGAAAATCGCGGCTCCCACGACCGGAACATCCCGGAGTCGTCGGCCATCTGGGGGAAGACGAAGTCGGGTTGCGGCCGGGTGCCGGCCGATCGGGCGGCCGGACCGCCGCGATCGAACTCCCAGAACAACAACGCGAAGATGATCACGTTGGTGATCCAGATGTTGGCGCCGGTGGCGAGCAGGGGCACCGGGTCGTCCCCGCTGCCGCCCAGGATGAGGTCTCTGATCAACAGCACCACCGCCAGCGCATTGGCCAGGCCGGCCACGGTCAACAGACTCAGGCCGGCCGCCCGCAGCCACGGTGACGATCGTTCGATCCGGAGCGGGTTCCCGGCCACCAGGATCACCACGATGACCAGTTCGATCGCGGGCAGGGTCCACCGGCCGACCGGGGTCAGCGCGCCGGGCAGCGCCAGCTGGAGCGCGACCATGAGGCCGACCGCCAGGCTGACCTCCCACCGTTGTTCACCCCGGGTCGGCCGCCGCCACGCCGGCAGTGCGGACGGCGGGTGCCGGTCCGCCGGCGGCTCCGGCACCGGCGCGGGTTCCGTCCGGTCCAACCGCTGCTGCAGGCGGCGCACCTCGTCCCGGAGCTCGGCGACGACCTGCACCCATCGATCCTCGGGTCGGGGCGATTCGTTCACATCGCTCAGTATCGGTCCGACGAGGTGTCGACCGGTCGCCCGAGGTCTGTCGTTGCCCCGGGGCCGGTCGGGCCGGCGCCTCGGCCCAGGACGCTGCGAACGCGCCCCTCACCCGCAGCCCACCGCAGGCTGATCTACTGTCGACCGGACGCAGGATCGGCGGTAGGAGGTGCGTGGGTGACCGAGCTCGGCATGGATCCCGACAACGAATCGGCCGCAGGTGACGCGGCAAGTGAGATCTCCTACGACGAACATCTCTATCCGGCAAGGCCCAGTGTGCTGGGCCCGAGGGCCAGGCTGAACCGCCATCTCACGGAGGCTCCGCCGCCGTTCGCCGCGGACGGTCGGAACCGCGCCTACGTCGAGTGGCTCGAGGACATGTCGATGCTCGGGGACGCGAACACCGTCGCCCGGCAGCTGTCCGGTCAGGCCGGAATGTGGCTCAACCCGTACGCGTACCCGAACCCTCGGGCCGCGGTCGACCGGGCATCCGTGTGGTTCACCGCGTACCCGTTGTCGCTGATCGCCGCACCGGGGCAGTCGTACCTGGCCGCGCTGGGCGACGAAGGCCTGTGGGCCGCGTTCGAGCAGATCGGTGTCGAAGGTGTGCACATCGGCCCGGTCAAGCGGGCCGGCGGCATCAGCGGCTGGGACTACACCCCGAGCGTGGACGGTCACTTCGACCGGATCAGCATGGCCCTGGATCCGCTGTTCGGCACCGAGAAGGACTTCCGGGTGATGTGCGCGGAGGCGGTCGCCCATGACGGTGCGATCATCGACGACATCGTTCCCGGGCACACGGGCAAGGGCGCCGACTTCCGGCTGGCCGAGATGAATCACAAGGACTATCCGGGCATCTACCACATGGTGGACATCCCGGAGGAGGACTGGCATCTGCTGCCCGACGTGCCGGCCGGGCGGGATTCGGTCAACATCGACGCGGCGACCGAAAAAGCTCTGCAGGAAACGGGTTACATCATCGGACAGATGCAGCGGGTGATCTTCTTCGAGCCCGGCGTCAAGGAGACGAACTGGAGCGTCACCCGGCCCGTGCACGACACCGACGGCAAGCTCCGCCGCTGGGTCTACCTGCACTACTTCAAGGACGGCCAGCCGTCCATCAACTGGCTGGACCCGACCTGTTCGGGCATGCGGCTGGTGCTGGGCGACGCCATGCACTCCCTGGTCGACCTGGGCTCGGCCGGGCTCCGGTTGGACGCCAACGGCTTCCTCGGGGTGGAGAAGAGCGCCGAGTCGCAGCCCGCCTGGTCCGAGGGGCATCCGCTGTCCCAGGCGGCGAACCAGTTGATCGGCAGCATGGTGCGCAAGGTCGGCGGGTTCACCTTCCAGGAACTGAACCTGACGATGGACGACATCAAGGCCACCTCCAAGGACGGCCCCGATCTGTCCTACGACTTCGTCACCCGGCCCGCCTATCACCATGCGTTCGTCACCGGGGACACCGGCTTCCTGCGGTTGACCCTGCGGGAGGCGATGCGGATCGGTATCGATCAGGCCTCGCTCGTCCATGCCCTGCAAAATCACGACGAAATGACCTACGAGTTGGTGCATTTCGCGACGAAACACAAGGATGAGACGTACTCCCTCGGCGGTCGAGAGTATCTGGGTGCCGAGCTGGCCGAGCACATCCGGCAGACTCTGCGGGACAAGCTCACCGAGCCCGCCGCCGACTACAACCTGGTCTTCACCCAGAACGGCATCGCCTGCACCACCGCGACCATCATTGCCGCGACGCTGGGGGTCGCCGACCCGTCGGCGGCCACCGACGAGCAGGTCGCACTGATCCGGCGCGGGCACCTGCTGCTGGCGATGTACAACGCCCTGCAGCCGGGGGTGTTCGCGCTGTCCGGATGGGATCTGGCCGGCAACGTCACCCTGCGGGCGAACCAGGTGCAGGGGCTGATCCGGGACGGCGACACCCGGTGGATCCATCGCGGCGCCCACGACCTGATGGGGTCCAACCCGTCGGCGACCGGGTCGAGCTCGGGGATGCCGCGGGTGCGCAGCCTCTACGGAACCCTGCCCGAGCAACTTGCCGATCCGACCTCGTTCGCCGCCCAACTGGGTCGGATGCTGACCGTGCGCAAGCAGCTCGGCATCGCCGCCGGCGCCCTCCTCGAGGTGCCCGACGTCGCCCAGCCGTCGGTGCTGGTGCTGGTCAACTTCACCGTGCGGGGGCTGATCCAGCTGACGGTACTGAACTTCTCCGGCGACGAGGTCGTCGCGGAGGTGATGTCCGATCATCTCGAGCCGGGTTGTGCGGTGGTCGACGGGCTCGACGACGGCTATCGCGGGGTCATCGACGACGGTCGCCGGCTGGCCGTGCCGCTCGCCGGCTATCAGGGTCGGGCCCTGGTGGTGGAACCGGCTGCCGCGTCGCCGCAGGCGTAGGAACGGACGCGCCGGGGACCGTCGGGCCGTCCCGTCGACCGGACGCTGCCGCGGGTCCGGCTCCCGGCGGCGGGATGCGGGTGGCGGGCGCCCGGTTGCGCGAAGATGGTGCCCATGAGTCACGGCGTCGACTTCCCGGCCGGCCTTGACGGGTCGCGCAGCACCACGGCGACCGGCCGGGCGGTCGTGGCCGATGCTCTGCGCGTCACCGACCCGGTCGGGGCCCGCGCGGTCGAGAACGAGACCGCCTGGCGCAGCCGTTATCTGCTGCACCTGCGGCGGGCCGTCGAGGCCGGGATCGGCAGCCCGGACGCGTGGTGGGCGATCGCCGACGGAGGCCTCGCATCGATCCACGAGCGACTGGTGCTGACGGGCGGGCCCGACGACGTGCCGGTGACGACCCTGCTGACCGCGCCCGCCGGGCGCCCGCTGGCGACTGTCGGGGTGACCGGCCGAGAACCCGCCGTCCGCGAACTAGGGGTGCCCTATCACGGCCGGACGCTGCGCGGGGACGAGCTCCGCGACCGGGTGGCCACCTGGGCGGCCGAAGGCATCCTGGAACCGTCCGCGGTCCAGGCGGTCGAGGACGTCATCGATCACCCGGAATGGCTGCGGTTGGACGGATTCACGGTGGCGGTGCTGGGAGCCGGCGCCGAGATGGGGCCGGTCGGCCCCCTGCTCGGCTGGGGTGCCCGAGTGGCGGCCGTCGACCTGCCGCGGCCGGCGGTGTGGCAACGCCTGCTCAGGCTGGCGGAGGGATCCGCGGGGACGCTGGTGGGGCCGTCCGGAGCGGCCGGCGACGATCCCGCCGCGGCCGGTGTCGACCTGCTGGTCGAGGTGCCGGCGATCGCCGACTGGCTGGCCGGCCTGGGCGGCCGGCTGGTGCTCGGAAACTACCTGTACGCCGACGGCGGCGCGCACGTCCGGCTGTCCGCGGCCGCCGATCTGCTCGGCTGCCGGCTGACCGGGGTGCGTCCGGACACCGCTTTGGCGTTCCTGGCCACCCCGACCGACGTCTTCGTGGTTCCCCGCGACGCCGTCGAACAGTCCGGTGCGGCCTACGCCGCCCGCTCGCGCACCGCGAAGGTGGTCGGCCGGCCGTTGCGGTGGCTCAGCCGGGGCCGGCTCGTGCACCGTGCCTACCCGCCGGACGCCGATCCGGGCATCGCGGACGCCCTGGTGCCCACCCAGGGGCCGAACTACGCACTGGCCAAACGGATTCAGCGGTGGCGCGCGGCGACGGCCCGCCGGGACGGCCGGCTCGTCGCCTTCCACGTCGCGCCCTCCACCCGCACCACATCGGTGGTGAAGAACCGGGCACTGGCCGCCGCCTACGCCGGCGCCCGCCGGTTCGGTGTGGAGATCTTCGAGCCCGACACCGCCAACACGCTGATGGCCGCCCTGCTCGTGCGGGACCTGGCGGGCGGAGTCAGCGCACACGCGCATCCCTGGCAGGACGAAGCCCATGCCGCCGTGCACGGCGGGCTCTGGCGCTCCGCGTACGAACCGCGGAGCATGCTCGGATTGGCGGCCGTCCTCGGGTACGCCGCATCCCGCCGCTGACCTCCCGCCAGCCGGCCCCGTGGATGTCGGCGGGCGGCCCAGCGGAACTCAGCCGGCGGCCGCGCCCAGGTCCTGAACGATCTCGAATTGGCGCACCAGGAAACCCTTCTCGTCCAGACGCAGGCGCCGGAGCCAGCCGGTCACCTCGAGGTTTCCCTTGCTGGCGTTGCACCGTCCGCAGGCCGGCACCACGTTGGCCAGGGTGTACCGGCCGCCGCGGGAGATCGGCAGGACGCAGTCCCGTTGCAGGGCGCCGTCGGCGCCGCAGTAGGCGCAGCCGCCCCAGGCCGACCGCAACGCCAGCCACTGCCCGGCGGTCAGGTCGTGCTCGATGGCATCCATCCGGCGCCGGCGCCGGCGGGCGGCCCGGGCGCGGCGGGTGCGGCTCACCGTCACGGAGCTACGGTATGCCCCGAACGGCCGAGGACAAGGGAGGTCGCGGATGCGCGTCCTGATCACCGGCGGGGCGGGCTTCCTCGGCACGCTGCTGGCCCGCCGGCTGCTGGCCGGCCCCCATTCGTTCGGCGGCTCGTCGCCGCGCGAGGTCGATGAGCTCATCCTGGTGGACCCGGTGCCACCACCGCCCGACGTGGCGACGGATCCCCGGGTGCGGACCGTCACGGCGGAGCTCGACCCGGACCTGTCCTCGGTCGGTGACGTCGACGCGGTGTTCCACCTGGCCGGGGTGGTCAGCGGCCAGGCCGAGGCTGACTTCGACCTCGGCCTGCGGGCCAATCTGGACGGCACCCGAGGCGTGCTGGAGTGGGCCCGGGCGCACCGGGAACCGCCGGTGCTGGTCTTCAGCAGCTCGCTGGCGGTGTTCGGCCGCGACCCCGCGTTTCCTCCGGTCGACGTCGTCGACGACGACACGCTGCCCCGCCCGCAGTCCAGCTACGGCTTCCAGAAGTTCATCGGCGAGCAACTGGTCACCGACTACACCCGCCGCGGCTACCTGCGGGGACGCAGCGTCCGGCTGATGACGGTCGCCGTCCGGCCGGGCCGGCCGAACGCGGCCGCCTCCGGATTCCTGTCCAGCATCGTCCGCGAGCCCGTGCGCGGGATGGCCGCGGTGTGCCCGGTGGCGCCGGACCTGCCGGTGGCGTTGTCGTCGCCCGGCCGGGCCATCGAGGGCATCCTGACCGCGGCCACGGTGTCCGACGGGCGGTGGGGGAGTGCGACCGCGATGACCCTGCCCGGCCTTTCGACCACCCCCCGGCAGATGGCCGCGGCGCTGGACCGGGTCGCCGGGCCGGGGACCAGCGACCTGATCTCGTGGGCGCCGGACCCCGCGGTGGTCGCCATCGTCGGCAGCTGGCCCGCCCGGTTCCGCACCGAACGAGCGGCGGCCCTGGGGCTGCGACCCAACGCCGACTTCGACGAGGTCGTGCGCGAGTTCCTGGCCTCGACCTGAATCGTCCAGCCTCGCAGGCTACCCGTCGGCTTGGTTGCCGGCCCCGACTGACCGGGGCTGATCATCTCGACATGGAAGCCGGCATCTCGGGCGCGTTCTGCCGATTTGATCAGCCTCGCAGGCTCCCCGCGGGCTTGGTTGCCGAGCCCGACGAAGCGACCGGCCACCCCGCCCGAGCGGCGGCCGGCCGGGACGTCGGTGCCGGGACCTACTGTGGTGGCGATGGAAGCCCGGTGGAGCGTCGATCAGGTCATGGCGGCCGCGCCGGATTCCGCGTCCCAGGTCGCGGGGCGCCGGCTGGCCCGGCCCGGGCCGTGGGGCGCGATCGGCACCTCGGACGGGCTGCTGTGGGGTGAGTGCCAGGGGTCGGGCCGGACGCCGTACCGGGTGACCGTGGACACCGGTACCCGCCGGTACCAGTGCAGTTGCCCGTCCCGGAAGTTCCCCTGCAAGCACGCACTGGGCCTGCTGTTCCTATGGGCGCAAGGCCAGATCGACGAGTCCGGCGCGGTCGCCGGCTTCGCCCGGGAGTTTGCCGATCGGGCCCGGCCCGCCGCCGATCCGGACCCGGGGCCGCGCGAGCAGACGCCGGAGCAACGGGCCGCGGCCGCGGCCCGGGCGGCCGCCCGGGACCAGCGGGTCGCCGACGGGCTGGCCGAACTGGACCGGTGGCTGGCCGACCAAGTGGCCGGCGGCCTGGCCCGGGTCGCCCAGGACCCGTACGGCTGGGCCGAGGCGGCCGCCACACGCATGGTCGACGCGCAGGCTCCGGGGGTCGCCGCGGCGCTCCGCCGGTTGCCGGCCGTCGTCGCCTCCGCCGGGCCGCGGTGGCCGCTGCGGTTGCTCGACGAGCTGGCCATGCTGCACCTGCTGGCGCGAGGCTACGCGCGCCGGTCCGAACTTCCCGCCGACCTGGTGGCCACCGTGCGCGACCACGTCGGTTTCACCGTCCCGCGCGCGACGGTGCTCGCCGGGCCGCCGGTCCGAGACCACTGGGTGATCGTGGGCTTCCGGGACCTGGACACCGAAACCGTGTCGACCCGGCGGGTCTGGTTGCACGGTCGACGGTCCGGGCGGTGGGCACAGGTGCTGTTCTTCGCCGCCGGCGGCGCGACCCTCGACGCCTCGCTCGTCCCGGCCACGGTGCTGGACGCCGATCTGCACTTCTACCCCGGTCGGGCCGGCCTGCGGGCCGCGGTGGGCGCCACGCACGCCGAGCCGGTTCCGGCGGCCGACTGGCGCCCGCCGGCCGACCCGATCACCGTGGCCGCCGACCGGTGGGCCGCCGCGCTGGCCGCCGATCCCTGGCAGCATCAGATCCCGGTCGTGCTGCGCGGCCGGGTCGACCATGCCGACGGCGATGACGGCCGGGGTTGGTCGATCACCGACACGGCCGGCGACGCGATCGCCGCGCACGGCACCGAACTGGACCTGTGGCGGCTGCTGGCCCTCACCGCCGGGCACACGCTCGACGTGGCCGGCGAGTGGAGCGCGGAAGGCTTCCGGCCGTCCACCATCGTCACCGACGGACGGATGGTCGTGTTGTGACGACCACCGACCCGACGTCCACCGACCCGACGTCCACCGACCCGACGACCACCGAGAGGGGAACCACCGACAGGGCAACCGCAGCCCCGGCAACGACACCCGCGGCAACCACCGACCCGGTGACGGCGGATCTGGTGGCCGCGGCGACGGTGGGCACGGCTCACCGCGCAGTCGACCTGGCCGGCCTGCCCGGGCCGGTCCGGCCCGACCCGCTGCCGGGCGAACCCGCGGTGGCCTTGCTCCACGCGGCCGCGCTGTCCGCGCTGGCCCGCCGCTCGGCCCCAGCCCTGCGGACCGCCCCGCGGAGCCCGACGCACCCGGACCCGGAACGCCGTGCGGTCGTTCCGGATGTGGTCCGGCAGGTGCTGGCGCGGGTCGAACGGCAGCCGGAGCTACTGGTCGAGGCGCTGATCCTGATCGAACGCGCCGGCCTTCGGCTGCCGCCGGACCTGGTACCGGTGCTGCTCGACGACGGCCGGGCGGCGGTGGTCGCCGCGGCTCGGCCGGTCTCCGGGGAGATCGGCCGCTTGTTGATGTCGAAGAACCCGCGCTGGCGCGAGCCGGTCCCGGCCGACCCGGCCGACCGCACCGTGTGGGACGAGGGAATGGCCGCCGAACGAGCGGGGTGGCTCCGCGCGCTGCGCCGGGCCGACCCGGCGCGGGCCCGGGAACTGCTGCTCGACGGTTTCGGGCACGAGAGCTCGACCAGCCGGGCCGAGCTGCTTGCCGTCCTGGCGCAGGGGCTGTCGCCGGCCGATCAGGACGCCCTGCTCATCGCGGTGGGCGACCGCAGCCGGGCGGTGGTGGAGGTGGCTTTGGACTTGCTCGCCCGGCTGCCGGAGTCGCCGCTGCGCCGCGACATGCGAGCGCTGGCCGGCCGGCACCTGACCGTCCGGCGCCGTTTGCGCGGCCCGGTCGCGACCGTCACGCCCATCGCCCCGGCCGAGTTCGCGCCCTGGCCGCCGCCGGCCGGCGACCCGTGGGTCACGGTCCTCGGCCGGGTCGACCCGGCCGACTGGCCGGCCACCTTCGGCGGCGATCCGCTCCCGCTGATCGTCGCCGGCGCCGACGAGCTGCGGCCGCTCACCTCCGGGTTCCGGGCGGCTGCACTGGCCTTCGGCCACCCCGGGCTGGCCCGGGCACTGGTGTGCGCCCAGCTGGCCGCCGCATCGGCCCGGGTCCCACCGGCGGTGGACCCGGAGCTGTGGTGGCTGCTGACGCCGGCGGACGCCCGCGAGCTGCTGGAGCGGCTGCTCGACGATCGGCGAGTGCGGGCCGACCAGGTCGAACGGGTGCTGTCGGGGCTGCCCCGGCCCTGGCCGGCCTCGCTCGCCCGGCTGGTGGCCCGCTGGCTGCCGGTGGGCGGCCCCGCGAACGGTCCGGCGCCGCGGCCGATGTGGGACCGGTGGGCGGGTGCCGCGGCCCTGCCCGATTGCCGGGAGCTGGCCGGGCTGGCCCGGTCCATCGCCGGTCGGGCCACCGGGGAAGCGGCGTCCACCCTGGTCACCCGGGCCGGGCACGCCGCCACGCTGCTCACCGTCCGCGCCGTTCTGCACGAAACGCTCTGCCCCCCAGGAGGAAACCCGTGACCGACGTGACGGCCCCGACGCCTGTCCTGCGCCCCCACGCCGAGCAGGAGTTCGCCGCCGAACTGGCGGCCCTCGCCGCCGCGGACGACCGGCCCCGTCCGGCGAACTGGCGACTCTCGCCGTGGGCGGTCGTCACCTACCTGCTCGGCGGCAGCATCGGCGACGTGGTCGTCACTCCCAAGTACGTCGGCTCCCGCCGGCTGATCGAGGTGGCGGTGGCCACCATCGCCACGGACCGGGCCCTGCTGTTGCTCGGCGTCCCCGGCACGGCCAAGTCATGGGTGTCCGAGCACCTGGCCGCGGCGATCAGCGGCGACTCGACGCTGCTGATCCAGGGCACCGCGGGGACCGCCGAGGAGTCGATCCGGTACGGCTGGAACTACGCCCGGCTGCTCGCCGATGGACCCTCCGAGGCGGCGCTGGTGCCATCGCCGGTGATGACGGCGATGCGCACCGGAGCGATCGCGCGGATCGAGGAGCTCACCCGCATCCCGTCCGACGTGCAGGACGCCCTGATCACCGTGCTGAGCGAGAAGACACTCCCGGTACCGGAACTCGGCGACGAGGTGCAGGCCCGGCACGGGTTCAACGTCATCGCCACCGCCAACGACCGCGACCGCGGGGTCAACGACCTGTCGGCGGCGCTGCGCCGCCGGTTCAACACGGTGGTGCTGCCGCTGCCCGCAGGTGTCGACGAGGAGGTCGGCATCGTCGCGAGCCGGGTGGCCGACCTCGGCCGCACCCTGGACCTGCCGCCCGCGGTCGAGGCGACCGCGGAGATCCGCCGGGTGGTCACCGTCTTCCGGGAGCTCCGGGCCGGGCTCACCGAGGACGGCCGCACCTCGCTCAAGGTGCCCAGCGGCAGCCTGTCCACGGCCGAGGCCATCTCGGTGGTCACCGGGGGACTGGCCTTGGCCGCCCACTTCGGCGACGGGGTGCTGCGAGCCGCGGACGTCGCCGGCGGCATCGTCGGGGCAGTGGTGAAGGACCCGGTGGCCGATCGGATCGCCTGGACCGAATACCTGGAGGCCGTGGTCCGGGAACGCGCCGACTGGCGCGACTTCTACCGGGCCTGCCGGGAGGTCACCGGATGACGGCGCGCGGCCTGCGGTCCGGATGACCGGCTGATGAGCGGTATCGATGCGACCGTCCGGGTGCTCGGGATCCGGCACCACGGGCCCGGCTCGGCGCGCGCCGTGCGGACCGCGCTGCAGCAGTGGAAACCCGACCGGATGCTGATCGAAGGGCCCGTCGAGGCGAACCCGCTGGTCGCCTTTGCCGCCGACCCGGAGCTGGTGCCGCCGGTCGCGCTGCTCGCGTACCGCAACGACGAACCGGGGGCGGCCGCGTTCTGGCCGTTCGCGGTCTTCTCCCCGGAATGGCAGGCGGTGCACTGGGCGGCCGGGCACGGTGTCCCGGTGGCATTCATGGATCTGCCGGCGGGCGTGCTGCTCGCCGACGAGAACCGTTCCGCCGCGACCAGTTCCACCGTTCGGACCGACCCGATCGCGCTGCTCGCCGGGGCCGCCGGCTACGACGACGCCGAGCGCTGGTGGGACGACGTCATCGAAAGTCGCCGGCCGGGCGACGCGTTCGACACGTTCGCCGCCGTGACCGAGGCGATGACGGCGGTCCGCGCCGACCGCCCGGAGACCGACGAGCGGACGCTGCGCCGGGAGGCGCACATGCGCAAGGTGCTGCGCGCCGCGCTCAGATCGGGCGCCGAGCGGGTGGCCGTGGTCTGCGGGGCCTGGCACGCCCCGGCCCTGGCGGGCACCCTGCCGGGCCGTCCGCCGACGGCGACCGCCGACAACGCGCTGCTGCGCCGGCCGGCCACGGCCAAGGTCACCGTCACCTGGGTGCCCTGGACCCACTCCCGGCTCGCCGCCACCTCCGGCTACGGCGCCGGAATCGGTTCGCCAGGCTGGTACCGGCACCTGTTCACCGCGGTCGATCACCCGCTCGAACGGTGGTTGACGCGGACCGCCGGGGTGCTGCGGGCACACGACCTGCCGACCTCCACCGCGCACGTCATCGAGTCCGTGCGGCTGGCCCGCACGCTGGCCCACCTGCGGGACCGGCCCGAACCCGGTCTGCCCGAGGTCATCGACGCCACCCGGGCCGTGCTGTGCGACGGTAACGAACTGGCCGTCGATCTCGTGCTCCGCGACGCCGTCGTCGGCGAGGAGCTCGGCCGGGTACCGGATTCGGCCCCGATGGTGCCACTGGAATCGGACATGCGCTCGACGGCACGGACGCTGCGGCTCAAGTTCGACGCCGCGGAACGGGAGGTCACCCTCGACCTGCGGGCCGGGAACGATCTGCGCAAGTCGCACCTGTGGCGGCGGCTGGCCATCCTGGGCGTGGACTGGGCATCGCCCGCCGAGGTCGCCGGGACCGGCACCTTCAAGGAGGGCTGGACCGTCGCATGGCAGCCGGAGCTGTCGGTCCGGCTGATCGAGGCCTCCGTCTGGGGCACCACGGTTCAGGCGGCGGCGACCCGTCGGCTGATCGACCGGGCCGACACCCTGGCGGCCTGCACCGCGGCGATCGCCGACGGCATCACCGCCGATCTGCCCGACGCCATGACCGAGCTGCTCGACCGATTGGACCGGTTCGCCGCCGGCACCACCGATGTCGCCGTCCTGCTCGAGGCGCTGCCCCCGCTGATCCGGGCCCAGCGGTACGGCACCGTCCGGGGCTCGGACACCGCTGCCGTCTCGGTCGTCGCCCAGGCCGTGCTCACCCGGATCAGTGCCGGGCTGCCGGCCGCCCTCGGCGGGCTCGGCGACGACGCGGCCCGGGAGATCCGCGCGCCCCTCGAGGCCACCCACGGGGTGGTGCCGCTGCTGCCGGACGGTCCGGCGCGCGATGGCTGGTATGCCGCGCTGGCCGCGGCCGGACGCCGGCCCGACCTGCCGCCGCTGCTGGCCGGCCGGATCGTCCGGCTGCTGATGGACGCGGGCATCCTGCCCCGCCCGGCGGCCGCCGACCGGCTGCACGCCGCGCTCTCCGGCGGCTCCTCGGCGACCGAGCGGGCCCAGTGGGCCGAAGGGTTCACCGCCGGCGGGGCGCTGCTGCTGATCCATGACGACGCCCTGCTCGGCGTGCTCGACCGGTGGGTGCGGAGCCTGACCGGCGGGGAGTTCCTGGAGATCGCGCCCCTGCTGCGGCGCGGGTTCGGCACGTTCGCACCGGCCGAGCGGGGGAACCTGATGCGGGCGGCCGGTTCCCTGTCCGGGTCCGGGCCCCCGACCATGGCCGTCACCGGCCCGGACCTGACCCGGGCGCGCGACGTGCTGGCCACGGCCAGACTGTTGCTCGGGGGCGCGCCGTGATCGACGAGGCGGAACGGTTGCGGCGCTGGCGGCTGCTGATCGGTCCGGATGACACCGGTGCCGACACGTCGACGGTGTCGCTGTCCGGCGACGACGAGCGCATCGATGCCGCCCTGGCGGCCGTGTACGACAACCGGGGACCGGGAGAGAACGGGGCCCCCCGAGCCGCCGGCCTGGGCGCTTCGGCGCCGCGGGTGGTCGGCTGGCTCGGCGACATCCGGAGCTACTTCCCATCGCCGGTCGTGCAGGTGATGCAACGGGACGCCGTGGACCGGCTGCAATTGCACCAGTTGCTGCTGGAACC
Organism: Nakamurella sp.; assembly: GCA_044223435.1. Lineage (GTDB taxonomy): Bacteria > Actinomycetota > Actinomycetes > Mycobacteriales > Nakamurellaceae > Nakamurella. Next base: position 54,144 of record JBGALY010000011.1, read on the forward strand.
GGAGCTCCTCGACGCCGTGGAGCCGGACGTCAACCTGGTGGCCACGCTGATCTCGATGAGCCGGCTGCTGCCCGAGAAATCCCGGGCCACCGCCCGTTCGGTGGTGGCGAAGGTCGTCGAGCAGATCGAGCGCCAGATCGCCGACCGCACCAGATCGGCCGTGCACGGGGCGCTGAACCGGTCCGCCCGCACCCGACGTCCCCGGCGGCACAGCGACATCGACTGGCCCCGAACGATTTCCGCCAACCTGAAGAACTGGTTGCCCGACCACCGCACGGTGGTCCCGGAGCGCCTGGTGGGCTATGGCCGGCGACAGAACCTGGTGCAACGCAACGTGGTCGTGGCGATCGACCAGTCCGGTTCGATGGGCGAGTCCGTCGTCTTCGCCGCCATCTTCGGCGCGGTGATGGCCGGCATCCGCGCCCTGCGCACGTCGCTGGTGGTGTTCGACACCAAGGTCGTCGACCTCACCGATGTGCTGCACGATCCGGTCGAACTGCTGTTCGGCACCCAGCTGGGTGGCGGCACCGACATCAACGCCGCCGTCGCCTACTGCCAGGATCTGATCACCGCACCCGCCGACAGCGTCTTCGTGCTGATCTCTGACCTGTACGAGGGCGGCATCGCCGGTGAACTCGTCCGCCGGGTCAACGCGATGAAGCTGGCCGGCGTGCAGGTGATCGTGCTGCTGGCCCTGTCCGATTCCGGGGCGCCGTCGTACGACCGGGGACACGCCGCCGCCTTGGCGGACATCGGCGTGCCGGCCGTCGCCTGCACCCCGGATGCCTTCCCGGACCTGCTGGCGTGCGCGATCGAACGCGGCGACCTCGCCGCGTGGGCGCACCGGTTCCGGGCGGCGGCCGGCTCCGGCGGCGCCTAACCGGGTCCTGGACGCCGACGGCCCGCGTACGGTTTCCAGGTATGGATGTCCTGCGCCGGCGACGGATCCTGCTCGAGCTCGACCTCACCGAGTGGCCGGTGGAACTGGAACAGGACGATCCGTTGTCCCGGCTGCGCCACCGCGGCCGGCGCGACCTGCGGTCGACCCTGCGGACCCTGCACCGGTCCGCCGACGATCCACGGGTCGCCGGGTTGATCGCGCGGGTCGGCGGGGCCGCGCCGTGGCCGGCGATGCAGGAGTTGCGGACGGCGCTGCGCGCGTTCGCGGCCGGCGGCAAGCCGACGGTGGCATGGGCGGAGACGTTCGCCGAACAGCCCGGGGCGATGGCCGGCTACGTGCTGGCGACCGCATTCGACGAGTTGTGGTTGCAGCCCGGTGGTGAACTCGGCCTGCTCGGCGTCGGCCTGGAGACCACGTTCCTGCGCGGCGCGCTCGACAAGCTGGGGATGGAGCCACAGTTCGAGCAGCGCTACGAGTACAAGAACGCCGCCGACCGGATCATGGGGACCGACTTCACCCCGGCTCATCGTGCGGCGTTGGACCGGTTGGTCGAGTCGGTCTTCGATGACGCCGTCGAGACGATAGCGCAGGGTCGCCGGCTGGACCCGGCCGTGGTGCGGGAGCTCATCGACCGGGGCCCGCACCTGGCACCGGCGGCTCGGGACGCCGGCCTGATCGACCGGCTCGGCTACCGGGACGAGGCGTTGGCCGCGATGCGCAAGCGGATCGGCGGCCCGGCCGAGCTGCTGTTCGCGGACCGGTGGCGGCCCCGCCGCCGGATCCGGCCGCCACGACGGCCGGCCGGCCACGTCGCGCTCGTGCAGGTGCGCGGGGCCATCGCGTCCGGGCGCTCCCGGCGCAGCCCGCTGGGGCGCACCGCCGGGAGCGACACGGTCGGTGCGTCGCTGCGGGCCGCCGCCGCCGACGACCGGGTCCGCGCGGTGGTGCTGCTGGTGGACTCGCCGGGTGGGTCGGCGGTGGCGTCCGAGACGATCTGGCGAGAGGTGGTGCTGCTGCAGCAGCGCAAACCAGTCGTCGTCGCGATGGGCGCCGTCGCGGCGTCCGGCGGTTACTACATCGCCTGCCCGGCGGACCGGATCGTCGCGCTGCCCGCGACGCTGACCGGTTCGATCGGGGTCTTCGGCGGCAAGATGGTGACCCAGGGCCTGTTGCGGAAGGTCGGCCTGACGACGGGCGCGGTGGCCCGCGGCGAGCACGCCCTGATGTTCTCGTCCCGGCGCGGCTTCGACGACGACGAGCAGCAGCGCCTGGCCGCCGCGTTGGACGCGGTCTACCAGGATTTCGTCGGCAAGGTCGCCCACGGCCGCGGCCGCCCGGCGGCGGAGATCGAGAAGGTCGCCCGAGGCCGGGTATGGACCGGGCGCGACGCGCTGGCGGCCGGCCTGGTGGACAGCCTGGGCGGACTGCGGGACGCGGTGCAACTCGCCCGATCCCGGGCCGGACTCCCCGACGACGCACCGGTTCGCCCGGCCGTGCACCTTGGCCCGCTGGCCAGGTTGAGCCGGCCCAGGAATTCCGCCGACCCGCGCGCGGGTCTCGCGCCGACCGTGCCGCGGGTGGCCGACCTGACCGGGCCGCTCGGCCTCGGGAGCACCGTCCTGCAGATGCCGCCGCTGCGGCTGCGTTGATCCCGCTCCGGTCCTCATCGGCGCCTGGCCGCGGCGCGATCAGGACCCGCGCCGGGTCCGTCGCCGGGACGAGCGCGGCGGGGCGGTGCTCCCGCGGATCACCAGGCGCGTCGGCAGGACCACCTGTGCCGGGTCCGCAGCCGCCGCGGAGCCGTTGCGCGGCGAGGACTTTCGCTCCGCCGCCCGCACCAGCGCGGCGGCCGACCGGCGACCCTTCTCGTCGACGTCCTGGTGCACCGTGGTCAGGCGCAGGCTGGGAGCCAGAGCATTGTCGTCGAAGCCGACAACCGAAAGGTCATCCGGGACCGCCAGCCCGTGATCCTGCGCCGCCAGCAGCACCCCATGCGCGAGCGAGTCGGCGAAGCACAGAACCGCGGTCAGGTCCGGGTCCGCATCCAGCAGCAGATCGAGCGCTCGCCGCCCGTACTCCTGCGGCTGGTAGGGCACCTTCGGTTGCCGCACCACCACCGGTTCGATGCCCGCGGCATCCAGCGCGTCGTGCCAACCGGACATCCGTTGATCGGTGACGTACACACCGAGCGGGGCCGCGCCTGCGGCCTGCCGCCCGAACGGCTCCGCCCCGCCCATCGTGACGATGCCGATCCGCCGGTGTCCGAGCTCGATCAGATGCTCGGCGGCGAGCCGGGCGCCGCCGCGATCGTCCACGTTCACCGACGGGATGCCGGGCTGGGGCTGCTGATCGACGAACACCAGCGGCAGCCCGCGCCGGACCAGCCAGTCCAGCTCCCTGGTACCCGGGGCACAGCTGAACACCAGCGTCGCGTCCATCGGCACGTCCCGGGTGGGGATCCGGCCACCGGTCTCCCCGGTCTTCAGCAAGGCGAGGGACAGGCCGGACGGCGCCAGCCCGTCGACGATCGCGCCCAGGAAGGCGGCCGCCACGTCGTCGGAGAAGGCGATGCGCAGTTCGGTGGTGAACACGACGCCGACGACCCCGGTCGAGCCGCGGGCGAGCGCCCGGGCCGCCGGGTCGGGTCCGACGTAGCCCAACTCCGCGGCCGCGGCCAGGATGCGATCCCGCAGTTCGGCGGAGAGCTGATCGGGACGGGAGAACGCATTCGAGACGGTCATCCGGCTGACGCCGACCGCGTCGGCGACCGTCTGCAGCGTCACCCGCCCCATGCGGCCTCCCTCGGCGCCCCGCCCGTGGTGGCGTGAGTCACCAGAATTCTAGCCACGCCGGGCTTGACCGGTAAAGCCGGTCGCTCTACTGTAGCGGTACAGAGATTCTGTAGCGGTACAGAGACGGAGGACCCGCCATGTTGTTCGACCCGAGTTCCACGATCATCGCGATGCGCAGCCAGCGGATGGGCTTTGACCAGGTCCGCCTGGACGGCCCGGTCCGCGCGCATCGCCCGGCGCGCGTCGGCCGCACGCGGCCGGCGGAGATGAACGGCCGGTGGCGGTTCGATCTGCTGCAGCTCCGGGCCGCCTGACCCGGCGTCATCCCGCCGCCGGTCGGCCCGGGGCGAGGGGTCGCTGCTCCCGGGCACACCACCACGTGGTCCGGCCACCGACGGTGCCGGACACCATGGGGCCACCACACCGCGGGCACCGTTCCCCGGCCCGGCGAAAGGCGATCACCGTTCCGGTGTGCACGCCACCGTGGGCGACGGCGTCGTTCAACGCGCCCTGCAGTGATCGGCCCAGCCGGTCGATGTCGGCCCGGCGCAAGGTGTGCACCCCGCGGGCCGGGTTGATCTTCGCCCGCCAGAGTGCCTCGTCGGCCAGGAGATTACCGACGCCGGCGAGCACCGACTGGTCCAGCAGCCGCGCCTTGATCGGGGCCGTCGACACGCGGCGGCCGGCTGTCAGGGCCGCCCGGAAGGCCGCCGGTGACAACCCGAGGGCATCCGGGCCGAGCGCGTCGATGTCCGGATCGAGCCGAACCCGGGACAGCCGGCGCGGATCGAGCAGCCGGACACCGCCCCCGTCGGCGAACGTCACCGCGAACCGCTGGTACGCGCCGCGATCGACGAACTTCTCCCGGTCGCGGCGGTAGTCGCCACCCACGAGATCACCGGCCGGGTCACCGGGCCGGTCGGTCCCGGTGACGACCACGATGCCACTCATCCCCAGGTGCAACCCGAGATCGGGGCCGTCGTGGTCATCACCGGATGTGGTCAGCCACAGCGACTTTCCGCGCCGCCGGGCGGCGGTGAAGCACCGTCCGAGCAACGCCGAGCGGAGCTCGCCGGGAGCGTGCGGCCGGCTGACGTAGTCGTCGTGGTCGTCGACGTCGACGATCCGGCGCTGCAGCGCGCCGTCGGCCAGGACGCGACGCGCGGACTCCACCTCGGGCAGCTCGGGCACGGGCGCGACGGTACGCCGCCCCGGGTCGGAGGTCCGGGCGCGGCCGGTTCCGGCATGCTGACGGCATGCCCGCTGCCGATGACGCACCCACGCCGATCCGGATGGCGGTGGCCGACGACGCGGCCACCGTCGCCCGCCTGCTGCACGACTTCAACACCGAATACGGCACTCCCACACCGGCGATCGACGTCCTGACCCGGCGTCTGCTGCGGCTGCTGGCCGGCGGCACGACGTTTGCCGTGCTGGCCGGTGAACCAGTGGTGGGCGTCGCGTTGATGACGCTGCGGACCAGCGTCTGGTACGACGGCTTCGTGGCCACGCTGGACGAGCTGTACGTCGCACCCGGGCGGCGCGGTGCCGGTCTCGGCTCGCGGCTGCTGGCCGCCGCCGAGGACGAGGTTCGCCGCCGCGGTGGTGCGGTGGTCGAGATCAACGTCGACGGGGACGGCGGGGGAGCCCCCCGATTCTACCGGCGGCACGGCTACCGCAACACCGAGACCGGTGACGACGTACCGCTTCTGTACTACTACCGGGAGCTGGAGACCTGACTCTGGTCCGATCGCTCCGGGGCCGGGGGACAATGGGTGGATGCGCCCGTTCCACTTCCTGGCCGACGCCCGCGAGATCGTGCCGGGCGCCGAGCTGGCCGACCGGGCTCGCCGGGCCGAGGCCCTGGGCTATCACGCCCTGGTGATCCCCGATCACCTGATGGGCCAGCTGTCACCGGTCGTCGCGATGACCGCCATCGCGGCCGCGACGACGACGCTGCGGGTCGGCGCCTTCGTGCTCAACAACGACCTGCGGCACCCGGTGGTGCTGGCCCAGGATCTGGCCGCCGTCGACGTGCTGTCCGGGGGCCGGCTCGACGTGGCGATCGGTGCCGGCTGGAACCGGCCGGAGTACGAGGCGATCGGGCTGACCTTCGATCCGACGCCGGTCCGGCAGGCCCGCCTGGCCGAGGCGGTCACCGTGTTGAAGAGCTGCTTCACGGGCCAGGAGTTCTCGTTCACCGGACAGCACTACCGGATCACCGGCTACACCGGGGAGAGCTCTTGTCAGCAGCCACACCCGCCGGTGCTCATCGGAGGTGGCGGGCGCCGGACCCTGACGCTGGCGGCGCGGGAGGCGGACATCGTGGGCCTGGCGCCCCGGATCGGCCCGCGGGGCCTGGATGCCAGATCGCTGACCCTGGACGCCGCCCGCGAGAAGATCGCGTGGGTGGCGGAGGCGGCCGGCGCGAGGTTCGCCGACCTGGAGCTGAACGTCTACCCATCGGCGTGGCCGCCGGTGCTGACCGACGACCTCCCCGGTGAGGTGGCCACCGTGATCGCCGCCCTGCGCGAGCGGACCGGCACCGAACTCACCGAACGTGAGGTGCTCGACTCACCGCACCTGTTCATCGGCTCGGCGGGCCGGCTGGCGGAGAAATTCCAGTTCCTGCGTGCGGAGCTCGGCATCAGTTCATTCATGCTCGGCGCGCCGGGCCCGCTGGACCCGGTACTGCGCCGCCTCGCCGGCACGTAGCCGATGGTCGATCCTGCTGGTCGCCGCGGACCGGACTGCGCGACTACGCCCGACGCAGCACGACGGACGTCCAGTTGGCCCGCCCGCGGACGTCGATCACCGGACCGCCGGGAACCGTTGGTGGGCCGGCCTTGTCCTTGAGGGTGGACATCGATCCGCCCTCGAATTCGGTGGTGCGGACGGTCGCCGACGGGCCGAGCCGGATCCGCACCGTGCTCCAGGCGGCCGCCACCTCGATGACACACCCGCCCGGCGGGAACTCCGCCGCCCGCAGGTCCAGGTCGGCCGTGCCCATCGAGCCGGAGATGACCAGATGGGCCGGCACCCGCCAACCGCCCTTGCGTTTGACGGTCGTCCAGTCGACATCGAGCGAGTCGAACGTCGACGCGGCGCGAGCGGGGATGGCGGACGGGAACATCGTGGCGGCCTCGGGTAGATCGGCCAGGGCGATCCGGATCTCGCCGCGGGTCCTGGCGCCATACACCGTCCGAGAACGTTCCTCGAACTCGTCGAGATCCAGGTAACCGCCGCCGACCGCGTCCTGCAACAACAGGACCGCCTGCTCGCGGTCGCGGTCCCCGACCCTCAAGGCATCCGAATCCGTCATCGTCCCGATGCTACCGAGTCGGCCGGGCCGGAATCTGTGTCGACCCCATGACACTCGAGTGCTAATGTCCGTTTCATCCCACCGAGCCGCCCGGCGAACGACGGCACCGCCGGCTCGGGCTGCGGCACGACCAGGGGGTCCCATGCCCGACGAACCAACCGCAAACAATGGTCTGTCGTCCTTTTCGGTGCACGCCTTCGACGAGGCGGCGTCCGGGCTGGTCGATCGCCTGCAATCCGAACCCGGTGGGGTGGGCCACTACCGCCTGGCCGGTGCCGACCCCGGCGCGGCCGTGGACCCGGAGACGGCGGCCCGCGACTACCTGGATCGCGCACTCGCCAGCGCGGCGACTCCGACGTTCACCACCCCGGCCGCGGACGGCGCCGCCAGCCGGTTCAAGACGATCGGCACCGAGACCGTACCGCTGACCGGCACGCGGACGGTGAAGTTCCGCCAGACGATCAACGACATCCCGGTGTACGGCTCGCTGGTGACGGTCGAACTGGACGAATCGAACAACCTGGTGGGCCTCGACTCGGCGATGGGCGAGCCGACCGGCGTCGACCCGGTGGCGAGCGTGTCGCCGGCCGCCGCTCTGGCCGCGGTCGCCGCGGAGCCCGACGGTTACGCGCCTGAACTGGACGGGGTCGTGCCGCGGCTGAACTACTACTACGACTCGGCCGCCCGGCGTTGGCGGCTGGTCTACCTGGTGCAGGACGTACCCGTACGGCTGGATCGGGTCGCCGAGCCGACGTCGGCCGGGGAATCCCGGCTCGAGCCGCCGCACTACATGGACTTCGTGGTGGACGCCCACGATGGCGTGGTCGTCCGGCTCCTTCCCCGCACCCCGAGCATGGCCGCCGAGGAACAGACCGCGGTCGATTCGTTCGGCGTCCGGCGGACTTTCCTGGTGTCCGCCGCCGGCGCCGGGTACGAGCTGCACGACCCGGTGCACAACGTGGCCACCTTCGACTTCGGTTTCCAGGATCCCGATGTCGGCGGCTCCCTCCTGCCCGGGCAGGCCATCGGCAGCCCGCCGGACTGGTCGCCGGCGGCGGTCAGCGCCCACGCGAACGCCGTCACGGTGTCCGACTTCCTGCGGACGGTGTTGCGACGCAACAACATCGACGGCGCGGGTGGCCTGATGGCATCCTCGATCAACTGCGTCGTCGCCAGTGAGAGCCCCGGAGACAACCAATGGGCCAACGCCTTCTGGAACGGCAAGCAGATGGTGTACGGCCAGATTCTGCACCCGAACGGGCTACGGACCCTTTCGGCGAATGTCGATGTCGTCGCGCACGAGATGTTCCACGGGGTGACCGACCGGACGTGCAGGCTCGAGTATGCATTTCAGCCCGGTGCGCTGAACGAATCCTATTCGGACATCTTCGGCACCATCGTCGCCAACCTCGGCATCGAGGACACGGCCACCTGGGACTGGTTGCTCGGCGAGCGATTGCTGCCCGACGACCGGCCCTTCCGCGATCTGTCCGACCCCGCCCGGTTCGACCAACCGGCGCACATGCGGGACTTCAAGGCGCTGCCCAACACCCGCCGGGGCGACTGGGGCGGCGTCCACGTCAACAGCGGCATCCATAACAAGGCGGCCTTCAACCTGCTGACGGCGCGGGACCAGAACGGCGGCCTCGCGCTCACCCCGGCCGAGGTCGCGGCCGTGTTCTACCTCGCGCTGACCCAGCGGCTGTCCCGCACCTCGCAGTTCGTCGACAGCCGGCGCGCGGTCCTGGCCAGCGGCCGGACGCTCTTCCGGTCCCTGCCGGCCGAACGGCGCGCGACGAAGGTGGCCGCGATCGAGCAGGCCTTCGCCGACGTCGGCATCACCTGAGCCGCCCGTGCGGTCGAGGGCTCGGGGGTCATTCGCCCGGCGACCGGCGGATTGGCGGTGGGTCGTATCGTCGCCGCCCTCGCCCGGCGCATTACCATCGCACCTGTGGCCACCAAAACTGTAACGACCCTGGTCGACGATATCGACGGCTCGACCGATGATGTGCTGACCTGCGCATTCGGCTTGGGCGACGCGTCCTTCGAAATAGACCTGAACGCCGCCCATCGGGAAGAGCTGGAAAGCGTGCTCGGAAAATTCGTCGCCGCGGCCCGGCCGGTCGGCGGCGGGCGAGCGGCCCGGCCGCGTCGCTCGGATTCCGCCGGGCGGGCGGACCGCGACCATTCGCATGCGGTCCGCGTGTGGGCGAAGGAAAACGGTTTCGAAGTCTCGGAGCGCGGGCGGATCTCCAAGACGATCGTCGAGGCCTACGAGGCCGCGCACTGATCCCCGGACGGCGGTCAGCCGTCCCGGCACAAAGCAGCCTCGCCATGGCCCAGCCCTTGTCTTGACTCATTCAAGACAAGGGGTAGCATCGCACCCATGAACCGGGGGACCGACGTCGAGCGGCAGCTCCGCGCCGTCGGCCTGCGGGTCACCGCGCAGCGGGTCGCCGTCCTCACCGCGGTCAGCCGGCACCCGCACGCGGACACCGCGTCGATCATCGACGCCGCCCGCGGGAGCGTTCCGGACCTGTCGCATCAGGCCGTCTACGACGCGCTGCGCACGCTGACCGGCGCCGGGCTGCTGCGCTGCATCGAGCCCGCCGGAACCGTTGCCCGGTACGAGGCGCGCACCGGTGACAACCACCATCACCTGATCTGCCGATCCTGCGGCGTGATCGTCGACGTCGATTGCGCCATCGGCCACGCTCCTTGCCTGACGCCAGCCACCGGCCAGGGGTTCGTCGTCGACGAGGCCGAGGTCGTGTACTGGGGTCGCTGCCCCGCCTGCGCTTCCGCCGATTCCTGATTCCCAACCCGAAAGGACGTGAGCGTGTCCGACACCCGTCATGACGACGCCGTGCTCAGCGAGATGAACGAGCCCGAGGAGGCGGCCGGCACGTGCCCGGTGGTGCACGACGCACTGCCGTACCCGACGGCCGGCGACCCCAACCGCGAGTGGTGGCCCGAGAGTCTGAATCTGAAGATCCTGGCGAAGAATCCGCGGGTGGCCAACCCGATGGACGACGACTTCGACTATCGGACCGCGTTCCTGTCATTGGACCTGGCCGAGCTCAAGGCGGACATCGCCGCGGTGTTGACCGAATCCAAGGACTGGTGGCCGGCCGACTGGGGCAACTACGGCCCGCTGATGATCAGGATGGCCTGGCACAGCGCGGGGACCTACCGGGTGCACGATGGTCGCGGCGGGGCGGGTGCCGGCCAGCAGCGGTTCGCACCGCTGAACTCGTGGCCGGACAACGTCAGCCTGGACAAGGCCCGCCGGCTGTTGTGGCCGGTGAAGAAGAAGTACGGCAAGCGGATCAGCTGGGCCGATCTGATGGTGCTGACCGGCAACGTCGCGCTGGAGACCATGGGATTCAAGACGTTCGGCTTCGCCGGCGGCCGGGAGGACGTCTGGGAGCCGGACAACGACGTGTACTGGGGCCCGGAGACCACGTGGCTCGGGGACGAGCGATACACCGGTGACCGGGAATTGCAGGGACCCCTGGCCGCGGTGCAGATGGGCCTGATCTACGTGAACCCCGAGGGCCCGAACGGCAATCCGGATCCGCTCGCCTCGGCGCGGGACATCCGTGAGACGTTCGGACGGATGGCCATGAACGACGAGGAGACCGTCGCGCTCATCGCCGGTGGCCACACCTTCGGCAAGACCCACGGAGCCGGTCCGGCCGACGCGGTGTCCGCCGAACCCGAGGGCGCGCCGATCGAGCAGATGGGTCTGGGCTGGAAGAGCAGCTATGGCACCGGCGTCGGCGCCGACGCGATCACCTCCGGTCTCGAGGTGACCTGGACCTACCATCCGACCCGGTGGGACAACGAGTTCTTCCACATCCTGTTCGGCTACGAATGGGAGCTGAGCGAATCGCCGGCCGGCGCGCACCAGTGGCGACCGGTCAACGGCGGTGGCGCGGACATGGTGCCGGAGGCGTTCGGCGACGGGAAGCGCGAGCCGCGCATGCTGACCTCCGACCTGGCGCTGCGCGTCGATCCGGTGTACGAGCAGATCTCGCGCCGCTTCCTGGCCGACCCGGACGCGTTCGCGGATGCGTTCGCGCGGGCCTGGTTCAAGCTGACCCACCGCGACATGGGCCCGCTGGTCCGGTATCTCGGGCCTGAGGTGCCCACCGAGGAGCTGATCTGGCAGGATCCGCTGCCGGCCGCGACGGGTGAGCCGCTGGACGAGAGTGACGTGGCCGCGCTCAAGGCCGCCGTGCTGGAATCCGGGCTGACCGTGCCTCAGCTCGTCTCCACGGCCTGGGCGGCCGCCGCGTCGTTCCGGGGGAGCGACAAGCGCGGTGGGGTGAACGGTGGTCGTATCCGCCTGGAACCGCAGAGTGGTTGGGAGGTCAACAATCCCGACCAGCTGGCGGTTGTCCTGCGCACGCTGCAGGGCGTTGCCGACGGGTATGCCAAGCCGGTGTCGTTGGCCGACCTGATCGTCATCGCCGGCGCGGCTGCGGTGGAGAAGGCCGCCGCAGCGGCCGGCTTCGCCGTCCCGGTGCCGGTCACCGTCGGCCGGGTGGACGCGAGCGCCGAGCAGACCGATGTCGCCTCGTTCGGCTACCTGGAGCCGGTGGCCGATGGTTTCCGCAACTACTACGGCAAGGGCAACAAGCTGCCCGCCGAGTACCTGCTGGTCGACCGGGCGAACCTGTTGACCCTGTCGGCGCCCGAGATGACCGTGCTGGTCGGCGGACTACGGGTGCTGGGGGCGAACTGGGACGGCTCGTCGCTGGGCGTGCTGACGGAGCGGCCCGGCGTGCTGACGAACGACTTCTTCGTCAACCTGCTCGACTACGACACCGAGTGGAAACCCGCCGACGACACGTCGTCGACGTTCGTATCCGGTGATGGGCGGTGGACCGGCACCCGCGCCGACCTGGTCTTCGGCTCGAATTCCGAGCTGCGGGCGGTGGCCGAGGTGTACGCCGCCGACGACGCGAGGGCCAAGTTCGTCACCGACTTCGTCGCGGCCTGGAGCAAGGTCATGGACCTGGACCGGTTCGACCTGCGCTGAACCGGCGCGACCTGAACGCCGTGCGGCCCGACCACTGCCGATCGGGCCGCACGGCGTTCGGCTCGGCGCCAACGGCTCTGCCGTGCCCGGCGGAGCGGAGCCGGATCAGCGGGCCTCGCGCCAGACGCGCTCGAACGGCAGGCGCCAGGCGTGCGGCGCGATCAGCTGATGGATCGCGTTGGGACCCCAGGTACCGGCCGCATAGGGCTTGACCGGCGGCGGATTGTCAAGCAGTGGAATCGAACGATCCCAGAGGCTTTCGATCCCCTCCGCGGTGGTGAACAGGGTGTGGTCACAGCGCATCGCGTCCAGGATCAGCCGCTCGTAGGCCTCGAGTACATCACCGGCCCGCTCGGTGTCGTGCGCGGAGAACTGCATGCTCAGCTTGTCCATCTTCATCCCGGGCCCGGGGCGCTTGCCGTAGAACGACAGCGACACCTTGGTCTCGTCGGCGAGGTCGAACGTCAGGTGGTCCGGGCCCTGCAGCCCGACGCCGGACCCCGGCGGGAACATGCTCTTCGGTGCCTCCCGGAATGCGATCGAGATGATCCGCTGACCCTCGGCCATCCGCTTGCCCGTGCGGAGGTAGAACGGCACGCCGGCCCACCGCCAGTTGTCGATGCCGCACTTGAGGGCGACGAAGGTCTCGGTCTCCGAGTCCGGGGAGACGCCGTCCTCCTGGCGGTAGCCGTTGTACTGGCCGCGGACGACGTCGGCCGGATCGATGGGCAGCATCGAGCGGAAGACCTTGTTCTTCTCCTCGCTGATCGCCCGCGGCTCCAGAGCCGTCGGCGGCTCGATCGCGACGAACGCCATCACCTGGAACAGGTGGGTCACCACCATGTCCTTGTACGCGCCGGTCGACTCGTAGAAGCCGGCCCGCTTGTCCAGGCCCAGGGTCTCGGGCACGTCGATCTGGATGTGGTCGATGAAGTTGCGGTTCCAGATCGGCTCGAACAGGCCATTGGCGAACCGGAAGGCAAGGATGTTCTGCGCCGCCTCCTTGCCCAGGAAGTGATCGATCCGGAAGATCTGGCTCTCGTCGAAGACCTCGTGCAACTGCTGGTTGAGCCGGACCGCGCTCTCCAGGTCGGTTCCGAACGGCTTCTCCATCACCACCCGGGCGCGCTCGACCAGCTTCGCCTCGTCCAGCATCTTCACGACGGCCAGTGCGGCCTTGGGCGGCACACTGAGATAGTGCAGGCGGCAGACCCCCGGGCCGAGGGCAGCCTCGGCTTCGGCCACCGCGCGGGCGAGCGCCTCCGGCCCGGCGCCCTGCGGCACGTAGCGCAGCCGTCCGGCGAACGTGTCCCAGTTCTCGATGTCCTTGGGGCGCGAGCTGAACTCGGCGACGGCCTGCCTGGCGAAGTCGCGGAACTGCTCGGTGTCCATGTCCTCCAGGGAGGTGGCCACCACCTGGATCTCGGGCGTGAGCGCGGACAGCGACAGGTGGGTGAGCCCGGGCAGCAGTTTGCGGCGGGCCAGGTCCCCGGTGGCGCCGAAGAGCACGACCACGTGCGGGACCAGGTGCTCGGCGTCCCGTCGGTAGGGCCGCGAGCCCGGAGCCGGGTATGCGATGGTCTGCGCATCGGGGGTGGCCATCGGTTGATGATCCCACCCCGGTCGGGCCGGCCCTCATCGGGTGCCGGTCTGGGCGGGCGCGACCGAGACCGGCGAACGCAGGTCGACGCCACGACAGATTCAGGAACGGGGTGTCCCGTCCTGACCGCCGGTGAAACGCTCTCCCCGGTGGAGTGTTCGGCTCCGGTTCTCCGTCAGCGCACGGGGACAACGAATCTCGGTGAATTTCCGCCCGGGTGTATCGCGCCGCCACCGCGGATCTCCTGATTCACGTTGCCGGACACAAGGTCCGGAACATCATCCAGGAGGTCAAGGAATGTTGGCGATGCCGACTGCCCCCGTCGCGGGCCGGTTCACCCGGACGCACGAGGGATACGTCCACCCCGAGCGGCTCGATCGTTGGGAGAAGCGGGCTTTCGCCTCGCTACCGCAGATGGCGCGGCCGAAGTGGCCGGGCGGCTCCATCTCCGGCTGCGACGACGGCTGGGACGACTGCGACGAGTAGACCGCGGCGAAGCGGTCCGATACAGCACGGCAATACCTCACCGGTGGGGACCCTGCGGGGTCCCCGCCGGTCTTGGTGCGCACCCGAGAGTGCGCGCCGAGCCTGAAGAACCCCTGAAGCAATCCTGAAATCAGACAATCTCCCGGGCACACCGGTGACCATATGGATAGGACGGCGGCAATGGCCGACATGGCAATCGTGACGTTGGAAGGCGACATCCACGCGTACCTGGTCCGGCAGGCGATGGAGCGGACGCACGGCGTCGACGTCGCCATCGTCGCGGCGGACCGGATCCCGGCGGCCGGCGGCGTCACCTGGGACAACGAGAACCCCACGATGACCACGCTGCCCACCGAAGACGGTGGCACGGTCGACATCTCCCGGTTGCGCCTGGTGTGGTGGCGCCGGTGCCACGGCCGGCCCGAGGTGCCGGACTACGTCACCGACCGGGCCATGCGGCAACTCGTCGTCAAGGACAGTCGCGCCGCCACCCGAGGGGCATTCCTGGCCGCGTTCGGCGGGACCTGGCTCAGCGACCCCTACGCCACCGAACGTGCCCAGAACAAGCTGCTGCAGCTCCGCATCGCCCGGGCCGTCGGGCTTACCGTCCCGCGCACCCTGGTCAGCAACGACCCGGCCGCGATCCGCGAGTTCACCCGTCAGTTGGGCGGGCGCGTCATCGGCAAGACCCTCACCGGACTGCTCGGCACCGGTCTGGAGGCCGGCCGGGTCGGATCGGATTCGCTGGCCGACGAGAACGAGCTGCGCCTGGCGCCGACGATCTACCAGGAGGAGATACCGGGTACCGAGCATCTGCGGGTCCAGGTGTTCGGCCCCGACGTGTATGCGGCGAAGATCAGCAGCGCCGCCCTCGACTGGCGGCTGGCCGGCGACATGCGGGTCGAGCCGGTCACGCTGCGCACGACCCTGCAGGACGCGTTGCGGTCGGTCGTGGACCGGCTCGGCCTGCGGATGGGGATCTTCGATCTCAAGGTCCGACCGGACGGTTCCGTGGTGTTCCTGGAGATCAATCCCCAGGGCCAGTTCCTGTTCGTCGAGGGAATGTCGGACATGCCGCTCACCGCGGCGTTCGCGCGATTCGCGGCCAATGAACTCGCCCTCGTCCCCGCCTGAATCGGAACCCGGCGACCAGCGGGCCGGACTGCTCGGCCTGCTCCGGCGCGGTCTCCGGCTCGCCCGGGCGGGCGCGCCCAGGTTGTTCGTCGCCGTTCTGGCCGTGCAGGTCGTCGAGGCAGTGGCGGTGGTCGGGACCATCGCGGGCCTGCAACTCGTCACCGCGGCCCTGCTCGGCGGGTCCGGGTCGGCGGGCCGCCCCGCGCTCGACGCACTGGTGGGGCCAGGGACGTTGCTGATGGCGGCCGTGGCGATCGGTGCGATCTGCCAGTCCGGACAGCCCGCGTTGGCCACCGTGCTCGGCGAACGGCTGGCCGCCGTGACCACCATCGAGGTGCTTCGGGTCGCCGGCACCATCCCACTCGCCGACTTCGACCGCCCGGAGGTGTTGGACCGGCTCAAACGGGTCGAGTCCGGGTCGCTCGTGCGGCCCGCCCAGCTCGCCGTGGGCCTGGGGATCCTGCTGTCCGGTGCGGTCGGTGCGGCCGCGCTGACCGTTGCCGTGCTGACCGTGCAGCCCTGGTTGGCCGGGGTCGCGGTGGTGGCGGCCGTGCCGCTGTGGTGGGCCGCGCGCCGGGACGGCGCGCAGACCTACGAGACCGTGCGCGGGTTGTCCCGGCTGGAACGCCGGCGAATGTACCTGGCCGGACTGCTCACCCGGCGCGAGCGGGCGGCCGAGATCCGGGCCCTGGAGCTGACCCCGGTCCTGCTGGCCCGGTACGGCAGGTTGTCGCAGGAGCGCTGTCGCGAGGTCGCCGGCACCTCCTGGGCCAAGGCCCGGCGGCAGCTGCGGGCGCGGGCCGCCGGCGGACTGGTGCTGGCCGCCGGCTTCGCCGCGCTGCTCGTCCTGCTGATCGGCGGCGACCTGCAGATCCCCGATGCGGTCGCGGCCGCCGCGGCCGGGGCGGCCCTGCGCAGCCGGTTGGCCGACGCCGCCACCGGCATCCGCCAGGTACAGGAAGCGGCCCAGTTCGTCGACGACCATGCCGCCGTCCTGGCCGCGGCGCCGCCCACCCCGGACGCCCGACCCGACGCCCCGGTCCGCGGCACCGGAGCCCACCGCGCCCTCGAGATCGCCCTGCACGGCGTGACGCTGACCTATCCGGGCACATCCGCCCCGGCCCTGCGCGACGTCGACCTGCGCCTGCGTACCGGTGAGGTGGTCGCGGTCGTCGGCGCGAACGGCTCGGGCAAGTCGACGCTGGCCGCCGTCCTGGGCGGGTTGCTGGTGCCGACCGGCGGAAGGGTGCTGTGGGACGGGACCGACCGGGCGCACCTCGCCGCCGACCAATGGCGGCCGGACGTCGCCCTCCTGCTGCAGGACGCCGGGCGTTACCAGGAGACGCTGCGGGACAACGTGGCGTTCGGGGCCGTGCACCGACCCGGCGACGACGGGCGGATCCGCGCCGCCCTGGCCCAGTCCGGCGGCGAGAGCCTCCTGCGCCGGTACCCGGAGGGCCTGGACACCGACCTGGGCCGCGAACAGGACGGCGGCGCCGAGCTGTCCGGCGGTCAGTGGCAGCGAATCGCGTTGGCCCGCACCTTTTACCGCGGCGGCCGGCTGCTCGTTCTGGACGAACCGTCCGCGCCCCTGGATCCGGTGGCCGAGCGGGACCTGGTGGACCGGGTCCGGCGATCGTTCACCAACCGGGCGGTGGTGCTGATGACCCACCGGATGCCCGCGGCGATGGCGGCCGACCACGTCGTCGTCCTCGATCGGGGATCGGTGATCGAGCAGGGCGCTCCGGATGCCTTGCTGGCTCGGGGTGGCGCTTTCCACACCATGTGCCGGGCGGCCGAACGCCTCTGGGACCGGCAGGCCGCGTGACCGCCTGACGGCCGGCCCGCCGACCGGGCGCGGGCCGAGCTGTCCCGCTTCGTTCGGGTGCCGGCGGGCGGCGGGCACCTGGCAGACTGCCGGGCATGCCTGAAGGCCATGTGACCCATCGCCTGGCGGCCGGGCTCACCGACCGGTTCGCGGACCACGCGGTCCGGTCGACCAGTCCGCAGGGGCGTTTCGCCGATGAGGCCGACGAGCTCGACGGTCAGCAGCTGAATTCGGCCGAGGCGTACGGGAAGAACCTTTTCGTGCACATCGGCGACCGGAGCGTGCATGTGCACCTCGGGTTGCTCGGCAAACTGACCTTTGCCGAGGCCGACCCCGGCGACCGGCCGATCCTCGGCCAGATCCGCTGGCGGCTGGAGAACGACCGATACTACGCGGACCTGCGCGGGCCGCAGGCCTGTCACCTCATCGATGCGGCCGGGATCGCCGCCATCACCGACCGGCTGGGCCCCGATCCGCTGCGCGAGGACGCCGACCCGGAGGTGGGCTGGGCCCGGGTGCACACGTCCGGGTCACCGATCGGCCTGCTGCTGATGGACCAGCGGGTGGCTGCCGGGGTGGGCAACATCTTCCGCGCCGAGGTGCTCTACCGGCATCGCATCGATCCCGGCATGGCGGGCCGGTTGCTGCGCCGGGCGGAGTGGGAGTCGATCTGGACGGACCTGGTCGGGCTGATGCACGACGCGGTCGTCCGGGGGCGGGTCGACACCGTCCGGCCGGAGCACGGCCCGGAGGCCATGGGTCGACCCCCGCGGGTGGACCGGCACGGTGGTGAGGTGTACGTCTACCGGCGCGCCGACCAGCCCTGCCTGGTGTGCGGCACACCGGTCCGAACGACAGAGTTCGGCGGCCGAAACCTTTTCTGGTGCCCGAAGTGTCAGCGAACCAGTCGCCGAAAGGCACCAATTGCCGGGCCGCGGACCACCGATCCGGGCGATGCGGGACGAACCCGCGGGCAGCCGCTCACGCCGCGGACGCGCTCGGTCCGTCCGCCGGCACGACAAGGGTGACCGTCGTTCCGCGACCCGGTGCGCTGCGCACGGTGAGCGAGCAACCCTCGGCCGCCGCGCGAGCCCGCATGGTCACCAGGCCGAGGCGGTCGGGTGTCGATTCCGGCCGATCGGCACCCACGCCGTCGTCGGCCACGGTGATCACGACGGACGAGCCGGCGCAGGTGATCGCGAGTTCGACGTTCGCGGCCCGCGCATGCCTTCGGGCATTGACCAGCGCCTCCCGAAGGATCCGGTAGGCCGTCTGCTTCCGGGCGGTCGTCAAGGCGACATGGTCGGGACCGACACAGTGCACCACCGTCCCGGTGCCGGTGAAGATGCCGTTCGCGAGCCGGCGCAACGCCGGGCCCAGACCGCCGTCGAGATCGGGCGGGGTGAGCGCGGTGATCAGCGTGCGCAGCCGATCGACCGCGGCCTCGAGGCTCTCGATGAGTTCTTCGAAGACATCGTCGGGCTCGCCCAGGCGCAGACCCAGGGTCTCCAACCGCATGGCAACGGCAATGATCAACTGCATCGGATCGTCGTGGATGGCCTCGGCGAGCAGAACCCGTTCCCGCTCCTCGACCTCGGCCAGTTGATCCAACAGTTCACGCTGCTCGACGGTCTGCTGGAGCAGCCGACCCGCGATCGCCGTGCGCTCGCTCCGCTGCTGCTCGGCCCACGCCTCGGCCCGTCCCTCGCTGATCGCGGTGCCGACGCGATCGGCGAGCACCTGCAGGAGGTCCTCGTCCTCCTGGGCATAGGGTGGTCCCGACCGTCCGCGAAACACGCCGAACACGCCGAGGACCGCGCCGGCGTGCCGGACCGGCACCACGACGTCGTCACCGATGACATGGTCCAGGGCCGCGGAGCGCGGGATGAGCTGCCCGCCGACCCACCCGGCCGCGTCGGTACCGACCGGTCGCCGGGTCGCCCGGATCCCGGGCCCGCCGTGGTCGGTCGAGTCGCGGGCGCCGGCCACCAGCAGTTCGCGGATCGCCGGATCGACGTGGGCGACGGTGCTGCTCTCCACGCCGTGCCCGTCCGGCCGCATGATCCGCAGCAGGGCACCGTCGCCGAGGCCGGCCGCCGCGACGTCGACGATCCGTTCGAGCTTCTCGGCGAGCGAATGTCGATCGGTGGCCAGCAGGTCGCTGATCCGGCGCAGCAGGACCGTGCGCTTGCGTGCCGCCGCAGCCCGGGCCGCCTCGGCCGTCCGGCGCGAATGGACGGCCTCGGTGATGTCCGCATGCGTGATGACCGCGCGCAGCAGTTCGCCGCCGGGATCGACGACCGCGTCGCAGACCGCGCGGACATGGCGCAGCTCGCCGCTGCGGCCGTGCCGCAGGCGGTACTCCATGCCGTCGCGGCCGCCTTCTGCGAGCACCCGCGCGAATCGCTCGCGGGTGCGGCCGCGATCCACGGCGACCACCAGATCGTCGACGCTGCGCAGCGCCTGCTCGTTCGTGTCGACACCCAGCAGATCCAGCAGCTTGCGGTCGAATTCCCAGCCGGTGCCGACCTCGTAGCGGCAGGTTCCGACGTTGCTCAGCTCCTGGGTCTGTTCGAGTTGGGCCTGGCGCAGCCGTTCCGCCGAGACGTCCTCGGACAGGATGATCCCGCCGACGATGCGGCCGTCGGGGGACCGGACCGGGCGTCCTCGGATCCGGTACCGGGCATCGGTCTGTGGGCTGCGGTAGTCGACGTCGCTCGCCCTCCCGAGCAGTGCCTCCCGGATCGGACCTTCCATCGGGGTCAGCGCGGCGGGCGGAAGCACCTCGGGCAGCGGCCGCCCCCGTACGTCACCGATGTCGTAGCCGAACCGCCGGATCAGGGCCCCCCCGAGCACCCGGATCCGCAGGTCCTGATCGAACGAGAGCACGGTCGAGTTGGGCAGGTTCTCCACGACGTCGCGGTACATCCGCTCGCCGGCGACCAGGGCCCGTTCATGTTCCCGGATCTCCGTGACGTCCCGCATCTGCAGCAGGTGGAACTGCCGATTCCCGCGGTCCGTCATGGGATCCGCCCGGATCTCCACGATCAGCCGGGCGCCGGTGGCGGATACGAGCACACCATCGCGTTCGTTGTGGCTGACCTGGCCCGCCCGCAACCGGGCGGCGTTGCGCCGGGCCTGCGCCGCCGATTCGGGCGTGTGGAAAGCGGTGAGGTCGCGACCGCGGAGGTCGGCCACCCCCAGCATCCGGTGCGCGGCCAGGTTCGCCACCACGATGGTCAGGTCCTCGTCGACGACCAGCATCGGCACGATCGAACGCACGAAAGCCGGCTCGTGCGCCACCTCGAGCCGGCCCGGCGGCACGTCCGCATTCTCGGGGACCTCCCGACCACCCGGCAGCGCAGACATGATGACCCCCATCACCCCGACCCGTGGAACACGCAGCGTAGTCAGTTGATCACAGTATCGACCCTGGCCGTACGGCGCCCCGGCATCCGGGCGGACGACTGCCGGCTCCACCGATCGGCGGACCCCGGGACCGACCACTGCCTCGGCCGATCGACCGAGGCCGTGGCCGGGGGTTTCGCCGGACAGTGGAGCCATCGCAATCCGCACGCACGGGCCGACCGGACCGGAGGACTGACCAACCATGACGCTGCCGACCATCACCGCCGACCCGACCCGGGTCGACGCCGCTCGCGAACCCATGGGCGGCAACCTCGTCGACGGGCCCACCCCACCGGTCCCGGCCGTGTCCACACCCGGGGACCGGGGCGGCCGGCGATCCGGCCGGTGGACCGCCACCCTGACCTTCGCCGTGCTCGTCACCTTCGGCGTGATCCTCTGGGGTGGCTACACGCGGGGCTGGGCGTGGACCGGCATCAACGCGAAGGACACGCTCTGGCACTGGCTGCAACTGCTGCTGGTGCCGATCGCCTTCGCGGCCCTGCCGACGTTGTTGCGGCAGCACCGGGAAATGCGCACGGAACGCAAGCTCCTGATGGCGGGACTGACGGCGGCCTTCGTCGCGTTCGTGATCGTCGGGTATACGGTGCCGCTCACCTGGACGGGATTCACCGGAAACACCCTGTGGGACTGGTTGTCGCTGTTGCTGTTGCCCATCGCGATCACCGGCGTGCGGTTCCTGCGCGCCGAGCGGACCATCACCTGGCTCCACTACGGCGTCGGGGCCCTGCTGCTGGCGGCGTTCGGTCTGCTGATCGCGTGCGGATACCTGGTGCCGTGGGCGTGGACCGGATTCACCGGGAACACGTTCGTCGACTGGGTGCAGCTGCTGATCCTGCCCGTGCTGTTCCCGACCATCGTCGTGCCGGCCACCGCCGCCTGGCTGACCGCGACGACCGGACGGCCCAAGCACGGACGCGGGACGCCCGTCGCGGATCGGGGCGAGTGCCGGTGACGCCGCCGTGAACCGTCCACCCCGGGCAGCGGTCAGGCCGCCCGGCGACGGGTCGCCGCCGACTGGCCGGTCGGCAGCCGCAGGTATCGCTGCGGCGTACCCGCCGCCACCAGCAGGTGGGCGGTCCGCTCGTGCTCATGCTCGACGCTCAACGCGGCGATGTAGAAGGGCGCCAGGACGCCCTGCGGACGCCGGCGGCCCAGGCTGAGGTAGCCGAAGCGAAACCAATCGGGCACCACCCGGACGTCGTCGGCCGCGCCGTCCCGGAACGCTGTGACGAGTTGACCGACGATGTCGCCGGCGGCCTCCGCCGGGGGCCGAACCTTCGCCCGATCCAGCGTCGTACCGGGCTCGTCGCCGGCCAGCCGGCGAGCCGACACACTCACCGCCGCAAGCCGACCCCCCGCGGCGAGTTCGACGGTCGCGCTGGCCCGGCCGTAGACCGGCAGATCCCGGGTCACCTGCCGGAAGGCGCCCACGGCCCGGCAGAGGATGGCGGGGGCGACCTGGCCCGTGCGGTCCCCTCCCGCCGCCTTGATGCGCCACAGCCGCTCGAATTGCAGATCGTCCTCGGACGGGATCAGCTCGGGCAGCCCGAGCGACTCGGCCGACCGGATCACCAGCGCGCCGAGTTCTTTGTCCCCGGGGTCCTCGCCGACGACGTCGTCGAATGGATCAAGACCGAGCGACACCGTCATCGCTCCCGAGGCGTGAAATCCGACCGCGCGGAGGGCGGCGGGCCCCGACAGGACGCTTCGGGCTTTCTGGTTTTGGAGTCTGAGATCGCCCAGCCGAAGGCCGGCCACCTCGGCGACCGACCGGAGAAGCCGGGCGGCCCGCCGCTGCACGGTCCCCAGGTCCGGCGGCGGGAGCTCGATGACGTCGGCGACGTCCGGGACGGTATCGATCAACGAGACCAGGCGTTCGGTCAGGGTTTCGGCGAACAGTGGCATGATGGCCCTCCGGGGCGTTGCGGTCGGACATGGATCGGGACGGTCGATTGGGGCCGGTTGTCCGGCGGTCAGCCCTCGGCCCAGCGCCACAGGAGGCAGGCCTGCTGGGCCGGCGGTAGATCGGCCACGACGGTGCCCGCTCCCCAGAAATGGTCGCGGTTGTGCGTGCTCTGACTCCAGTTGATGGCGCCGCCGTTCCAGGCGGCCCCCGTTCCCGGGCCGACGACGATCGGATGATTGTCGACCCACCAGTCGGACACCCCGTCGATCCACGCACTCGTCACGGTGTCGCCATCGGTCAGGTTGTCGGCCACGTCCTCTCCGCACTCGTCGGTGGTGACCCCGTCGTACATGTTGTCCCAGGCACCGCAATACAGGTGCAGCCCGTCGAAGATGTTCCACAGGCCGGTCACGGTGGCCAGCGCCGCCGTCTTGCAGGAATAGGCCATGATCCACTCGGCGTTGAAATCCTCGCCCAATTCCCAGGTTCCGGAGAAGGTGCGCCATTGATCCCGCGGGATGTCGTACAGCAGCCGGGCCTGACCGTCGGACGTATGGTTGCCGTGCGTCTCGATCCAGAAGATGTCGACCTTGTCGACCCAGTTCCGGTCGTCACCGCCTGCCCCGGTGTCCTGGATGTCGTTCTCCCAGCAGTCCTGATCCCCGAAATAGAAGGACCGGGTGTGCCCGGCGGACGCCAGTTCGCTGTTGAAGCCGTTGCTGCGGTTGAACGTGTAGGTCAGATCCTCGGCGGTACTGACTCCGTTCGCGCGGGCGTTCCCGAAGTGCCGTATCGCTTCGATGCCGTAGGACGCCATTCATTCCCCCTGTAGGTGATTGCCGCCGAGGCGGCCGTGCGGTCGGGTCGCCGGGGGAGCGGCAGCTTCGCCCGCCGCACGTCCGGGGAGGTGGTTGGTGCCCTACAGACCGGGGACCACCCATCCTGGATACCTCGCACCGGAAAGATCCCCCGGTTGACCGGTTCGGGTTGCGGCATTGGGCCGGGCCGACGAGGTGCCCGCCCACGACCCGGTCGCCCGCGGTGGCCAACCAGCGCGACAATCGCTCCGAACCCGGTGGCCGGTGCGGAGAGGACGCGCGATGAGTGACGAACAGGCAACTCCCGAAACGAAGGGGGTCACGGTGCAACCCCTCGCCGCCGTCGACCTCGGACCGGAGATCGACAACCTGGCGGGCCGGCAGCTCCGCATGCGCCTGGTCACGATCGAGCCGGGCGGCGTCTTCGGTCCGATCCATGACCACCGGGACCGGCCCGGTCTCGTCTACGTCCTGCAGGGCACCATCACCGATCACCGCGACGGCGTCGTGACGGACTACGGGCCCGGACCCGGTTGGCCGGAGGATCGGCAGACCCGGCACTGGCTCGAGAACCGCGGCACCGTTCCTGCGGTGGAAATCTCGGTCGACATCGTGCGATCGGAGTAGCCCGCGCTCTGGACGCTTGGGTGAGCGACTGTTAACCTCGGAGCGCGTGGGTTAATACTCATTAACCCACGCGTGGTCCGGTCCGGTTCGGGCGCTGCCGCACACCCAAGGAGCATCATGGTCGAGCTCTCGGAAGAGCATGAGGCGTTCCGCGCCGCCGTCCGCGACTTCGCCGAGAAGGAGATCGCCCCGCACGTCGCCCAGTGGGATCGGGATCATCACTTCCCGGTCGACGTCGTCCACAAGATGGGCGAAATGGGCCTGTTCGGCCTGACCGCTCCGGAGGAATTCGGCGGAGCCGGCGACGACGGCGACTTCACCTCGCTGTGTGTGGCCATCGAGGAGCTCGGCCGGATCGACCAGTCCATCGGCGTCACGCTGGAGGCCGGGGTGGGGCTGGGCATCAACCCGATCCTGACCTACGGGTCGCCGGAGCAGCGCGCTCGGTGGCTACCCGACCTGGTCGCCGGGCGGGCCCTCGCCGGGTTCGGCCTGACCGAACCGGGCGCCGGCTCCGATGCGGGCGCCACCCGCACGAAGGCGGAGCTCGTCGACGGCGACTGGATCGTCAACGGCGCCAAGCAGTTCATCACCAACTCCGGTTCGTCGATCACCAGCCTGGTGACCGTCACGGCGCGCACCGGCACGCTGGACTCGGGGGGACCGGAGATCAGCACCATCGTCGTTCCGTCCGGAACGCCGGGGTTCGTCGTCGAACCCGCTTACCACAAGCTCGGCTGGCACATCTCGGACACCCACCCGCTCACCTTCATCGACTGCCGGGTGCCCGAGGGCAACCTGCTGGGGGCGCGGGGTCGCGGGTACGCCCAGTTCCTGCATACCCTGGACGACGGCCGGGTGGCCATCGCCGCGCTGGCCGTCGGCCTGCTCCAGGCCTGCCTGGAGGCGTGTGTGCAGTACGCCGTCGACCGGCACACGATGGGCGGCCCGATCGGCCGCAAGCAGGGCGTGGCGTTCCAGATCGCCGACCTGGAGGTGATGCTGCAGGCCGCGCGGGCGCTGACCTACCAGGCGGCGGCGATGAAGGACGCCATGCTGGCCGGTCATCCCGGGGCGCCCAGCCCGGCCCGGTTCAAGCGGGCGGCCGCCGTGGCCAAGCTCTACAGCTCCGAGTCGGCCGTCACCGCGACCCGGATCGCGACCCAGGTCTTCGGTGGCTACGGCTTCATGGAGGAATACCCGGTCGCCCGGTTCTACCGGGACGCCAAGATCCTGGAGATCGGCGAGGGCACCTCGGAGGTGCAAAGGCTGCTGATCGCCCGCGGTCTGGGCCTGCCGGTGGAGTGAGACATGGAAACGATGCGTGACCTGGTCGAGGCGCTGCGCGATCGGCTCGCCACCGTGCGCCGGGGCGGCAGCGAGGCGGCCCGCCGCCGGCACACCGACCGGGGCAAGCTCCTGGTCCGGGACCGGGTCGACCGGCTGCTCGACCCGGGCAGTCCGTTCCTGGAGCTCGGGGCGCTGGCCGCCTGGGACATGTACGACGGGGCCGTGCCCAGCGCCGGCATCGTGACGGGCATCGGCCGGGTCGCCGGACGCGAGATCGTCGTGGTCGCCAACGACGCCACCGTCAAGGGCGGCACCTACTACCCGCTGACGGTCAAGAAGCACCTGCGGGCGCAGACCGTCGCGGCCGAGAACCACCTGCCGTGTATCTATCTGGTCGATTCGGGCGGCGCCTACCTGCCGTTGCAGGACGAGGTGTTCCCGGACCGTGAGCATTTCGGCCGCATCTTCTTCAACCAGGCCACCCTGTCGGCCCGCGGCATCCCGCAGATCGCGAGCGTGATGGGGTCGTGCACCGCGGGCGGCGCCTACATGCCGGCGATGTCCGACGAGACCGTCATCGTGCGCAACCAGGGCACCATCTTCCTCGGCGGGCCGCCGCTGGTGAAGGCGGCGACCGGAGAGGTGGTCACGGCCGAGGACCTCGGCGGCGGGGACGTGCACGCCCGCACCTCCGGCGTGGCCGACCACCTGGCCCAGGACGACGCGCATGCCCTGGCCATCGTCCGCAGCATCGTCGGCACGCTGGAACGGCGGCCCGCCGGCGCGGCGTACCGGACGGTGCCGGTCGAGGAGCCGCACGAGGACCCCGGGTCCCTGGGCGACGTGGTGCCCACCGACACCCGAACCCCGTACGACGTCCGCGAGGTGATCCGCCGGATCGTGGACGGCAGCCGGCTGCACGAGTTCAAGAAGCTGTACGGCGAGACCCTGGTGTGCGGGTTCGCGCACATCTGGGGGCACCCGGTCGGCATCATCGCCAACAACGGCATCCTGTTCAGCGAGTCCTCGCTCAAGGGAGCGCATTTCATCGAACTGGCCAACCAGCGGGGCATCCCGCTGGTGTTCCTGCAGAACATCACCGGCTTCATGGTCGGCCGCCGCTACGAGAACGGCGGCATCGCCAAGGACGGCGCCAAGCTGGTGACCGCGGTCGCCTGTTCCGTCGTGCCCAAGTTCACCGTGGTGATCGGAGGATCGTTCGGCGCCGGCAACTACGGCATGTGCGGCCGCGCCTACGACCCGCGATTCCTCTGGATGTGGCCCAACGCCAGGATCTCGGTGATGGGCGGCGAGCAGGCGGCCTCGGTACTGGCCACCGTCCGTGGCTTCGACGGCCCGGCGGAGGAGGAGGCGTTCAAGGCGCCGATCCGCGCGCAATACGAGGCGCAGGGTTCGCCCTACTACTCGACCGCGCGGCTCTGGGACGACGGCATCATCGACCCGGCCGACACCCGTCGCGTGCTGGGCATGGGCCTGGTCACCGCGGCGAACGCCCCGACCCCGGCGCCGTCCTACGGCGTCTTCCGGATGTGACGAGATGACCACCCCGCTGCGCACCCTGCTGATCGCCAACCGAGGCGAGATCGCCCTGCGCGTCCTGCGTACCGCCCGCCGGATGGGTCTGCGCACCGTCGCGATCTACACCGAGGTGGACCGCTCGGCCCCGCACGTCCGGGCCGCGGACGCGGCCCGCCCGGTGCCCGGCTACCTCGACATCGAGGCGGTGGTGGCCGCGGCGCGGGCCGCCGGCGCGGACGCGATCCACCCCGGGTACGGCTTCCTGTCCGAGCGGGCGGCCTTCGCCCGGGCCGTCGAGGATGCCGGGCTGATCCTGGTCGGACCGCCGGCCGCGGTGATCGAGGCCATGGGTCGCAAGGACGCCGCCCGGGAGATCGCCGTCGCGGCCGGCGTTCCGGTGGTGCCGCGCGGCGAGGACGCGGGCTACCCGGTCCTGGTCAAGGCGGCCGCCGGCGGCGGCGGGAAGGGCATGCGGATCGTCCGCCGGGCGCAGGACCTGGACGAGGCCATGGCCGCGGCCCGCCGGGAGGCGAGGTCGGCGTTCGGCGACGACACCCTGCTGGTCGAACGGTACGTGGAACGGGGGCGGCACATCGAGGTCCAGATCATGGCCGACGCCCACGGGACCGTGCTGCACCTGCACGAGCGGGACTGCTCGCCGCAGCGACGCCACCAGAAGGTGCTCGAGGAAGCTCCCGCCCCCACGATCGACCCGGCGGTCCGCGCCCTGGTCACGTCCGGCGCGGTGGCCCTGGCCACGCACGTCGGGTACCGCAATGCCGGCACCGTCGAGTTTCTCGTCGACGACGACTCCGGTCAGGCCTACTTCCTGGAGATGAACACCCGCCTGCAGGTGGAGCACCCGGTCACCGAGGCGATCACCGGGCTGGATCTGGTCGAGCTCCAGCTGCGGGTGGCCGCCGGCGAGCCGCTGCCGCTGACCCAGGTGGACGTCACGGCGACCGGCCACGCCATCGAGGCCCGGGTCTACGCCGAGGACTCCTTCCACGGCTTCCTGCCTCAGGCCGGCACCGCGTCGGTCGTCCGGTGGCCGGCCGGCGTCCGGGTCGACCACGCTCTGGAATCCGGACAGGTGGTGGGGACCTCGTTCGACCCCATGCTCGGCAAGATCATCGCGCACGGACCGGACCGGGAGTCGGCGCGCCGGAGGCTGCTGGACGCGCTGGACGCCACCGTGATCCTGGGTCTGACCACCAACACCGGCTTCCTGCGGGCACTGGCGGGCGGCCCCGAGTTCCGGGCCGCGGCGATCGACACCGCGTGGCTGGACCGGAATCCGGTGCCCGAGCCGGCGGCCGACGTGCCGCGGGTCTTCGCCGCCTGGGCGGCGGCCGCGGTCGCCGCGGCAGCCGACGACGGCCCGTTCCGGGCCGACGGCTGGCGCTCGGGCGCGAGCCCGGCGCCGACCCTCGTCGAGCTGGACCGGACGGTGACGGTGGACCGCGCGGGCGGCCGGGTGGACGGCCGGCCGGTGCGCGAGATCTCCTTCGCCCAGGGCCGGCTCGAGCTGGAGCTGGACGGCGCGGCGGTGTCGGCCTTCGTCGACGTCCGCGCCGGGGCGACCGAGGTCGCCCATCGGGGCCAGCGGTTCGTGTTCACCCGGCCCGACGTCTTCGGCGAGCACGTGCCGTCCGCCGGTGATGGCGTGCTCACCGCTCCGATGCCGGGCACGGTGATCGACGTGCGGGTGGCCGACGGCGACCGCGTCGACGCGGGTCAACCGCTGCTGGTGCTGGAGGCCATGAAGATGGAACTGGCGGTCAAGGCACCGTTCGCCGGCACCGTGGCCGGCCTGACCGTGGCCGTCGGTACCCGGATCGGGCTGGGTGCCGCGCTCGTGCATGTCGTCCCGGCGGCCGGTCCGGCGGACCGGATCGGCGGGGCCGCGGGCGGGCAGCCGATCACGGCAGGGTGACCGGGAACAGGTCGGTCCGGGCGACCACGCGGTCCCGTTCCGGCGCGAGAGCGGTCCGGCGCGGATCGTGCAGGAAGCCGTCGAGGCCTTCGTCGGTGGCGAACTCGATGAGCTGCACCTCGTGGGGGTGGCCGTCGTCGCCCGCGCCGGTCGCCCGCAGCCGGACCCGTCCGCCGTGGTCGGCCAGGATCGCCAGCACCCGATCCTCGTAGCGGCCGAGCGCGGCGGCCCGACCCTCGTGCGCCCACAGCAGGCAGCACCAGATCCGGGGGTCGGCGGCGGCGTCCACGCCGCGATTGTGCCCGACCGACGCCGCACACCGGTCCAGCACGGCCGTCAGGGGCGCGGGTACCCGGTCCGGGTCGAGCGCGGCCACCAGCAGCGCGGCATATCGTTCCTTGCGGCCGGCCCGGGAGCCGAAGAACCGCCGCAGGACGGCCTCCCGCGGCCGGCCCCGCTGCGCGGGCATCGCGAGCAGGCGGCGCAGCGACGGTCCATCGCCGGCCGCCGCGATGACCGTCTCGACCCGATCGACCCCGAGCGCCCGGATCAGTTCCTCCTCCAGATCGCCGTGGCAGCCGTAGAAGCCGAGCCGGGCCGGCCCGTCCGGCCGGGTCGCGTCCGCGAACCCGGCGGCGGCCAGGCCGCGGCGCAACTGGCGCTCCTGGGCCGCGTCGTACAGCCCGGCCAGGGTCAGCCCGCGCCCGAGCGGGCCGTAGCGGGTGGCGAACGCCCGCACGTTGGTGATCCCGCCCATGTCGATGATCTGGATGCCGTCGGCGGTGAGGTCCCGGCCTCGCCGGGCGGCCAGGGTGGCCAGCGCGACCCGGTCGCTGGCGCCCTCGACCAGGACGACGGCCCGGGGCGGCGCGGTGGATGTCACCGGCCGAGGGTGGGACCCCGCCGGCCCGGCGTCAAGGCAATTCCGGCCCGGCCGCGCCGGCGCCGGGCCGGTACCGGTCCGCCAGCGCGGCGGCCGCGGGCGCGTCGCACCGGTGGCCGGCCAGCACCACCCGGTGCCACAGCGCCCAGGTCGCGCCCGGGGTGAGGGTGAAGGCGGTGTCGAACGCCGGCGACGGGCAGAGCGCCGGAAACGCGCTGGTCCGGACGAACCAGCGCACCGGGACCGGCGCCGACGACCGGCCGGCGAACATCAGCACGGTCCCGCCGCCGTCGATTTCGTCGTGGTCACCGGCCACCGCGAGCCACTCGCCGGTCGACCCCATCGCCCCGTCCTCGTCGCCCGGCCCGGCCGGGGTCAGCACGTCGCCACCGGTCCACGCCCGCGGGCCGCGCCAGAACAGGCCGGTGTACCCGGCCCGCAGCCGGCCGAGGGTTGTCGGGCTGCCGACCACCAGCGGCCGGTCGCGCAGGTTCGTCAACCGGCTGGCCACGTCCAGCGCCCAGGTGTCGGCGGCCGGATCGACCCCGTGCACCCGCAGCGTCCGCCGCTCGGCCAGCCACGCCCGGCCGCCGGCCGTGAGCCAGGTCAGCCGCTCCCGGACGATCGCCGCACCCGGCGGCGCCGCGGCGCCACCGGCGATCAGGTCGAAGCCCTCGTGCCGTTGCCGGCCGTTGTTGTCCCGCTGCACGTACCCGTGCGGCGGGTCGGTCACGGTCGGGTCGAAGGTGGGCCCGCCCCAGAAGTTCTCCCCGGACAGGTGGGACAGTGTCAACTGCAACCCCTTGTGCCAGCGGTGATCCCACGGCCGGTAGGCGCTCAGCGGCGCGCCGCGCAGCGAGCGCAGCGGGAACATGTACGGCTTGACCGACTCGGTGACGGGCGCGACCGGACGGAACACGTACCGCGCGATCTCCACCGCGCCGACGGCGACGGACAGGTGATCGGCGGCGATGGTCACGGCCGGGACCGCCCCGTTTCCGGATGCCTCAGCCACCGGCGGTCCCGGGGGGCCGGCCGTTCATCGACCGGTAGAAGGGGTCGGCCGGCCCGAGGTCGGCCGGGCGGACCGTCGTGTCGGTCAGTGCGGACCGGTACAGGCCGGCGATCAGCTCCAGTACGCGGCGGCCGTCGGCCCCGCTGGCCGCCGGCCGCACGCCGGCCCGGATTGCGGTGAGGAGATCGCCCAGCGCCGCGGCGTGCCCGCTGGGTACATCCGGCTCGGGCGGCCAGCCGTCGACGGGCGTCCGGTGCGGCGCCGGGGTCCAGGTCCAGTGGGAGTTGTCGTACCCGTAGAGATGGGTCAGTTCGACGGTCGCGTCCGTGAAGTCCAGCCGCAGGTGGCTGACCTCGCGCGGCGACAGCAGACTGTTGACCACCGAGACCATCGCCCCGCCGGCGAACCGGACGATGGCCATGGAGACGTCCTCGGTCTCCACCGGTCGCTGCAGGGTCGCCATCGACGCCCGGATCTCGGTCCAGTCGCCCAGCAGCCAGAGCAGCAGGTCCAGCTGATGGATGCCGTGCCCCATGGTCGGACCGCCGCCCTCGGTCGCCCACCGGCCGCGCCAGGGCACCTCGAAGTACGCCGGCGGGCGGTACCAGAGGGTCTGGCACAGCCCGACCAGGGCCGGGCCGATGGTGCCGTCGCCGATCCAGCTCCGCAACCGGCGGGCCGCCGCACCGTACCGCTGCTGGAACACGTAGGCGACGTAAGGGCCGCCGTCCCGTTCGTGGGCGGCCATCTCGTCGTACTCGGCCAGGGACAGGGCCGGGGGCTTCTCGCACCACGCCCAGGCGCCCGCGTCCAGGCAGCTGATCACCGCCGCGCGATGGGCGGCCGGGGGAGTGCAGATCAGCACCAGGTCCGGCCGCTCGGCGGTCAGCATCGTCGCGACATCGTCGTACACGGACGGGATCTGCCAGTGCCTTGCCATTGCCCGGGCCCGCTCCCGGTCGACGTCGACGACGGCAACCACGGTGAGCGCGTCCGGGTGCGCGGCGACCGCGGGCAGGTGGGCGGGCCACCAACCTGGCCGGCGAGCTGGTCCGGTGATGGGTCACACGCTGTGGGTCACCCGGACCAGCGGGATGGTGGCCACCGCGACGACGTTGGCGACCAGGGCCTTGTCCTGCAGTGTCTGACCGCGCGCGGCAGTTGGACCGACGCCTACGAGACCGACGTGCGCACCCGGCTGGCGGACCGGGCCGAGACCCTGCGCGGCGGCCTGTCGCTGGCCTCCAGCGGACGATGGCCAGATCGTCCGGGTTCGTCCCCAGCCGGCTGGTGCTCCGCGGCGAGGGCCTGCAGCCGGCTGTGGCCGGACAGCAGGCCGAACGCCAGCCAGCGCTTGAACACCGCCGGGTCCGGGGTGCCCTCGGTGCCAGCATCTGTTCGAGCGCAAACGCATTGCCCAGGACCTGCACGACGGCGGGCGGAGCGGCGGCCGTCCGGGCGCTCGCGGCGCCGTTCGTCGGGGTGCAGTTCATGCCGACCGGTGGGATCGGCCCCGCCAATCTGGCCGACTATCTCGCGCTACCCGCGGTGCGGGCGGTCGGCGGCTCGTGGATGGTTCCCCGCGCCGGGATCGATGACGCCCGTGCCGTCGCTCTGCTGGTTCAGCAGGCGGTGCACCTGGCGGCGAGCCTGCGCCCGTGACGTCGAGGCCAATGCCCAGCCGACCACGCGCGAGGTTCCGGCCCGGCTACCGGTCGACCGCGTCCGCCGCGGGATCGGCCAGCAGATCGGCTCGGGTCGGCATCGATTCCCAGTCACCGGGTCCGAGGCAGGCGTGGCCACCGACCTGGGTACCGGTCCGCAGGCGGTCCGGCACAGCCGCGCCCGCGAGGACCTCGCTGAGGTAGCCGGCGACGAAACCGTCACCGGCGCCGACGGTGTCGACCGGCTGGATGGCCATGGCCGCCTGGTGGTGCACGGCCGGACCCACGCGGGCCAGGGCGCCCTGCTCGCCGAGTTTGATCACTGCCTCGGCCGGTCCGAGTCCGGCGAGTGCGGCGGCGAGCGCGGCCGGGTCCTGGACGTCCGGGAACAGGATGCGGGCCTCGTCGTCGCCGGCGAAGACGATATCGGTGAGCGGCAGGATCTGCCGGTAGGTCATGGCGGCCCGCGCCCGATCCCACAAGGTGGCCCGGTAGTTCAGGTCGAAGGAGACCAGCGTCCCGACCTCGCGTGCGCGTGCGGCCAGGTCGACGACCGCCTGGCCGGCGGTCGGCGAGATCGCAGCGGTGATCCCGGTGAGATGGAGCACCGCGGCGGTCTCGAGCTGCTCGCGGGTGACGTCCGTCCCGGTCAGCCGGGTGGCCGCACTGGTCGACCGGTAGTAGCGAACCCGGCTGCGACCCAACGGCCGCCGCTGTTTGACCATGAGCCCGGTGGGGTCGGTCTCGCTGCGCGTCACCCGCAGGGTGACGCCCTCGGCCCGCAGTTCCCGTTCGATGAGGTCGCCGAACGGGTCCATGCCCAGCCGCCCGACCCAGGTGACCGGGACGCCGAGCCGGCTCAGTGCGATGGCGACGTTCGACTCGGCCCCGCCGAATCCGACCCGGGTGCGCTGCTCGTGCAGGGGCCCGTCGGTGACGACCAGACCGAGGCTCTCGCCGACGGTCAGCACTCCGCCCCGGGGCTTTGCCGCCCCGTTCATGACCGGGCCCGGTGGACCGCGCCGACCGCGTCGCGGCAGCGCCCGGCCAGGTCGGTCAGGCTGCCGCCGCGCAGGGCGTCGCCGATCAACGACGAACCC
The DNA here is from genome assembly GCA_044223435.1 of Nakamurella sp. Lineage (GTDB taxonomy): Bacteria > Actinomycetota > Actinomycetes > Mycobacteriales > Nakamurellaceae > Nakamurella. The sequence goes on from JBGALY010000011.1 coordinate 87,461, forward strand.
ATGCTGACGGCCACCGCGCCGGCGGCGATCCAGTCCGGGATCTCGGCAACGCCGAAACCGCCGGACGGCAGCACCGGGATCTCGGGGAACGGTCCGTGCAGGTGCCCCAGGTAGGAGGGGCCGACCGTGGCGGCCGGAAACAGCTTGACGGCAGTGGCCCCGGCCTGCCACCCGGTCAGCACCTCGGTGGGCGTGAGGGCCCCCGGGTAGACCGGGATGCCGGCGTCGACGGCGACGCTGATGACGTCGGGGTCGGTGGTCGGCGTGACGATGAACTCGGCGCCCAGATCAATGACCTTCCTGGCCGTTTCCGGGTCGGTGACGGTACCCACCCCCAGCGCGGCGGCGCTGCCGGCAATCCGGTCGCGGAGCGCGGCGACGGCGTCCGCGGTTCCGCGCGTACTCATGGTGAGTTCGATGGCGTGCACGCCGTTCTCGGCAAGAACGTCGACGACGGGACCGTACCGATCGGCGTCGTCGGCGCGGAGCACGGCAACGACCCCGGACGCGCGCACGGCGGGTGGAAGGTCCAGGCGGGTGGGCATGTGAGGTGTCCTCGGTGGGTGTGGGGGAGGTCGGTCGGGGAAGGGCCGGACGGCGGGATCAGATCACCGCGAACAGGGTGCCGGCGACGGCGAAACTGACTACGGAGAGCACGGTCTCGAGCACGGTCCAGGTTTGCAGGGTCTGCTTCACGGTCATGTTGAAGTACTTGGCGATGATCCAGAAGCCACCGTCGTTCACGTGGCTGCAGATGATCGAGCCGGCGGCGATGGCCATCGCGATCAGCGCGAGCTGGATCTGCGAGTAGCCGGCGGTGGCGACCAGCGGCCCGACGATTCCGCCGGTGGTCACGATGGCCACGGTGGCCGAGCCCTGGGCGATCCGCAGGCCGCAGCTGATGACGTAGGCGAGCACGATGACCGGCAAACCCCAGGCGGACAGGGTGTCGGCCAGGGCGGCGCCGATGCCGGTCGCAGAGATCACCTTGCCGAAGAAGGCGCCTGCACCGACGACCAGCAGGATCATGCCGATCGGTCGGAGCGACTCACCGGTCAGCTTGCCCAGCGCCGCCACCGACATACCGCGCCGTACCCCGAGAAAGTAGAACGAGAGCAGCACGGCGATGAGCAGGGCCACCGCCGGATTGCCGAAGAAGGTGAGCCACGGCAGCAGGCCGCTTTCGGCCGGCAGCAACATCGTGCCGAAGGTCGCGCCCAGGATCAACACCAGGGGAGCGGCGATGACGAACGCCACCAGTGGCATCCTGGGCGCATCCACGCCCAGCTCGACCTTCGGGCCGGCCATGGTCCGCGCCGGGGCACCGCCGCCGGTCGGCGTCGGGCCCGAGCCGCCGGTGCCGCCGGACTCGTCGTCGGACCGGTCGGCCAGCTCGTGCTCCGTCTCGCCGACGATGAAGTCGGCCGGGACCTCGACCATGACCCGCTTGCCGATCCAGGTGCCCCAGACCAGGCCGGCGGCGACGAAACCGGGTAGGCCGCAGATCAGCCCCATCATGATCAGGTAGCCCAGGTCGACCCCGAGCAGTCCGGCCAGCGCGACCGGACCGGGGTGTGGCGGCAGGAACGCATGGGTCATCGACAGACCGGCCAGCATCGGCAGCGCGTAGAGGACCAGGGACCGGCGGCCGCGCAGGGCAGTGACGTACACCAAGGGTGCCAGGACGAAGATGCCGATGTCGAAGAACACCGGGATGCCGACGATCAGGCCGAGCAGCCCCATCGCGATCGGCGCCCGCTTCTCGCCGAACAACCGCATCAGAACGTTGGTCAGCGTGTCGGCACCTCCGGAGCGTTCCAGAATGGCGCCCAGCACGGTGCCCAACCCGATGATCACCGCGATGTGTCCGAGGATCCCGCCGAAGCCGGTCTCGAGCAGGGAGTCCCCGGACTTGAGCGCCGTACCGACGAGCTCGGTGACGGACAGGCCCGCGGCCAGGCCCAGGCCGAGGCCGACCAGGACCAGGGCGATGAACGGTTCGAGTTTGACTTTGATGATCAGGAGCAGGAGTACGGCCACGGCGATGGCGCAGAGGGTGAGCAGGCCCCCGGTGGTTTCCTGGAACCAGGAGACGACGGTCATTGTCGGTCCAATCGGATCGGTGGGACGGTGGTGGGTCAGGGGTGGGTCAGCGGACCGCGCGGTCGTCCCGGCGCCGCAGCGCCCGGCCGGCCCGGTGTCCGGTCGGGCGGCCGCGGTCGACGGCGAGGACGCCGTTGACCAGGACGTACGGAATGCCCGCGGCCGGCTGCCGGGGCTCGGTGAAGGTCGCCGTGTCGGCGACGGTCGTGGGGTCGAACAGCACCAGGTCGGCGGCGTAGCCCTCGCGGACAAACCCGCGATCGGCCAGCCGCAGCCGAGTGGCGGGTCGGCCGGTGAGGTGGGCGACGCACTCCTCCAGGCCGAGCAGGCCGAGCTCCCGGCTGTAGTGCGCAAGGTAGCGGGGGAAGGTGCCCCAGGCCCGGGGATGCGGCCGGTCACCGACGAGAATGCCGTCGCTGCCGCCCATGTGCGTGCGATGCTGCATGATCGCCCGGACGTTGTCCTCGTGGCCGACGTGTTGCAGGATCGTGGTGGCGAGTTCGTCCCGGCGCAGCAGATCGAAGAACACGTCGGTGCCGGAACGCCCTTCCCGAGAAGCGATCTCGGCGATAGTGGACCCGACGAGACCGGCCAGGTCGGCGTTTGCGACCCCGCTGATCTGGATGGTGTCCCATTCCACGACGACGCCGTGGCAGCCGTCGGAACCGGTCTCCTCGACATCGACCCGGATCCGCTCCCGAGCCGCCGGGTCCGCCAGCCGGGCCAGCAGTGCGTCCGGGCCGCCCGCGGCGGCCCAGCTGGGCAGCAGCGCGACCAGCGTGGTGCAACCCGGCAGGTAGGGGTAGGTGTCCAGGCTGATGTCGCACCCGTCGGCGAGCGCGGCGTCCACCAGGGCGAGGAACTCGCCGGCCCGGCCGGCGTTCTCGGCGAAGTTCATCGTGGCGTGGGTCAGGTGCACCGGGCATCCGGTCGACCGGGCGAGGTCCAGCATCTCGGTGTAGGCGGCCAGGGCACCGGCGCCGTAGGAGCGGGTGTGCGGGCAGTAGTAGCCGCCGTGGGCGGCGACCACCTCGCAGAGCGCGGCCAGCTCACCGGTGTCGGCATACATGCCCGGGGTGTAGGTCAGCCCGCTGGACAGGCCGACCGCCCCCGCCCGCAGGCTCTCACCGAGAATCTCCTGCATGCCGGCGATCTCGTCGACGGTGGCCGGCCGATCGTCCGGGCCGACGACGAGCAGCCGGAGGGTGCCCTGCGGTACCAGATAGGCGGCGTTGGTGGCGATGCCCTGGTCCAGCCGGTCCAGGAACTGCGCGACGGTGCGCCAGGAGAAGTCGAAGCCCGCGGGATTGCCGTTCCACCCGGCGATCTGCCGGCGCACCTGGGCCAGCACCGCGTCGTCGACCGGGGCGTAGGACAGGCCGTCCTGGCCGAGTACCTCGGTGGTGACGCCCTGGCTGATCTTGGCGATGTGGTCCGGGTTGAGCAGGATCTGCAGATCGGAATGGGCGTGCATGTCGATGAAGCCGGGCGCGACGATCAGGCCGGTGGCGTCGACGACGCGCGTCGTCGATGGATCGGTGAGCAGGTCGGCGCAGTCACCGATCCGGGCGACGGTCGATCCGCTGATCGCGACGTCGGCCCGGTAGCGCGGCTCGCCGGTGCCGTCGACGACGGTGCCGCCGGCCAGCACGATGTCGACCGGGTGTGCGGGCATGGTCATGGTGTCCTTCGGTTCCGGAAAACGGGGATCAGAAGTAGGTGGGGATCAGGTCGACCACGGTGGGATCGGAGCTGGTGTGGTCGTCGATGAGCGGGATCAGCCGCCACTTGTCGAAGGCCGTGCAGGGGTGGGACAGCCCCAGTCGCAGGACGGTGCCGACCGCGAGCTCGTCGGCGACCTCCGCCGGGAAGCGCAGAAAGCCGTGCTGGTCGTTGAGCGCACTGACCCGGACGTCGGCCAGGACGCGGGCACTGTCCTGGTCCGATCGACCCCGGATGGCCTGGGCCGTCGGCAGCCCCTCGTCGAACGGCAGGTCGCGCTTTCCGGCGTCGAACAGGGCCAGGCCAGGCTCGGGGGTCGAGACAATGGTGACCCACCCGTGCATCGCGGATTCGAGATGGTCCGGTTCGCCGCGGGCGGCGCCGTCCAGCGGTGAGATCGACCGGTAGAAGCCGTCGTCGTGGATCGGGTAGGCACCGGAACGCAGCACCACCCGCGTTGCGATACCGCGGGCTCCGTCGATGTCCACGAGGCCGCCGAGCTCGTCGGCCACCAGGTCGAAGTACGCGCTGCCGCCGGCGGTGACCACGACCGACGCGGACTCATAGAGACCGTCGGCGTGCAGCCGACGGTGCAGGTCGGCGACCGCGCGCAGGTACCCGCGGACCGCGGCCAGCCCGTCGGGGGACCGGTCGTGGGCCAGCGCCCCCTCGTACCCGCCGGTCCCGACGAGGCGCAGCTCGGGCGCCGCGGCCACGTCACGGGCCACCTGAAGGGCCTGGTCGATGCTGCGGGCGCCGGTCCGACCGCCTGGCCCGCCGAGTTCGACGACCACGTCCAGCGGCCGGGTGGCGCCGCGGGCGGCCAGCGACTCGCGCAGGATGCGCACCGCGGGACGGCTGTCGACCCAGCTGCTGAACTCGAACGATGGGTGGGCGTCGAGCTCCGCGGAGATCCAGTCGATGCCGCCGGCCGAGGCCAGCGTGTTGGCCAGCATGATGTTCTGCACGCCGAACGATCGGGCCACCTGGACCTGCCACGGCGTCGCCAGGGTCAGTGCCGTGGCTCCGTGGTCGAACAGCCGCGCCCACAGGGCCGGCGCCATGGTGGTCTTGCCGTGCGGCGCGAGGTCCAGGTGACGGGTCGCCGTCCACCGCTGCATGGCGGCCAGATTCGCCTCGAGCACTCGCCGGTCGACGGTCAGCAGGGGGGTGGCGAAGTCGGCCAGCGGCGGGGCTCCGGCGACCGCCCGCTCGACCGTCCTGCCCCACAGGGCGGTGGGCATCGACTTGTGCCAAGGGCCGATCACCAGGTCCCGGTGGACCGAACTGGGGATGGGCATGGGGGCTCCTCTGTGGTGGCTCGGATCGGATCGGACGTGGCGGGATCGGGCTGCCGGTCAGCCGGCCGCGAGGATCGCGTCGATCTCGATCTCGAATCCGGGCAGGTCGACCGGGATCGTGGTGCGCACCGGCGGCTGCGCACCCATGTACTGCCCGAACAGTTCGTTCATCGCCGCAAAGTTGGCCCAGTCACGCAGGTAGACAGTGACTTTCAAGGCGTTCGACAGGTCGGTGTCGGCGGCCCGGGCCAGGGCCTGCAGATTGTCGAACGCGCGCCGGGCCTGCTTGTCGAAGCCACCGTCCACGAGTTCACCGGAGCCGGGGGTGTGCGGGGTGGAGCCGGCCAGGTAGACCAGGCCGTCGTGGATCACGATCTGCGAGTAGGGGCCACCGGGCGGGGAGGACAGGTCACTGGAAAGGCACACCTTGGGCATCTGATTGAACCAATCTTCTAAGGGACAGCGCTTCGCTGGGTCACAGCGGCCGGGACGGGGCGGGGTCGGTGGCCAGTCGATCTCGGACCATCCGAACAGACCGTCTACCGCTGAACAAAGAGTAAGGCACCTCGGACCATCTGTCCATACCCAAGACAAATTGTTAAGCTCGGCGGAGTGACCGGCCCGGGAGGAGCGAGGATGGCGAGTCAGAGTGTGCGAGCGACGGGCGGTGATGCCGCCGTCCCGGGCACGGTGGAAACCATCGAGGAACTCCAGGCGCTGCTGGCCCCGGTGATGCGGGCCATCGCCACGGCCGTGGGGCCGCATTGCGAGGTCGTCCTGCATGACCTGTCCAGCCGGCACGTCGATCTGCGGCACACCATCCGCGCCATCGAGAACCCCCAGGTGACCGGGCGATCCGTCGGGGGCCCGTCGACGAACCTCGGCCTGCAGGTCCTGCGGGACGAGGCGGCCGACCACAACGCCTTCGGCTATCGCGGCCAGACCGAGGACGGCCGGCAGCTGCACTGTTCATCGGTGTACTACCGCAACGCGGCCGGCCACGTCATCGGCGCGCTCTGCGTCAACGTCGACATCACCCCGCTGCAGCACGCCCAGGCACTGATCGGTTCGCTGCTGCCCGCGACGGGGGCGGATACCCGGGCCAAGGAGACCCACGCCCCGGACATCGCGACCGTTTTCGACGCACTGTTCGAATCTGCGGTCGATGCGGTCGGCAAACCGGTCTCGATGATGGACCGGGCCGACCGGATGGACGTCCTTGCCACCCTGGATCAGCAGGGTGCCTTCGAGATTCGCCGGTCGGTCGAGCTCGTCTCGCGCCGCCTGGGCATCTCCAAGGTGACGGCCTACGCCTACCTCGACGAGCTGCGCAAAGCGGCTTCCTGACGGGGCCCGCCGGCGCACCGGTCCCGGCCAGTTCGCGCCGGCCGGCGGATGCACCATTTCTGCCCGAGCGTGCGTGTATCAGGTGGATAGGTCCGTTCATCCAATACGTCGACCGCGCCGGCAACAATCATTCAGGGGGTTCCATGACGGTGTTCCGCTCCAAGGATCAGGCGCAGGACCTGTTCGCCGAGCTGTTCCGGATCCTGCTCGACGATCCGGACTTCCGCACCCGGCTCCGGGAAAATCACCTCACCGTCCAGATCATCCATACCAAGCCCGACTTCATCCTTCATCTCGATCCGGACGGGGTACGCATCGACGACGTCCCGGAAAAGCCCGTGATCAGCATCAAGATGTCCTGCGACACCGCGCACGCCTTGTGGTCGGGAACCCTGCTCATGCCCCTCGCCGTCGCGACCGGCAAGCTACGGGTCCGCGGCAGCATGGCGAAGGTCCTTGAGTTCGCGCCCATGCTGCGACCGGCGTTCGACCAGTACCACCAGCTCGCCGCGGCCGCCGGCGTGCCCGGCTGAGGAGCCGTCGCTCGCCACGGTCGACCCGATCGGCCAAATCCGCGGCATGCCCGCGCTTGCCGTGCTCGGCGACCCGATCGATGTCCGTACCGGGGCCATCCCACCGTCCACCTGACTCCCGTTGCCGGAACGTCGGCCGGAACCGGTGCACCGTCGATCGGTGAACGCGCCCGGAGCGCGCGCCACCCGCGGATCGTGGTCGCCGCACTGCCGCTCACCACCTTCACCACCGGACTTCCCGGTCCCGCCCGCTGCCCCGATCGACGCACCGTCGAAGGAGTTCACCCCGATGACCACCGACCTCGCCCCGCTCGAACCGCTTCAACCGATCATCAGCCAGCCCGAGGACATCGAGGACCTGCGCCGGCTGGCCCGTGAGTTCGCCGTGACCCACGTGCGCCCCCGCGCGCTGGGCAACGACGCCGCCCCGGCCGACCACTTCGACTGGGAGCTGGTCCGCATGGGACACGATCTGGGGTTGATGCGGGTGGTCATCCCTCGTGAGTACGGCGGTCTCGGCTTGGGCGAACTCGGCGTCGCCGTCGCGCTGGAGGAAATCGCCGCCGAATGTGCCGGCACGGCACTGATCTTCGGCGCCGCAATGTTGGGCCAGGCGCCGATCCTGCTGTCGGCCGATCCGCAGCTGCAGGCCCGGTTCCTGCCGTTGTTCTCGGGCGACGAACCCGTGCTGGCCTGCAACGCGATCACCGAGGCCGACGCGGGGTGCGATCTGCTGATCCCGGAGAACGCGGAGCTCGCCCAGAACGTCATGACCGCCCGGCACGACGGGGACCATTACCTGCTCACCGGTGAGAAACGGTTCATCACCAACGGCAAGGTCGCCCACTATGCGACCGTCTTCGCCAACATCGAGGGCCGGCCCGGGGCAACCGGTTTGACCTGCTTCGTGGTACCGCTGGACAGCCCGGGGGTGGAGCGTGGCGACGTCGCCGACAAGATGGGGTACCGGGCGTGCCTGGGCACCGAGCTGCGCTTCACGCAGGTGCGGGTGCCGGAGGAGAACATGATCGGCGGTGAGGGCGGCGGCGTGTACATCAACATCGCCCAGATGAACATGGCCCGCGCGGCCGTGGCCGCGATCTCGACCGGAATCGCCCGCAGTGCCTTGGATCTGGCCGTGCAATGGTGCGGGACCCGGATTCAGGGCGGCAAGAAGCTGCACGAACACCAGTTCACCGCGCGCAAGCTGGCCGAGATGTCGGCGAAGGTCGAGGCGTCCAGACTGCTGTACCTGCGGGCGGCGCATCTGGCCGACAACGAATTACCGGTGCCGGCCTTCGAACCCGCGGTGGCGAAGATGTTCGCCGACCGGGCCGCCATCGAGGTGGCCGAGGAGGCGATGTCGCTGATGGGCGCGCGCGGCTACGTGAAGGAGTTCCGGCTGGAGAAGATCATGCGCGACGCCCTGGGTACCCGGATCTATGAGGGCACCCCGGAAGTGCTCGCCCTGGCCATCACCGACTCGATCTACCAGCCGGACGACGAGGGCTGGTAAGGGGACCGGGCACAAACCGGCGGAGGGGGAGAGCACATGTGTGAAGGTGAGACACGGGCCAGTACGGCCCGGTACGCACGCGACATTCTGGCCCTGCAGGACGGCCTGAACTTCCGCAGCCTGCTGGCGGTACCGCGCCACGACGTTGCCTACTACGCCCGGCGGCCCGGCGGACTGGTCACCCTGGGCCTGCGCACCGACCAGATGTCCAAGCGATACCTGTTGGGTCTGCAGGGTTTCCGCCTGGCCCAGTATCTCCAGCTGGGCTGGGTCTGCCAGGACACGATCGCCGCCCGCGGATTGTTCTGTGAGCCCGTCCACGGCCTTCGAAATTCGGATCTGCACCTGGTCACCGTCTCGCCCGGCGGCGAGATCCTGGGATATCTCGGGCTTGTCGGCTCGTCCGACGAGGTACCCCGGTTGCTCCAGGACCCGGACCGGGCCCGGTTCCCGGTGGAGACGGCCCACGGAATCAACCTGTTCGATGTCGTTCCTCGGGACCGGGTGACCCGGACCGACCAGGTCGGGGAGCTCAAGAGATTCGTGCATCGCCGATCGATGTCGGACCGGATGCTGCGGTTACGCGTCACCCTCGAACTGCTCCTGGCCGCCGGCAGTCTCGTGCTCGGTCAGTCCGGCCTGCGCTTGGTGGTCGGCGATGTCGAGGAGCACGTCGCGCTGCGGCACCTGATGCTGGTGGGGCTGCAGGTCCGGCTGATCGAGGGCACCACGCCACAGCTCCGGTCCGGCGATTACCTGCACCTGGCCTACGTTCGGCGCGGTGCGGTCAAGCCGTTCATCGCGCAGGTGCCGGCGCATGAGGAGCTCGCGGCGCGGATGCGCCGGCTCGATCGCGTCCTGTCCGCCGAGGATCTGGGACTCGCGGTCCGCGATCTGATCGGCCGCGGGGACGGCACGATCAGCCGGGTGGCGGCATGACGACGGCACCGACCGATTTCTACTCCGAGCTGACGGCGCGCAATACGGGTTTCATCTCGCCCCGCGCGCAGGGCCGGGTACGGGAGGCCACCGTGCTCGTCGCCGGGTGCGGGTCGACGGGGGGAGCCGCGGTCGAGCCCCTCGCCCGGGTGGGGGTGCAGCGGTTCATCCTCGCCGACAACGGCGACTACGAGCTGAACAATCTCAATCGCCAGCAGGCCGGAATCGCCGACATCGGACGCAACAAGGCCCTCGTGAATGCCGAACGGGTCCGCTCGATCAATCCGCACGCCCGGGTGGACGTGCGAGTGGACGGGATCGCTCCGGGGACGGTGGACGATCTCGTCGGCCGCGCCGACGTGGTCGTCGACGGGGTCGATGTGACCGAGATGGCCGGGATGGCCGCCAAGTTCGCCCTGCACGAGAGCGCGGCCCGGCTGCGGGTGCCGGTGATCAGCGGGTACGACATGGCCGGTCTGCAGTTCGTCCGCTGCTATGACTACCGCGCGGCGATGGCTCCGTTGGCGGGCGCCGTCGACCGGCGCCGCATCGAGCGGTCGACCCCCTGGGAATTGCTGGCCCGGCTCATCCCGAAGCGGGTGGTCCCGGTGGAGATGATCCGGTCCCTGCGGGGCGCTTCGGCCGACCCGGACTTCCACGTCTCCCAACTGGTCTACACGTCGATGCTGTTCGGCGCCATCACCACCCGGATGACCGTCGAGCTGCTCGCCGGGGTGCCGGTGCGGCGGAGCGTCCGGATCGACGTGCATCAGGCCGTGCGGCGTCCGTTGGCGAACCTCCGGTTGTCGGTGACCAAGCCGGTCGAGCTGATCCGGACGTTGAGGAGCCTGTAGGACGATGGGTCGCCACCTGCGAAAGGTCACCGCTGCCGATCGGATGGTCGGCGTCCCACCGCGTAGCCGACGGCTGATCCTGGTCGGCTGGCTCGTCGTGGCCGCCCTGGCCGGGCTGTTCGCCCGCGGGCTGCCCGATCAGCTCAGCGGGGGTGGCTGGTCGGTGCCCGGATCGGAGTCCGAACGGGCGGCGGCCCTTGCGGCCGACGGGTTCGCCGGCCGCGGCGCGTCCACGGTGACGCTGGTCGTCACGGACACGACGGCCGAGCCCGGTTCGGCCGACTTCGACAGCCGGGTCGGTGCGGCCATCGCCACGGTCGCCGGCGACCCGACCCTCGACGTCCGGTCGCAATACGGTTGGGGCACCCTGTCGGCCGCCGCCCGGGCACCGTTCGTCGGATCGGACGGCCGAACGGTGATCGAGTATCTCGCGCTGGGCTTGGACGACGGGGACGCCCGGCGCGAGCTACCCGCCATCCAGTCGGAGCTGACCACCCGCTTCGCACCCAACGGGCTGGAGGTCATCCTCGTCGGCACCGCCGCGTTCTGGGCCGAGGTCAATGCGCTGAGCGAGTCCGGCCTGGTCCGGGCCGAACTCATCACCCTGCCGCTGCTGATGATCATTCTCGTGCTGCTGTACGGCGGCGTGGTGGCGGCCGTCGTTTCGCTGGTGGTCGCCGGGTCCTCGATCGTGTTCACGTCGGCGTTGCTGTCCGTGGTAGCCGCCCAGGTCGAGTTGTCGGTGTTCGTGCAGAACACCGCGACGATGCTGGGCCTGGGCATCGGGGTCGACTACTCGCTGTTCATGATCAGCCGGTACCGCGAGGAGCTCCGCGCCGGGCGGGATGTCGACGCGGCGGTCGCGGCCGCCATCCGGACGTCCGGGCGCACGGTGTTCGCGTCGGGCGCGACCGTCGTCCTCGCGCTGGCCAGCCTGTTCTTCATCCCGCTGAACGTCATCGCGTCGATCGCGCTCGGTGGGATCGTGGTGGTCGCCTTCTCGGTCTTCGTGACGACCGTGTTGCTCCCGCAACTGCTGCGGACGCTCGGTCGCCGGATCGACGCCGGCCGGCCTCCGTTCGTGCCCCGACCGTCGGATCGGCCGGCGGTCCGCTGGCAGCGCTTCGCGCTGCGCATCATGCGCCGGCCGGTGGTGTTCCTGCTCATCAGCGCGGCCGCATTGGCGGCAGCCGCGGCGCCGTCGGCCCAGCTGCGCACCTTCACGCCCGACGCCCGGATCGTGCCCACGGACTCGATCGTCCGGATGGGGTACGAGCGGGTGGCCGACGGGTTCGGACCCGGGGCGACCGCACCGGTGCTGCTGGTGCTCGACTCGACCGACCCGCTGACCGTGGACGCGGCTGGCGGTCCGCTCGTGCAGTTGCGGGCGGCCCTGGCCGCGCTGCCCGGGGTGACGGCGGTCCGCTCCGTTCTGGACGTCGGCGACGCGGTGAACCCGGAGGCACCGGCGGTGGTGCTCGACCGGAGCGTGGCTGGGGCCATCGGGCCGGACGGGCAGGCGACGATCGCGCACTACCTGTCCTCCGACGGGCGGCGAACCGTGCTCGAGGTCGTCGGAACCGACTACGCCGCGAGCGAGGCCTCGGTGCGATTGCTCACGGACGTCCGGGCGACGGTCGACCGCATCGATGGCCCCTGGCGATCCTCGATCGGCGGGGAGACGGCGGAAGGTACCGACAGCAACCGGGTCATCGACGACCACATGATTCAGGTCGTGGCGGTCATGTTGCTGGTGGTGTACCTGTTGCTGCTCATCACCTTCCGGTCGGTGATCCTGCCATTGAAGGCGATCCTGATGAACCTGCTGTCGTTGGGTGCCACCTACGGCGTGCTGGTGCTGGTCTTCCAGCACGGCTGGGGCGGCGACTGGCTCGGCGGCGGTGCCCAGCAGGTGCAGAACTTCGTCCCGGTGCTGCTGCTGGCCCTGCTGTTCAGTCTGAGCACGGACTATGAGGTCTTCCTGCTCGAACGGGTGCGCGAGGAGTACCGGACGACCGGGGACAACGAGCGCAGCGTGGCCGAGGCGCTGGCCCGGACGGCGCCACTGATCTCCGGCGCGGCCGTGCTGATGATCGCGGTGTTCGGCGCCTTCGCCTTCGCCGCGATCATGCCGATGAAGCAGCTCGGGCTCGGCATGGCGGTCGCGATCGCCATCGACGCCACCTTGATCCGGCTCGTCGTGGTACCCGCCTCGATGCGGCTGCTCGGCCGGTGGAACTGGTGGCCGGGCATCCGGCCGCCGCGGCGGCCGCGGCCCCCGGCACCGACCCGGCGGGCCACCGTGCGGACCCCGGTGGCCGGCACCGGGTCGGGCACCACCGAGGATGCCCGCCACTGCGACGACGACCCGGCAACGCCCGTCGGCCGGCACGCCCGGGTGACCGTCGGCGGCTGACTCCACCCACTCGAAAGGTGGCCCGTGATGACCATTTCCATCGCCATTCCCCGGTTCGCCCGGGCGACCGAGGGCGACCCCACCTGGGGCGTCTCCGCACCGTTGCAGGCTCACGAGCGGGCCAATCTGGCCGCCGTGACCACGGTCGCGGCGTTGTGGAACGAACGCGCCGTCGACGGCATCCTCGAGCACTACGTGGACGGGATCGTCTGGCGCAACGTCGCGACCGGGGAAGTCCTGCGCGGCAAGACGCAGGTGGGGCAGTACCTGCACGAGTTGTTCAGCGCCGTGCCGGACCTGTCGATGACGATCACCAGCCGGATCGCCCGGGGGCGGTTCGTCGCGGAGCAGTACGTCATCGCCGGGACCCATCTGGGCACCCTGTTCGGCATTCCGGCCACCGGGCAACCACTTCGATTGCCGGCGGCCAGCTTCGTCGAGATGCGCGACGGCAAGTTCCAGGAGGACCACTTCTATCTGGACGTCAACAGCCTGCTCGGTCAGATGGGCCTGATGCCGCCGGCGACCTTCACCCGCACCCGGCCGGGCCGGATCGGCATGGCCGTCGCGGTCTTCCTGCGATACCCGTGGCGCTCGCTGACCGGATCGCACCGGCGCCCGGCCCGGCCGCGGCCGGTCGACTGACCAGGTCGGGCGGCCGGGCCGCACCGAGACCCACCCACACGTGAAAGGGCGACACCGAAACATGGTTCAGAACAACGCCTCCGGCTATGACGTGATCGTCTACGGGACCGGCATCGGCGGTACCACCTGCGCGCTCACCCTGGCCCAGCAGGGCGCCCGCACCTTGCTGATGGAGAAGAACGAGTGGACCGGCGGGTACGCCCACGGCTCCGGCAGCCACGGGTTCTACTGGGACCACGGTGGGCACATCGTGCTCGCCTACGGTCTCGGCATGCCCACCCGGCAGATCTTCGAGCGGCTCGGGATCCCGGAGCGGATCGATATGATCCCCGAACGGATGGATTTCCGCTGCGTGTTCCCAGGCGAAGGGCTCGAACTGCCGGCGGATGTCACCGTGGCGGCCGAGCAGTTGGGCCGGCGGTTTCCCGCCGAACGGGACAGCATCGTGACGATCTTTCAAACGATGCAGCAGGTCATCGACGACTTCCTCAGGTTGGTTCCCTCGTTCCGCGCGCCGCGGCGGCCGGACGAACGCCGGCCCTTCGACACGCTGCTCGAGCAGTTCCAGCGGCCCTGGCTCGGCGACGCGATCGCCCCGCTGGCCGGGTTGGTCCACTTCCCGGGGCACACCCTGTTGCGCTACCAGAACCGGACCCTGCAACAGCTGCTGGACGAGCATCTGACCGACCCGGAGGCCAAGGCCTATCTGTCGCAGATGTGTGTGGGGGTCGGCACCCCGCCCGACGAGCTGTCGGTGATGATGGCCAGCCTGTTCATGATTCACGCGATGCAGACGATGTGGCTGCCCCGCGGCGGTTTCGGCGCGCTGATCGACACCATGCTGCAAATGTTCAAGGAGGCGGGTGGGCAACTCGTGACCGGCGCCGAGGTGGACCGGGTGTGCCTGACCGACGGCCGGGCCACCGGTGTGCAGACCGTCGACGGCCGGCGCTTCGAGGCCAAGGCGGTGGTCTGCGCCTCGGACGCCCGCCGGCTGTTCGACCGGCAGCTTCCCGCCCGCGTCGTCCCGCGCCGGATGCGGCGCCGCCTCGCGACCGCGCCGACCACCCCGTCGTTCTTCCAGGTGCAGTTGGGTGTCGACCTCGATCTGAACCGGTACCGGGACACGCTCAAGCGCCTCAACTTCGTCTACCCGTCGTTCGACGTCAACACCGGCTGCCGGAACTTCGCCGCGGGCAACGTCGAGGAGGCCGCGTACTACCTCTACGTCGCCACCTTCCACCAACCGGACATGGCACCGCCCGGAATGCACTCGATCAAACTCGAATGCCCGACCAACCTGGTCAGCACGGGCATCGACTGGGAGCGGGACAAGGAAGCGATTGCCGACACCTTCATCCGGCGGTCCGAGGCGCTGATCCCCGATCTGCGCCAGCACATCGTGGTCCGCCGGGTGTTCACCCCGCTGGACATGGCCGGCACCACCAGGAATGCCGACGGGGCCTTCGCCGGGTGGGCCTTCGGGCCGGAGATGTTGAGTCGCCGACGCCCGGCCCAGCGGACCCCGGTGCCCGGACTGTATCTGGCCGGTCAGTGGACCCGACCCGCGGCGGGGCTGCCGGGCACGAGCGTCTCCGGGTACAACACGGCGGGCATGGTGCTGGCCGACGTCCTGGGCCGTACGGACTGGTTGGCGCCCGGCTCGTCCGCGATCGCCGACGGCGCGTCGGCGGACCCGGCCCGCCGGTAGGACAGCCCTATCCTGCAAGCATGCACCGGATCTTCACCACGAGCGTCGCGTCGGTCTATCCGCTGTATCTGTCGAAGGTGGAGCGCAAGGGCCGCACGAAGGACGAGCTCGACGAGGTCATCGGCTGGCTCACCGGATTCGGTGACGCCGAGCTCCGCCGCCACCTCGACCGGGAGAGCACCTTCGAGGAGTTCTTTGCCGCCGCCCGGCTCAATCCGCACGCGGCCCTGATCACCGGTTCCGTTTGCGGGGTGCGGGTCCAGGACGTCGAGGATCCCCTGATGCGCCGGATCCGCTACCTGGACAAGCTGGTCGACGAACTCGCCAAGGGTCGGCCCCTGGCCAAGATCCTCCGTGGCGACCCCGCTTCGGGGCGGCCGGCCGCCACCCCCGGCTGAGTACGCCCGGGCGGGGGCCCGACACGCCTCGCCCGCTCCCGTGCCCGTCGATCCGGGTTCGTCGGGCAGGATCGTGGTCGTGGACGAGCAGCGGATCCGGGTGTGGTCGGACGGAGCCTGCCGGGGCAATCCCGGCCCGGGCGGTTGGGGTGCGCTGATCCGCGCGGCCGGACGGCCGGACGTCGAACTGTCCGGCGGCGAGGCGGCCACCACCAACAACCGGATGGAGTTGCGCGCGGTCGTGGAGGCACTGCGCAGTCTGCCCGATGGCACCGTGGTCACCGTGCACGCCGACTCCACCTATGTGCTCAACGGCATCACCAAGTGGCTGGTCGGGTGGCGTCGCAACGGTTGGTTGACCGGCAGCAAGCAGCCGGTCAAGAACGTCGACCTGTGGCAGGAACTGGACGAGCAAGCGAACCGGCACACGGTCGAGTGGCAGTGGGTGAAGGGCCATGCGGGCGACCCAGGAAACGAACGGGCAGACGCGCTGGCCAACGCGGGGGTGCCCGGCGGCATGGGCGAGGGTCCGGCCGGCGACGGGCGTCCGGGCCGGCGCCGGCCCGCTCGCGGCCCGAGCACGTCGGGCACGTCGAGCACGTCGGGCAGCGCGGGCGGGTCCGGCGGGATGGCGGCCAGGTTCCCTGGCACCTGCCCGCAGTGCGCCGGCCGGATTGCCGTGGGGGATCGGATCCGCAAGGCCGGGCAGCAATGGGTATGTCTGGAATGCGACACGGCAGCATGACCGGTGTCGAGCCCGGACGCGATCAGCACGCACAAGGGGGAGGGGACGGATGACCGATTCATGGCCCGAACTGCCGGTCGCCGGCTGGGCGGACACCCGGGACACCGTGCAGCTGTGGACCCAGATCGTCGGCAAGGTGCGGCTGGCTCTGGCCCCGCCGGAGAACCACTGGTGGCAGGTCCCGCTGTACGTGAATGCCTCCGGCCTGACCACCTCCCTGATGCCGTACCGGGACGGCGGTGTGGAGGTGGAGTTCGACTTCGTCGGCCACGAGCTGATCGTGCGCACGACGCACGGCGAGACTGCATCCTTCCCGCTGGCCCCGATGGCGGTCGCGGACTTCTACCACAGGTTCCGGCGGGTGCTCGAGGAGCTGGATGTCGATGTGACGATCGTGCCGCGACCGGTCGAGCTGCCGGTGGCGATCCCGTTCGCCGAGGACCGTACGCATCACAGCTACGACCCGGACGCGATGCACCGGTTCTGGATCTCGCTGGTGAGCGCCCAGCGAGTGTTCAGTCGCTTCCGGGGCGAGTACTCGGGCAAGTGCAGCCCCGTCCACTTCTTCTGGGGGGCATTCGATCTCGCCGTTACCCGGTTCTCCGGCCGAGGTGCGCCGACCCACCCGGGCGGCGTTCCCAACTGCCCCGACCGGGTCATGCATCTGGCCTACGACCGGGAACTGGCGTCCTGCGGTTACTGGCCCGGCGGTGCAGCCGAGGGCGCGTTCTATGCCTACGCCTACCCGGAGCCTCCCGGCTACCGGGAGTACCCCATCCGGCCTCGGGACGCATCGTTCGACCCCACGCTGGGCGAGTTCCTGCTCCCGTATACCGCCGTGCGTACAGCGGCCGACCCGGATGCCTACCTGTTGGAGTTCCTGCAGTCGGCGTTCACCGCCTCGGTCGAACTCGCGCGGTGGCCGGCGATCGAGTGATCGTGGCCGCGGGGCGGTGGCCGCCGTGCTGACCGTCGAGGGAGTGGGACCCGACCTGGTCGTCATCCTGCCCGGTTTCATGATCGCGCCGACGGCCTACTCGACGGTCGCTCGGACGCTGGCCAGTTCCGGGCCAACGGTGCTGGTGCCCCAGCTGTACCGCCGCGGCATCGGCGCACTCGCCGGGCGGGTCGACGTCGCCGATGAGGCCGGCCGGGCCGCGGATCTCGTGCAGGCGACGGCGGCTCGGCACCCGGGATCGCGGGTCCACCTCGCTGGCCACTCACGCGGCGGGCAGGCCGCGTGGCGGGCGGCGTCGATACTGCCCGCTGACCATCTACCGGCCTCGCTGATGGTGCTCGACCCCGTCGACGGCGCGGGGCGGGCTCCGACGGAGCGGACGAGCACGGCGGCTCCCGTGACCTGGACGGCGCCGGCCCTGGTCGTGGGCGCGGGCGTCGAGGGCCGGTGCGCGCCCGGCCCGGTCAACCACCGGCAGTTCGCGGGGGCCAACCGTGCGGCGCGGCATGTAGTGGTCGACGGGCTCGGGCACGCCGATCTGCTCGACGGTCGGGCGCGGGCGATCGGCCGGCGGCTCTGCGGCGGCGGCGCCGATCCGGACGGCGCTCGGGCCGTCCTGATCGCCCTGCTGATTGCCTGGATCACCGCGATCGACGCGGCCGCCGTGCTCCCCCCGGTCGCCGGAACCACCGTGCTGCGCTGAGCGGCCGGAGCCCCGGGCGACCACCGGGACTCAGGGACCGGACCGGCAACGTCAGCATTTGTTGACGAACGTTCGACGTCAGCTTATGCTGACACCATGACAGAGACCGACACCGACACCGCGACCGACCTGGCCGGCGCCCTCGACAGCTCAGACCCGGCGGTCGGACTGCGGGCCGTCGCGTCCCTGCGCGTTCTGCTGGAACGACTGGAAGCCCTGCACGTGGCCGGGGCCCGCGCTCGCGGCTGGTCCTGGCAGGAGATCGCCGACCGGCTCGGGGTCACCAAGCAGACCGTCCATCGCAAGCACCATCGGAGGATCTGATCATGTTCGAGCGATTCACCCGGGACGCCCGCGCCGTCGTGGTGACGGCTCAGGAGGCCGCGCGGAGCACCGGCGACCGAAAGATCCGAGCGGTTCACCTGTTGATCGGGCTGTCCGATCCCGACCGCCCCACCGCAGACCTGCTGGCCGAACGGCACCTCGATCGAGAATCGTTGCGGCAGTGGGCGGCCGAGCATCATCGGGGCGGCCTGGACGCATCGGCCCTGTCCACGCTGGGCATCGATCTGGGCGCGATCCGGACGACAGTGGAATCGACCTTCGGGCGAGGCGCGTTGGACGAGGACCCGCCGCCCGCTCGTCGGTGGCCGCTGCGCCGGCACCGCCGGTCGGACGGCCGCCACGTGCCGTTCACCGATGGGGCCAGGAAGTCGCTCGAGCTCTCGCTGCGCGAGACCATCCGCCTCGGCCAAGGTTCGATCGGCGCCGAGTCCGTCCTGCTCGGCGTGCTCCGCTCCGACGACCGTGAGATGCTCGAGGCAATGGCGCATTTCGACATCAATCTCACGGCACTGCGCCGCGCCACCGAGGCCCGGCTCCGCCGGGCCGCCTGATGGTGGAACCCGGCGCCGGGCCACCCGGTTGGCGGCGGGCAACGCCGGGTCGTCCCCGACGGGGCGCAGTTCGGCCGGTTGATGCCGGTGCCCGCCGGGTACCGGCATCGGGTGAGCACAGCGTCCCCGGCCACGGCCGATCTCGACCGTTCGGTCCGCCGACCCGACCCGGTCGATGTCGCCGCCGACCCCGAGATCGGCCGCCAGGTGCACGATCTGCTGGCGCCGGCGTTTGCCGGTGATCGCCCCGGCCGGTCGCCGGTCGAGGTCGTCGACATCGGCGCCAATCCGATCGACGGCGATCCGCCGTACCGCCCGCTGCTGGACGCCGGATGCTGCCGGGTCACCGGTTTCGAGCCCCAGGCACCGGCGCTGGCCGATCTGCGGGAGCGGGCCGGCCCGGCCGAGCGATACCTGCCCTACGCGGTCGGCGACGGCGGTCGACACATCTTGCACCTGTGTGCCACATCGGGTTTCGCCAGCCTGCTGGAGCCGGATGCGGCGCAGCTCGACCTGCTGATCGACTTTCCGCAGCTGGCCCGGGTCACCGGCCGGGAGCCGGTGCAGACCCACCGCCTGGACGCGATCGCCGAGATCGCCGAGATCGACTACCTCAAGATCGATATCCAGGGCGGCGAACTGCCGGTGCTGGCCGCCGGCCGGGGCCGGCTCGGCGGGGCCGTGGCCGTCCAGACCGAGGTCGGATTCCACCGGCTGTATCGCGACCAACCCACGTTCGCCGATGTCGACCTGGAACTGCGCAGCCAGGGCTTCGTCCCGCACCGGTTCGTGACGACGCGGACCTGGCCGATCGCTCCGGTGGTCTGGGCCGACCCGCTGGAGCGGTACGCCCGTCAGCTCGTCGAGGCCGACCTGCTGTACGTCCGTGACCCGGTCCACCTGGACGAGTACACCGACGCCCAACTCGGCCGGCTCGCCCTGATCGCCGACATCGCCTACGGCAGCTTCGGACTGGCATTGCGGTGCGTGGTGGCGTTGATCGACCGGGGCGTGCTCGACCGGACGGCCCAGGACCGGTACCGCCGGTTGGCGGCCGGCCGTCTGCCCGGCTGAGGACCGACCGAACCGGTCCTGGACCACCTACCATCCGGCCCACCACCGCTCCAGGGACACCCCACCGGGGATGGGACTGATCGGCGGCACCGACCAACCAGGACCGACCGGGACCCCGGTCGGTGCCGGTTCGTCACGGTTCAGCGCCCGGGTGCGCCGGATCTGCAGCCATCCCGGCTGGTCCCACTCACCGGCCGCGCAGCATTGGTCGAGCGGAGCGGCCAGCTGCAGCGGACGGTGCACCGTCACCAGATGACGGGCCCGTCGACCGATCTCGACCGGCACGTCGCCGGCGTGCACCCGGGGATCGCCGGACAGCAACGGCGGCAGTCCGGAACCCGAGGATCGGCCGGAACGGGCGGCCGATCCGTCGTGGCCACACCGCGGGAACCACACGGCGGCATCGACATTGGCCAGCAGACCGGCGACGCAGGCGACCACGTCCGCGTCGGCTTCGGTTCCCGTGGTGGGGCCGGTGTACCGCACCACGATGTCCGGCTGGTCCAGCACGAGCCCGGATCCGCGCACCGACGGCAACGGCACGGTCCGGGCCAGCCGCAGGCTCTCGGCGTTCTTGACCGTCGGGTCGGTGCCCCGGCCGGCCGCATCGGGCCCGTCGTGCCACGCGACGGCGTGCGGTTCGTGGGCCATTCGGGCGCCGGCGAGCCACGACCGCCACCCGAGATCCCAGTCCTCGCCGCCGTAGCCGACGAAGCTGCCGTCGAATCCGCCGGTCGCCTGCCAGAGCCGGCGGTCCAGGCCCAGCACCGCGGAGATCACGAGCCGGAAGTCCTCCTCCCCGGCCGAGTCGAGGTTGTCGGTGCGCGCGTACCCGCGGCGCAGCCACGCGGGATCGTCCAGGATCGGCAACCCGGCCGGCCCGTCCGGGCCGGCGGTTGCCGGGTCCTGGCGCAGGAAACGCAGCACCTGCGCCCGTCCGATCGTTCGAAGATCCGCGTGTCGCCGCCGGCCAACGACCAGGCTTCCGTGCCCGTCGTCGATCGCCCGGAGCCGGTCCACCATCGACCGCAGGTACCCGGCGGTGGGCAGGGTGTCGCCGTCGAGGAAGAGCAGCAGATCGGCCCGCGCCCGGGTCACGCCGAGGTTCCGCGCCGCCGCGGCCCGGAAGCCGGTGTCCGGCTGCCGGACGACGCGGCAGTCGAATCCGAGGTCGCCCGGGACCGTCGGCTGGACCGGAGATCCGTCGTCGGCGATCACCACCTCGAACCGCACCCCACCCCGCTGCTGGGCGAGTGCCGCCATCAGCAGCGTCAACCGGGTCTGGTCGTCGTAGTACGGCACGACCACCGAGGCGTCGAGGCGGGTCACGATGCGGCCACCGACGCTTCGTCCGCGGCCGCGGCGTCGATCACGGTCCAGGTGTCGCGATCCGGGTCGTACCGGGCCAGACCGAGGTCGGCGAAGGCCGTCAACCAGCCCTGCATGGGCCAGAATCCCCAGCGCCGACGAAAGACCGTCGCGTTGCGGACGATGTCGACCAGATGGGGCGTCGGGGGCGAGGGCGAGTCGTGATACTGGTGGAACGCGTCAGCGTCGCCCCACCACCGCAGGTCGATGCCGAGCCGGAACGCGTGGTAGCCCAGATCGGTGTCCTCGCCGCCGTAGCCGTAGTACCGCTCGCAGAACCCGCCCAGCCGCCGCCAGGTGCGGGCCGAAACCGCGAAGGACAACGACCAGAACAGTTGCCAGTCCGCCGACGGGATCGACTGTCCCGGGTCCGGTCGGGGGCGGGCAGGGTGCGGCCGTCCGCGCAGGGCACCCGGATCGCTGCCGGCCGCGTCGGTCCCTTCGGCCAGGTACTGCACCACCCCGCAGTGCAGGGCCGGCCGCGTCTCCTGCCGGACGGCTGTGGTGTAGGTCTGCACCAGCGACGGGCCGGGCACGCAGTCCACGTCCAGGAAAACCAGGACGTCGGCCCCCGCGGCCAGCGCGGCCGCGGCGCCGGCATTGCGCGCGGCGGCGAGCGGAAGTGCCCCGTCACCGGGGATGTCATGCAGCAGCAGGGTGCAGCCGGAGCCGGCCAGCGGTCCCGTGCGGGTCGCGGCGGTGGCGATCGGATCGCCCATGCCGACCACGACGTAAAGGTCGGGCCGGCGGTGACCCAGGCGCAACCCGCGCTGCTGCGCGTGCAGGTGCTCGTGCCGCCCACGGACGATGGTCACGACCGCGGTGGTCATGCGGTCGGCTCGATGACGCCGTGCCGGACCTCATCGGCGGTGGCCCGGAGGAACCCGGCGGCTCGCCGGGCGGCGTCCGGTGGCGCCCACCGGCTCCACCCGTCGCCGCCGAGCGCGACCGCCCGGCCCAGCAGGTCGGGCCAGCGGGCGGCGTCGGGGAACGCGTCCAGGCCGACCGCCAGACCGGACCGAGCGAGGGTGGCGACCGTCGCCGCCTGCTCGCCGTGCGGGCGCTGCTGGGCGATGACGACGGCCGGCCGGCGGGCGGCGGCCACTTCGGCGACCGCGTTCTGGCCACCGTGCGTGACGACGACGTCCGACCAGCACAGCAGGTCCCAGACCGAACGCCCCGCGTCGGGGCCGACACCGGCCTGCCGCCACCGGCAGTGCGGTGTCGCTCGCACCGCCGCATCCACAAAGCCCGCGGGACAGTCGTTCCCACCCTTGCCCCACAACACCAGCACGCGGATGGGACCGTCATGGCCGCCCGCGGCGGCGGGCCGTCGAGCGGCGAAGCGGGAGATGGCACCGGCATGAAAAGTCTTGTCGGGCCAGCGGTCCGACCACTGGCTGGCGCTGAAATCGGCCGCCCAGGGGGCGAGTATGGCGTGGGCGGAGTCGTAGGCGGACCGGTGGGCCCGATCCGAACGATCTCCCGGCATCGCCATGAGCACCGTGGGCACGCCCATCAGCCGGCACATGACGGCGACCTCGACGGACACGTCGACCACCATGAGGTCCGGGTCGGTGGCGTCGATCCAGTCGGCGAGCATCGCCATGCGGCGCCGAAGGCCTCGATCATGCCGCGGCACCCAGTGCAGGGTTCCGTGAGCGGTGTGGTCCACCGGGCGGGAGAGGTTGTCCAGGGGCAGCCGGACCCAGGACATGCCGGGGTCGGGAGCGGGCAGCGAGCTGAGCAGGGTCGCCGCGCCGCCCAGGTACTCCAGGATCGAGCGGGCCCGCTGCAGATGGCCCAGTCCCTGGTGGTGGACGTAGTAGCCGATCATGTGCGCTTCCCCGGGCCGCCCGGTTGGATCGGGGCGCGACTTCTCACGACGGATTCCATCGCCGGACCGCGTCCGCGTACACCGCTTCGTAGCCACGGATCATCGCGGACCGGCCGAGCCGGCCGACGGCCCGGCGACGGATGACCCGCCGGTCGAGCCCGGCCGCTTCGGTCAGCGCGGCGACCGCGGCGTCCAGGCGTTCGCGGCTGAAGCCGGCGGCCGGCACCGGTGCGATCAACCGTCCGGCCGGCGCGTCGAGGATCTCCGGCAGGCCGCCCCGCGCGAACGCCACCACGGGCGTACCGCAGGCCATCGCTTCGGCCGCGACCAGGCCGAACGGCTCGTTCCAGACCGGGGTGACGAGCGCGACCGCGCTGCGGCCCACGAGCTCGGCCAAGTCGGTCTGGTCCAGATGGCCGGCGTAGTGCACCTCCGGTCCCAACCGCGGAGCGACGGCCGTAGCGAAATAGTCCTCATCGATCAGCGGACCGGCAATGGTCAGATCGAAGCCCGCCGTACGGGCCAGGTCGATGGCCAGGTGCGGGGCCTTCTCCGGCACGATCCGCCCGAACCAGACGGCTCCCGGCCCGCCGGGGCCGGCTCGCCAGACGGTGGTGTCGACCCCGTTGCGCACGACCCGGGCGTTGACCAGGGGCCGCCACAGGGCGGCGGTGGCCCGGCTGACCGCGACGAAATGCCGATCGCGTCCCGGGGTCCGGCCGACGACGCCGCCGTCGGATGGCCCGTCGAGCACTTCTTCGGCCCACGGCAGTCGCGGAGTGTGCAGGGTGGTGACCAACGGGCTGGGCAACGAGGCCGCCCGCTGCACCGGGAGCGGATGCAGCGAGTTGTTGTGGATCACGTCGAACGACCCGAGCATGCCGTCCCGGAGCTGGTCCATCAGCGCGGCGTAGGCCGACTGTTCGGCCCGGCGGACGAGTGGATGTTCGGTCGTATCCGGCCGATCCCCGGCATCGCCCACGGGGAGCGCACCAAATTCGTAACCGACCACGGACGGATCACTTCCGGCGGCCCCGGCCACCATGACCAAGTGCCCGCGGGCCCGCAGCCCACGGGCCAGTGACCAGGTGTGGGCCTCCAGCCCGCCGGCGAATGGTTGGGCGATCGGATACCGCAGCGACGCGACGATGAGGATCTTGAAGCTCTCACCTGTCGCGCCGGCCCGTCCGGACGACTGGTGTACCAACAACCCACCTCCATCTGCTCGGAGCGAGCACCTCGCCCCGGCCGGTGGTCGATGCTGCTGCTCTCGCACAGGTACCCGGAACGCCCTGGGGCCAACCGTGTGCAACGGGTGACTGAACGCTCACCGGCCCGTCAACGCACTCCGGTAGATCCGCTCGTGGGCGTCGGCGATCCGGCGCCGCTGGGCCCGCCGATCCGGCTTGGGCGGCGTGGCCAGGTCGGGCTCCCGCCGGACCCGGCCGAGCACGTCGGCGAACCGGGCGGGGTCCACCGCGCCGTCGGCCGCCCGGGGGAAGGCGGGATGTCCGTGTTGCTCGGCGTAGTGGCCCAGGTCCGGGACCAGCACACCGCTGCCGACGTCGACACAGGCCTCGAGCCAACCCGAGTGGGTGCCGAACGCGTAGGGCAGCACGGAAAGGTCGAGCGAGTGCAGGTGCTCCCACAGCTGCTCGTCGGTGAGCCGCGGATGCGTCCACACCGACCAGCGGTCGTCGCCCTGCCGGGCGTCGAGGAACTTCCGGACACCCGCCGCGCGCTCGTCGTCCCGGGACAGGATCCCCGGGTGCACGTCGACCTGGACCCGGGTGCCGGGCAGGCCGGGGAGTGCCGCGGCCAGCGCCCGCAACACGGGCAACGGATCGACGTTGGCCCGCAGGTCCTTGATGCTGACCCCGACGACGAACTCGGGGCCCGGGCCGGCGGGCGCCGGCGGGGCGGTCCAGTCGAGCGCGACGATGTGCGGATGCGGGATCACGGTGGCCCGCCGACCCCACCGGCGGTGGATGACGGCCGCGGCCCCCGGCGTCAGGGTGATCAACCGATCGGCGCGGGGGATCACCACGTCCAACAATGCGAGGTGGGGCCGTTGATCGGACAGATGCGGGTTGACCAGGTCGTGCACGGTGACGACCAGCGGCCGGCCGGCGCCGGCCAGGTCGGCGCACCAGCCGGCCAGGGTCACCGGATCGGCCGACTCGAAGCCGAAATGCAGGTGCATCAGGTCGAACTCGTGGTGATGCCGCCCGATCCACGCCCGGTCCAACATCACCGGCGGCCACCATTGACCGGGGACCGGGTCGGCGACCGCCGGAACCGGGTCCGGCAGCCGGACCACCCGGTCGGAACCATCGAACGGGGCGAGGTGCTGGACGTAAGGATGCCCGGCCGGGATTGAAGCGACGCGCACACCGGCCATGGCCGCCTCCGTCGTCGATCGTCCAACCTGTCGCAGACCCAGGTACCCGGCGCGGACCGGACCACACGGTGACGAAGACGGCCGTGCGAGGCCCGCGCGGCGGGGTACAGGCACATGATGGCCGGCCTGCAGCACGTTCCCGACGACCGCATCGCTCTGGGCATCTGCGGGCCGGACGGCCACGGGGTGTCCGGGCTGGCCCGGCGGATCGCCACCGCGGCCGGCGATCTCGGCTTTGCCGGGACGGTGCTCGACGAGCCGGATCCGGCGCGCCTGGCCGACCTGGCGGGCCGCCTCCCGGCGCCGGTGCGGCTGCTGCACCTGCACGTCAGCGACTGGTTGATCGCCGATGCGGGGGCCGAACCAGACCGGGTGCTGGCCGCGCTGGTGCAGGCCCTCGGGACCCGTGGGGTGCGCCTGGCCATCACCCTGCACGACGTGCCCCAGGTCTGCGACGGACCCGAACTGGTCCGCCGACGGGCGCGCACCTACGGCGCCCTCGTGTCCGCGTCGGTGGGGGTAGCCGTCTGCAGTGCGCACGAGCGCTCCCTGCTGCGCGAAGTCGTCGGCATCGCTGAGGACTCGGTCGCGGTCGTTCCGCTGCCGATCGATCCGACCCCGGGTGGCCCGCCGCCGCGCACCACGAACCCGGCCGGCCCGCCGACCGTGGCCGTGCTCGGCTACCTGTACCCGGGCAAGGGGCACCGCGAGCTGCTGGACGATCTGGCCGGCATCGACCCCCCGGTCGGCGTCCTGGCCATCGGCCGACCGTCGGAACGCCACCAGGACCTGCCCGCCGAACTGTCCGCGGTGGCCGCCCGGCACGGAATCTCGTTCCGCACCACCGGATTTGTGCCGGACGACCAACTGCTCGCGCAGCTCCGGGCACCGGTCATCCCGGTCGCCCCGCAGACCAAGATCTCAGCGTCGGCCTCCATCAACACCTGGATCGGCGCGGGACGCCGCCCGCTGGTGCAGGCCGGCCGCTACGCGGAGGAGCTGGCCGGACGGCTGCCCGGAGCGGTGCGGATCTATCGTCCAGGACGCCTTCGCGCCGAGGTGGACCGCGCACGCGCGGATCCGACCCTTACCTGGCTGCCGGACCGACTGCGGGTCGGTCCGACGACCCCGGACGTGGCCGGGATGCATCTCGCCTGGCTACGCGACAGGCTGCTGGCGACCTGACGGCAGCGCCTTCGACCAGGATGTGAAGCCTTCGCTTGACAGTTTGATCGCTTACCAGCAGTATCTGAAGTATTCGCTTCAGAAAGGCGGGGACACCCATGCCATCCCCCGACGGAACGATCCCGCCGCGCGTGGTGGTCGGGGCGCAGGCCCTGGCCGCCCTGGCCGTGCCCGCCCGTTACGCCCTGATGAGTCACCTGCTCGCCGCGGGTCCCCGCACGGCCAGTCAGTGCGCGGAGGTGATCGGGGAGACCGCGTCCAACTGCTCCTGGCACTTGCGAGCCCTGGCCAAGGTGGGCCTGGTCGAGCCGGCACCGCCGCCCGCCAACGACGCGCGAAGCCGACCGTGGCGGGCGACAGCCTCAGGCTTCGACTTCTCCGGCGGCCCCGATCCGGCCGGGACCCTCGTCCAGACAGCCCTTGCGGCGATCTCGGCCCAGCACGATAATGCCTTGCATCAAAGCTATCTCGCGCGTCGGGAGCTACTCCCGGCGGAATGGGCGGCCGCCGGGGCGGACAACCGGTACAGCCTCGCGCTCACCCCCGACGAGTTGCATGATCTCCTGGCCGCCGTCGACGCGTTGATCCGTCCCTACGTCCGGCTGCTGCGATCGGACGCCGCACCCGAGGCCCGCACCGTGCAGCTGTCGCTCCGGGCGTTCCTCAATCCGGACGTGGCGGAATCGCCGTGACCACGCTCGCGGTGCTCCGGCGGCCCGGGATCGGCCGCCTGGGCGCCGCGGGTCTGCTGTCCGAGATCGGCGACTGGATGCTGCTGATCGCACTTCCGCTGTACGTCCTGCAGATGAGCGGCTCGGCCCTGGTCACCGCGACCGTGTTCGCCCTGGAACTGGTCCCCACGGTGGTGTGCGCGCCGTTCGTCGGCGTGCTCATCGACGCGACCGACCCCTGGCGGCTGATGAAGGCGATCGCGATCGTGCAGGCCGCCGCGCTGCTGCCGCTGCTCTGGGCGGACTCGGCCGACGATCTCTGGATCGTCTACGCGGTGGCCGTCGCGCAGTCGGTGCTGGGCACCGTCATCGAACCGAGCCGAGCGGTGACCGCGGCGGCGATCGTCCCGCCGAGCGAGCTGCTGACCCTCAACCAGTCGCTCGGCGTGCTGTCCAGCCTGGCCCGGCTGATCGGCGGGCCGTTGGGTGGCATCACCGTCGGGTGGGGTGGCATCACCGCGGTCGTCCTGGCCGATGCCGCGACGTTCCTGCTCACGGCGTTGATCCTGCAGACCGGTCGACCGCGGCAACCGCGGCCGAGTCGCCGATCGGCCGGGTCCGGTCCCGTGCGGCGGCCCATCACCGCGGGTCGGCGTCGAGCCGGTGCGCCAGCCGGTTGGCGGGCGGGGCTGCTGGTCATCGCTCGCACCCCGGCGTTGCGCCGGGTGCTGACCGTCTGCGTCCTGGCGGCCCTGGCTCAAGGCGGCTTCGTCGTCCTCTTCGTGCTTTTCGTCATCCGCGATCTGCACGGCACGGAGGCCGACGTCGGCCTGCTGCGCGGTGTCCAGGCCGTGGGGGCGATCGTCGGTGGCGTCGCCCTCGGCGCGGTGGCTCACCGATTCCGCGCCGGCCGGCTGGTGGCGGGATCCCTGGCCGTCTTCGGCCTGCTGACCCTGGCGATCTGGAACGCACCCCTGTTCACCACCTCCTTCGGTCTCTACGTCGCCCTGTTCATCGTCGTCGGCCTGCCCGGACTCCTGCTGACCACCGGGATGCTCACCATCGTGCAGTCCAGCGCCGTGCCGGACGTCCGCGGCCGGGTCCTGAGCACCTTCTATGCCGTCGGTGGGGCGGCGCAGGCCGCCGGCATGCTCTTGGCCGGTCTCGTCGGAACCGGCGGGGGACTCACCGTCGCGCTCCAGGTGCAGGGCGTGCTGTACCTGATCGCCGCCGGGCTGGCGCTGCGGCTGCCGGCGTGATCAGGGACTTCCTGCCCTGCCCCGGACGACCGGGCACGCGGGAGGGTATCTCTCATCGCCGTCCCCGAGGAGGTGGGCAGCCGTGTCGGCACCCGAACGGCCCCGATGTGGATGCCCGAAGACCGTCCCGCGGCCGACTCGAGCCCAGTGAACCATGATCGACCTTCTCGCGGCCAGCCCCTTGCTGACGCTCATGGTGGTGGTGGCCCTGGGCACCCTGCTCGGGATCGTGCCGTTCGGTGCGGTCAAGCTCGGGCCGGCGGGGGCCCTGTTCGTCGGCCTGGCCTTCGGAGCGATCGACCCGCGGCTGGGCGAGGGCCTGGATCTGGTCCGCACCCTCGGCCTGGCCCTGTTCGTGTACACGGTCGGCCTGGCCTCCGGGTCGGCCTTCTTCCACTCGGTCCGGCGCCAACTCCCCATGATGCTCAGCGCGCTCGGCGTCCTGGCGATCTCGACCGTCCTGGTCATCGAGGTCGGGGGTGCGTTCGGCCTGAACTCGGCGGTCCGGGGTGGCGCCTTTGCCGGTTCGTTGACCAGCACTCCGGCCCTGGCCTCGGCCACCGCGCGGGCGGCCAGCAACGAACCCGCGGTGGGATACGCACTGACCTATCCGTTCGGCGTGGTGCTGACCATCGTGGCCATGTCGGTCATCCTGAACCGGAAGTGGGCGTGCCCGAAGGATCAACCGCCGCTCGCCGCGCAGGCGCTGGTCGACTTCACCATCGAGGTCCAGCGATCGGCCCGGCTGTCGGACGTGCCCGGATTCGCCGAGCACCTCATCCGCTTCTCCTACCTGCGCCGCGGTGCGGTCACCCGGGTGGTCCGGGACGACGAGGAGCTGAGCCCGGGAGACCGGGTGGTGATCATCGGACCCGCCGGCCCGGCGGCCGCAGCCTGCGAGTTCCTGGGCCGCCGGGCCAAACGCCATCTGGCCCATGACCGCTCCGAGGTCGACTACCGCCGGATCCTGATCTCGAGCCCGATGATTGCCGGGCGAACGGTCGGCAGCCTGGACATCCCCCACCGGTTCGACGGGATCATCACCCGGGTACGCCGCGGTGACACCGAACTGCTCGCCCGGGACGACCTGGTCGTCGAACTCGGCGACCGGCTCCGCGTGGTCGTACCGCGCCGGTGGATGGGCGACGTCGGCCACTACCTCGGCGATTCGGAGCGCAAGATCAGCGAGGTCGACGCGCTGAGCCTGAGCATCGGACTGGCCGCGGGCCTGCTGGTCGGTCTGATCAAGGTGCCCATCCCCGGCGGTATCAGCCTCAGTCTCGGTGCTTCGGCCGGGCCGCTGGTCGTCGGCATGATCCTGGGCCGGCAGGAGCGGACCGGGCGGATCGTCTGGGGCCTGCCGAACTCGGCCAACCTGACCATCCGCCAGCTTGGACTGCTGCTGTTTCTGGCCGCCACCGGACTGGCGTCCGGGCAGGCGTTCGCCTCCCAGGCATTCACCGGCGCGGGA
The DNA here is from genome assembly GCA_044223435.1 of Nakamurella sp. GTDB lineage: Bacteria > Actinomycetota > Actinomycetes > Mycobacteriales > Nakamurellaceae > Nakamurella. The sequence goes on from JBGALY010000011.1 coordinate 117,514, forward strand.
CTGCGGATCGTGATCACCGGCATCATCGTGGTCGCGATCACCGATGTCACCCTCGCCGTGGTGGCCAGGATGTTCGGCACCAGCCCGGTACGCGCCGCCGGCCTCCTCGCCGGGCTGATCAGCCAGCCGGCCATCCTGGCCTACGGCAACTCCAAGGTCGACGACGAACGTCTGGGCGCCGGATTCACCGCCCTGTTCGCCGTCGGCATGATCGCCAAAGTGATGCTGGTGCAGCTGATCGTCGCGATGTAGGACGGCGCAAGCTCGGCCGCCGGGGGAACCGTCCTGACCGGGCCGGAGGCGCGGGCTGTCGCCGGTTCGGGCGACGCGGCGGCGCAGGACCGTACCCTGGGACAGGATGAGCGATCAGGACCCGGCGTGGGTGACGTTGCGCGACGGCCGGCGGGTGCTGATCCGCCCGATCCGCGCCGGTGACGGGGCCGCGCTCGTGGACGCCTTCCAGCAGCTCTCGGCGAACTCCAAGCGGCTCCGGTTCGGCTCGGCACCGCGGAACCTCAGTGCCGCCGCGCTCCGGCATCTGGTCGACTCGGTCGACGGGGTCGACCACGTGGCCTTCGCCGCCTTCGACGATGCCGCACGGCTGGTCGGGGTCGCCCGGATCCTGCGCTACCCGGACGACCGGGACATCCTGGACGTCGGGATGGCGGTCGCCGACGACTACCAGGGCGCCGGCCTGGGCCACGTCCTGGGGCATCTGCTCGCCGCCAACCGGCCCCGCCCCGCGAAGCGGATCGAGACGACGGTGGCCGTCGAGAACGAGGCGGTGATGACCCTGTTCCGGGCATTCGGTGCGAGCCCGACCCGCCAGGGCACCGGCGTCGTGATCGAACTGCCGAACTGACGAGATCTCGCTCGACCGAGCCCACGAAGATCAGCCGGAGCAGAGAAGGCCCGGCCTACGGTGGTTCGGTGCGACAGACAACGGCCCGAGCCCGCCCGTCCGGGTCGCCGCGACGGCGACTGATCGGCCCAGATCGGGCAACGATCGCGAGCAAACCCGCTGCCGCGGCTGGATTCTGCCTGGACCGGCTGGTCCGCCGGAACCTGCGAGGGGTCTGGGTGCGCGGCGAACTACCGGCCGGGTCAGCGATCTGGGTGGCCAATCACCACAGCTGGTGGGACTACTTCGTCGCCCTCTCGGCCCTGCGGACGGCCGGTCGGGGCGACATCGGCGTCCTGATGGATCCGGCCAACATCGCGTCCCGGACGGTGTTCGGCTGGGCCGGCGCGGTGGGCTCGGATCGGCTGCGCGCGGCCGCCGAGCTGGCGCTGTCGGGTGGGGTGCTCGTCATCTTCCCGGAGGGTGAGCTGCGGCCGCCCGGCCCGCTGGGCCCGGTGCGACCGGGCGCGGCCTGGCTCGCCCGGCGCACGGGGGCGACGCCGCTGGCGGTCGCGACGCGGATCGTGCTCCGTGGACATCAGGCCCCGGAGGCCTACCTCGACGTCGTTCCCGTGCCCGCCGCGACCGGGCTGCCGGCAATCCTGGCGGATCGGCTCGCGGCTCTCGACGACGCCCTGGCCGCCGCGGATCCAGCGCATCCGTTGCCGGGGTACCGGCAGGTAGTACGGGGTGTGCGCAGTTGGTCCGAGCGGATTTCCCGGTGACGATCCCGCGGCGGTCGGGGCCGATCGGCGGGCGCGCGATCGAACTGGCCGCGGTGCCGGTGCTCGCCTTCCTCTCGGTCAAGCTGGCCGTGCTGGTCGCCAACCTGTGGTGGTTCCCCACCCTGCCCCGGCATCCTCCGGCGAGGCGGTCGAACCACCGGGATTCGGCCCTGCTCGTCCCGCTGCGCGACGAGGCAGAGCGGATCCCGCTGACGCTGCCGGGCATGCTGACGGCCGGGTTCGGCGAGGTGCTGCTGCTCGACGACGGGTCCACCGACGGCACCGCGGCCGTCGTGCGACGGATGCTGCAGGGCGCGCCAGCGCAGACCCGGGTCCGTCTGCTCAGCGGCCGTCCGCGACCGCCCGGTTGGGCCGGCAAGACGTGGGCCTGCACGCAGCTCGCGCAGGCCAGCGACGCCGGGACGCTGGTGTTCTGCGATGCCGACGTGCTGCTGGCGCCCGGGGCCGCCCACGCGATCCTGGGCGAAATGGAACGCCAGGAGGCACAGGTTTTCTCTGTGTTCCCGCGGCATCGCACCGGGACCTGGAGCGAACGCCTGCTGGCTCCGCTGATCGTCGACGTGCTGCTGTGCTGGCTCCCGTTCGGCCTGTTGCGGACGCCGGTCAGGTCGGCCGCCGCGGCCCACGGGGCGCTGTTCGTGTTCCGCCGCGACGCGTACTCGGCGGTGGGTGGTTTCGGCGCGGTCCGCGCCGCGGTCGTGGAGGATGTCGCCTTGACCCGGGCCGTCCGGGCGCGCGGGCTGCGGCTGGGCCTGGCCCTCGGCGGCGCCACCGCGCAGGTGCGGATGTACCGGAACCGGCGCGAGGTCGCAGCGGGCCTGGGTCGGGGACTGCTGCCCATGGCGGGCGGCCGCCGCTGGCTGGTGCTGGCGGCCTGGTTCTGGCATGTGCTGGCCTACACCGCGCCGCCGCTGCTGGGGATCGGCCGGCCGCGGTGGCGGCTGGCCGCTGCGCTCGGCCTGGCCGAGCGCACCCTGCTGGAGCTCAAGACCGGTGGCCGCGACTGGGCGGCCGCCCTGGCGGTCCCCGCCTCGCCGATCGCCGCGATTCCCGTCATCGGGCAGGGCCTGCGCCGGCGGCAGGTCTGGCGAGGCCGGAGTTACCCCACGTGAGCCGCTCGCGCTTGTCCCCGCACGTCCCGCCGCAGTCCGCCGATCAGTCCGACCCCGCGCCGGGGTCGCCCTTCCCGAGCCCGGCCGGCGCCCGGCTCAGCGGTCACCTGCCCCGCTGGGGGCGCGACGCGATCGCCCTGCTGGAGGAGGGCGCCCGGCTGGGACCGGTGTTCCGGGTGCGGCTCTGGCGTAGCGCGCTCGTCGGCTTCCGGCCGGAGTGGAACCGGATGATCCTGAGCGACCTGGAGACGTTCCGCAGCCGGGGCAGCATGAGCCAGCTGTCGCCGTACCTGCGCGGCGGCGTCATCGCACTGGAGACCCCCGGGCACCGCCGCCGGCGCAGCCGGCTCAACCCCTCGTTCCACCGCCGCGCCGTCACCCCGTTGTTCTCCGGCCGGTTCGACGACGTCGTGGATCGATGCCTGCCCACCGGCGTCTTCGACGCGGTGTCCTGGGCCTCGGCGGTCGTCCGCCGGATGCTGGCCGACGCCTTCTTCGGTCCCGGCGACCCACCGGTCGACCTTGGCCGGTTCCTGGCCCCACTGGACCGGGCGCTGCCCGCGCCGCTGCTCCCGCGTCCGGTCCGGATCGGGCGGATGACCACCGTCCTGCAGGACGCGATGGCCGATCCACCACCGGCGACGCTGATCGCGGCGTTCGCCGGTCTGCCCGGGCCGGTCGCGGCCGAGGAGGCCCGGGTCGCGCTGGCCGCCGGCTATGACACGACCGCTCACACGTTGGCCTTCACGCTGTGGGAGGTGGCCGGACGGTCCGACCTGAACGACGCGGATCGCACCGAGGTCGTCGTTCGGGAGGCGCTGCGGCTGTATCCGGCCGGGTGGATCGGCAGTCGCGTCGCGACCCGGGCCGTCGAGATCGACGGCCGGCCAATCCGGGCCGGGCAGCTGGTCCTGTACAGCCCGTACCTGACCCACCGGGACCCGCAGATGTGGGCGCAGCCCACCGAGTTTCGTCCCGAACGTTTCGACCAGCCGATGCCGGCCTGGGGGTACCTGCCGTTCGGAGCGGGGGAGCGCAGCTGCCTGGGAGCCGCACTGGCCATCGCGATGGTGGCGGCGGCGACGCGCGCCTTCGCCCGGGGCACGCTGCGCCGGGTCGCCGGCGACCCGCGGCCGGCCGGTGTCCTGACGCTGACCCCCCGGGGGCCGCTGATACTGGAACACCGGCCCCGCTCGTGACCGATTCGGAGGTATCCCGGTGCAGCACCTGACGTACCTGGCGGTCCTGCTGGCCTGCCTGGTCCTGACGGCCCCGCTCGAATTCGTCATCGGAGCCCGGGTGTACCGGCAGTGGCGGCGGGCCGCGGCGGCGATCCTGCCGGTCGCCACGGCGTTCGTGCTCTGGGACTATCTGGCCACCCACGCCGGCTGGTGGTGGTTCGACGAGCAGTACCTGACGGGCCTGTTCGTCGGCGCCCTGCCCTGGGAGGAGCTGATGTTCTTCCTCGTCGTTCCGATCTGTGCCCTCCTGACGTTCGAGGCGGTGCGCCGGCTCAAGCCGCGCTGGGCCGGCGTCGCCGCGAACGACCTGGAGGACCGGCGATGATGGGTGCCTACACTGCCGCGGCGCTCGTGGCGATCGCGGTGGCCGTGCTGCTGGACCTGGTGGTGCTGCGCACGATGTTGCTGCGCACCCGGCTGTTCTGGGCGAGCTACGCGATCGTCGTGTTCTTCCAGTTGATCGTCAACGGCATCCTGACCGGGCTGGGGATCGTGCAGTACGACCCGGAGGTGATCCTGGGGATCCGGCTCGTGTGGGCGCCCGTGGAGGATCTCGGATTCGGTTTCGGCCTGGTGACCCTGACCCTGGTGGCCTGGACCTGGCTGGGCCGGCGCGCGGCCGTGCGGCCCGTCGATCGGGAAGGGGCGGCATCATGAGCGCGCAGTGGCGGCCGGGACGGGACAAGAAGGCGGTCCTGCACCCGGCTGCCGGTGGCGGGCTGCGGGCGGCGGCGCCGTCGCCTCGGGTGCTGGTGGTGGGCGGCGGGATCGCCGGGATCGCGGCGGCCGTCGGGCTTGTCGAACGTGGGATCCGGGTCGTCGTCGCCGAGCGCGAAGCGCAGTTGGGCGGCCGGGTCCGGTCGTGGCCGGTGTCGCACGGCGGCGACCAGGTCACCATGAGCCGTGGCTTCCACGCGTTCTTCCGCCAGTACTACAACCTGCGGGCCTTGCTGCGGCGGGTCGACCCGGCCCTGACCGGCCTGGTGCCGGTGCCCGACTACCCCGTCGTCATGGCCGACGGAGCGGCCGATTCGTTCGCCCGGGTGCCCCGGACCCCGCCGGCCAACCTGTTCTGGTATGCGCTGCGGAGCCCGAATTTCGGGCCACGCGCGCTGTTCCGGGCCGACATCGCGGCCTCGTCGAGCATGCTCGACCTGGACTTCCCGAGGTCCTTCGACGACTTCGATGCGGTCAGTGCCGGCACCTTCCTGGATGAGCTCAACTTCCCGCCGGCCGTCCGCCACCTGGCGCTCGAGGTGTTCACCCGCAGCTTCTTCGCCGACCCCGCCGAGTACGCCGCCGGGGAGCTGCTGGCGATGTTCCACCTCTACTTCGTCGGCTCGTCCGAGGGATTGCTGTTCGACGTCGCGGCCGACGACTTCGGCACGGTGTTCTGGAACCCGCTGCAGCATCACTTGATCGGATCCGGAGCGGAGGTCCTGACCGGGACCGTGGTGGAGGATCTGCGGTTCTGCGCGGACGGCCCGGTGCGGGCGCGAGCCGGGAATCGGGACATCGAGGTGGATGCCGTCGTGCTGGCCGCCGACCCCCGCAGCACCCGCCGGCTCGTCGCCGACGCCACCGGGTTGCCGGCGCAGGGATGGCGGGAGTCGCTGGCCAGGACGGGCAACGCGCCCCGCTTCGTCGTATGGCGGCTGTGGCTCGACACACCGCTCCGGGCGGACCGGCCGGCGTTCCTGGGCACCGGCGGTTTCGAACTGCTGGACAACGTGTCGGTGCTCCAGCGGTACGAGGCGGGGGCCCGGCGCTGGGCGTCGACGCACGGGGGATCGGTCGTGGAGGTGCACGCCTATGCGATCGACGACCGGTGGTCCGAACCGGCATTGCGCTCGGCTCTTCGGGCGGAGCTGGCCGCCGTCTACCCGGAGACTCGTTCGGCCGGCGTGCTGGCCGACGAGTGGCTCGTCTCGGACGACTGCCCATCGTTCCGGCCGGGGGAGCGGCGGCACCGGCCCGGGGTCCGCACCGACGACGCCCGGTTGGTGCTGGCCGGGGACGGTGTGCGCTGTGATCTGCCGGTCGCGCTGATGGAACGGGCGGCCACCACCGGTTGGCAGGCCGCGAACGGGTTGCTGGCCGGTTGGGGCCTGCGTGGGCACGACCTGTGGTCGGTCCCGCTGTCGTCGCGGGTGCCGGCGATCCGCGCGTTGCGCCGGCTCGCGGTGTGACGAGGTGTCCCGCGCGCCGCTCTGCTCAGCGACCCGCGGTCAGGGACCGGTGACCAGGATCCGGGCCGCGGTGCCGGCCTTGCGCCAGGTGGGCACCCGCGCCCGGACCCGGAAGACGTCGTAGTCGGCGGCCTCGATGCGATCCAGGATCCGGGAGTAGAGCACCCGGGCCGTGGCCACGCAGCGGGCCGAACGCGGCGGGAGCCAGGGCAAGCCGCCGTCCGCCACCCGGTACAGGCCGCGCGCGCGTTCGATCTCATGAGCCAGGAAGTCACGCCACTGGGGGGTCACCCGGCGGCGTCCCAGGTCCACCGGCCGGACGCCGAAGCGGCGCAACTCCTGCTGCGGCAGGTAGACGCGCCCACGGTCGAGATCCTCGGCGACATCGCGCAGGAAGTTGGTGTACTGGAAGGCGAATCCCAGGGCCCGCGCGGGCTCGATCGCCTCGGGGCCCAGCGGTTGCAGGACCGGCAGCATCATCTCGCCGATCACCGCGGCCGACCCCTCCATGTAGCCGAGCAGGTCCTCCCACGTCTCGTACCGCGTGATGGTCAGATCCATGGCCATGGCCCCGAAGAAGCGATCGAAGCATTCCTGCGGGATGCCGACGGTGCGGACCGTGTGCGCGACCGCGGCCAGTACCGGATCGGTCGAATCGGACGGCTCGGCGCTGCGGAACCGGTCGGCGAAGCCGAACAGTTCGGCCCGGATCTCGGCCGGGTCGCGACCCGCGGTGGTCGCCGGATCGTCGACGATGTCGTCGGCCCGGCGGCACAGGGCGTAGACCGCGTGAACGTGACGGCGCCGTTCCCGCGGCAGCAGTTGGGTACCCCAGTAGTACGTGGTGCCGTGCCGCCGGGTGATCTCGGCGCACTGCCGATACCCGGTCTGCAGCAGGTGCTCGTCGACCGCCAGCGTCATCGCGCACCTGCTCCCACGAAACGGTCGATCCGGTCGGCCGCCAATTTCCCGGAGATCAACACCATCGGGACGCCGACGCCCGGGACCGTCCCGGAACCGGCGAAGAAGACGCCGGGCACCCGCTTCTCGATGTTCGACGGCCGGAAGGGGCCGGTCTGCCGGAATGTGTGCGCGAGCGAGAAGGGCGTGCCCAGGTGCATTCCGCCCCGCTCCCAGTCCAGCGGGGTGACGAGCTGCTCGACGACGATATCGGTCGGGTACCCGGCGTCGGCCAGGAAGGCCAACAGTCGCTCGCGCAGGGGACCGGCCTGCACGGTCCAGTCCAGGTCGGCCGTCAGGTTGGGCACGGGTTCGAGCACGAACAGGGTGCTGCATCCGGCGGGCGCGGCTCCCGGGTCGGTCCGGCTCGGCACCGTCACGAGCCGGGACGGGTCGGGCATCAGCCGGCCGTCGCGCAGCAGCGCGGTGAACGCGCCCGCCCACTCGTGACCGAAATGGATGTTGTGGTGTGCGGTGTCGTCATCCGGTCGGCCGCGCACGCCCAGGTGCCAGACGACAGCCGATGGCGAGTAGGTCCCTGATCGGACGACTCCGGGCGGGCGCAGATCCGGCAGCAGCCGGCGGTAGGCCACCGGTAGGTCAGGGGTGAGAACCACCGCGTCCGCGCGTTCGGCTTCCCCGTCCGCGAACCGCACTCCGGCGACGCCCCCGGTGTCGCTGCGGCGCAGGATCTCGGTGACCTCCGCTCCGTAGCGGATCCGGCCGCCCGCCTTCTCGCACGCGGTGGCCAGCGCGGCCGGTATCGCGTGCATGCCGCCGTCCGGGTACCAGACGCCCTGGACCGTATCCATGTAGGTGATCACCGCGTAGAGGGCCAGGGCGTCGTCCGGGGACAGGCCGGCATACAGGGCCTGGAAGCTGAAGAGCCGGTGCAGTCGCGGGTCGGCGAAGCGCCGCCGGACGGCCGGGCCGAGCCGGCCGAAGGCTCCGAGCCGCAGCAGCCGGGCCGCCGCGCGCGGCGAGGACACCAGGTCGAGCGAGGTGGCGAAGTTGCGATCGATGAACCGGGACCACTCGGCGTCGTAGAGCTCCGCGAGCCAGTCGGTGAACCGGTCGTACGCCGCGGCGTCGACCGGCCCGCTCGCCGCGTCGATCTCGGCGCGCATGGCGGCGTGCTCGGCGCGCACGCGCAGGGTGCTGCCGTCCGCGTAGACGGCCCGGTACGCCGGATCGAGCCGGCGCAGGGTCAGCACGTCGGTCATTCGCACGCCGGCGGCCCCCAGCGTGTCGGCGATGAGTTGCGGCATCGTCAGCACCGATGGGCCGGTGTCGAAGAGGAAACCGGCGGACGCCTGCCGGCCGGATCGGCCACCGGGGATGGATTCCCGTTCGGTGATCAGCACGTCGTGACCGCGCCCGGCCAGGTGACAGCCGGCGGCGAGGCCGGCCAGTCCGGCCCCGACGACGACGATCCGGCTCATCGCTCGCGCCAGGCGATGGTGTGCGCGAGACGCCGGAGTTCGTCGGCGGCGTCCGGGTCGAGCGACGGGTCGTCGAGGGCGTCCAGGGCGGCGTCCACCGCGTCGCCGATCATCCGCTCGACGGCCGACCGGGTTCCGTTGCTGACCAGTTCGTCCAGCAGCAGCGCCAGATCCACCCCGTCGAACGCGGGTGTGCCCACCCGGTCCAGCGCCCGCCGGCCGGCGCCAGATCTGGTCCGGTCGTGGGCGATGGACAGCAGCACCGTTGGTTTTCCGGTGATCAGGTCATCGCCCGCCGGCTTGCCGGTGCGGTCCGGGTCGCCCCAGATCCCCAGGATGTCGTCACGCAGGGCGAACGCCTCCCCGAGGGTCTGGCCGTACCGCCGGAGCCGGTGCGCAATCGCCTCCGGCGCGGCGGCCGCGGCCGCGCCCAGCTCGAGCGGACGCTGCACCGTGTAGCACCCCGACTTGAGGCTGGCCACGGTGCGGGCGAAGGTCAGGTCGCGGCGGCGGGCGGCCGTGCCGGTCAGGTCCTGACGCTGGCCGACGACGAGTTCGACGACGAGGTGCCGCCAGAGCCGGCGGATACCGGGCGTCGTCTCGGCGATCAGCCCTTCCGCCTCGGCCAGCGCCAGGTCCCCGGCCAGGATCGCGATGCTGGTGCCGAACAGGCCGGGGTCGCCGGCGGAGCCCGCCGAGATGTGGCGAAGACCGGCCTGGCGGTGGATGGTCGGCACCCCGCGACGGGAGTCCGACTCGTCCATGACGTCGTCGTGCACGAGGGCGAACAGATGCAGCAGTTCGAGCGCGGCACTCACGGTCACGATGATGTGGCGATCGTCGGCGCGGTCCGGGCCACCGGCCGCTGCCCAGCCCAGGCAGGTCATCGTCGGGCGGATCCGCTTGCCGCCGCTGCGCAGCAGCGTGGTGAGCATCTGCGGCAGATCGGCGCTGCCGAGCACGTCCGCCGGCCGGCCGCCGACCAGTTCGGCCCACTGCTCGGACAGCGCGGCCATGGTCCGGTCCAGGAGTCCGTCGACGGCGGTGAGGTGGTCCTGGACGCGTGTTCCGTCGTCGGGCAGGGCACGAAGCCGGGCCGTCGCGGTCGGTTCCGTTGGCATCAATTCGATCGGCTGGGTCACGTCACTTCCGGCGGTGCGTCCGGTGGGTTGTCGCTTCCGGTACCTCGTGAACGACGGCTTTGGAGGCGGCCGCCGCGATTTTTCCTGCTGCGGCCGCCGGCAAGGCCCGAGTCGATCAGGTGAGTCGGCTGGTCAGGCCTCGGATGACGGACCGAGCCGGCGGGTCTGCCCGGCGGCCCGATTGAGCGCCACTGCATTGGCCAGGGTTCCGCCAGAACCAGGCCGCCAGGCCGAGGTCTGCAGCGATCGCGAGACGGTATTGAGGGCCATCTAACTCCTTCGAACGACGTCGACTGTCATGCGTTGACGCCATGTCAGTCCCCGTTCGCCGGCCGGCTTCACGGCCCGGCGGGGTCTTGTTCGCCCGCTGCCCAGTGACGAACGTCCGCCACGCTCGCGCATCCGATCGGCGCGGGGGCGCAGTACCCGCGCCGCCGCGGGCGCTGGCTGTGGGCAGGGTTGAGTTAGCGGTCCGGCGGGCTGCTGGGGGAGACCGGCCGGCCGAACTTCTGGGTGGGCCAGTCGATCTCGATCTGCAGTGCCCGCCGGCCGGTGCCGGCGGGACGGTGGATCCGGGGCCTGGTTGCCCACGGCGCGGATTCGGGTGGTTGCGGTGGCCGGCCGTGGTGGGTGTGTCCGGTGGGGGTGGTGGTGGTGATGACTCCGGTGTCGTCGACGCGGGTGGTCCACCCGTCCAGGTCCTTGACCAGGTTGCAGGCGGTGCACCGGCCGTTGCCGTTTCGCAGGTCGGTGGACCCGCCCCGACTGACGGCCAGGGCGTGGTCGGCCTCGCGGATCGGCGCACCGGCGGGAGTGCACGGCGCGATCCGCCTCCTTCGTCGCCGAATCCGCTTGACCCTCCCTCAGCGTCGGATGGCGGCCTCGCAAGCTCGGCCGACCGACGGGAGTGCGGCAGATCTGGTCGCGGGCAACGAGGAACTGGCGGGCGGCGGCTGGGAAGTCGCGGCGGCGGGCATCGGTGGCCAGCAGGTCAACGGTGGTGGGGTCGGTGAACAGTCGCCGCACCCATACCCGGGTGTGCTGGTCCGCGGTGAGCAGGTCACGGGCGATGGGGGCGGGGACGGGTCCCTGACCGATCAGGTGGGCGGGTTCGGAATCCTGGTCGGCCAGGGCCCGGTCGGTCATGATCAGGTGCAGTTCGACGGCGGGCGGTTCGGGTTCCCCGTCATCGCGGCCCGGTGCAGCACCCCGTAGACGCCGACGCCTTCTTTCATCGGGAGGAGCGCGGTGAGGTAGGTCATGCAGTCGGGGGCGGGTCGGATGGTGACCCGCCGGTCGGTGACGGCCTGGCGGGCGCGGTCGGCCGCGCCCTGCGGGTCGAGGCGGTGCGCCCAGCCGCGGGCCCGCTGCGCGGTGTGCCGATCGCTCCACCCGGCCAGGTGGGGAGCAAGGGCGGCGTCGATCCGGGCGTGGTCCTCCACGCTCAGGTGGGCGGTTTCCCGGGCGATCAGGGTGGCCCGCCATTCGCTGCCCTGGCCGCGTTCCAGCACCTGCAGGACCTGCGGCATCTCGTGGACCAGGGTGTGGGCCAGGCCGACGTGCCGGTTGCCCTTGTGCGGGCCGTCCCGGCGGGCCAGCGCGATCTGCGCGCACACGGAGCGGCGGGCGTCGACCGGTTTGACGCCGGCCTGGATCAGTTCCGCGCGGTGGGATACCGCGAACGCGTCGGTGAGGCGGGCCTGCCGGGCGCTGATCGCAGCCTTGAGTTGTTCCAGGGCGGTGATCTCGTCGATCCGTTCGGCGTCGCTGCCCGGGATGTCGAGCGCGGCCAGCAGCACGCGGAACGCGACGGCCTGTTCGGTGCCCGACATGTGTTCGATAGTACCAACATTCGCAGCCACGATCAATGCTGTAGGAACTGTTCGGAGTATCTTTATCGAACACAGTGTTGGCCGGTCTCGATCAGGAATTTGCGGAAGTCGATGGTGCGGTGCGGTCGGCAAGCAGGCTGAAGGTTACGGTGCAATCGCTGGTGTCGATTGCGGCGAACAGGCTGGTGGTGCCGTAGCGGACGCGGTCGTGGGTGCGTTCCTCGGCAAGGCCGGGCATCATCGGGAACGCCCGGTTGTGACCTGGCCAGTTGCCTGGGCCTAAGCTAAGATCTTCCACGCTCAGCACGACCGCGGCCTCGGGCCGCGCCAGGTACGGGCCGATGATGTCGTAGACCTCGTCCACGAACACCGGGACCGGCGAGAGGTTTGAACCGCTCCACGCGGTGCGGGTTGTGTTCGAACGCCTTCCACGATCCGACCGACTGTGACGCCGAGACGCCCGCCCGAGTGGCCATCTTCCGCCGCGACCAGCGCGTGATGCTCGGGGTTGGACTCCTGTGCGTCGACCACGACTTGTGACACCTGGCCCACGGGGATCGACGCGGGACGCTCAGGTCGCGGATCGTCGGACAGGCCGTCCAGTCGCAGGTCCACGAACCGCTTGGGCCAGTTCCCGACGGACTGCTGGGTGACGCGTTCCCGGTCGGCAACTTCTCTGTTGGTCAGCCCCTTGGCGCAACCCAGCACGATCCGGGGACCGCAACGCCAGCGCTTGCGCCGACGACGCGCGCCGCGACCACCGAACCAGCTGCTACCGCTCCTGGGAAATCAACTCCAGCAACGCTTCTGGTCATCCAGCTGGTGCCGTCCGCCAAATATGCTGTTATTGTGCGGATCTCAGGCGACTGCGACTAGCTGAGGCGGAAGGGCGGGTAGCGGTCGGTCAGCAGCAGGGTTGCGTAGGCGCTGACCCGCAGCGACCACCGGGCGACACCGACCACATAGTCGAACAGGCCGCGCGGGTAGCGCCCGGTGAACAGGATGGCGAACCAGGCGATGACCACCGCGAAGAAGGCGCCCAGGAACAGGAACGCGAGCACGATGAGGTGCGGGATCACCAGGAACCACTTGACCAGCGGGAGCCAACGATTCAGATCGCGCTCCGCATCCGGGTAGTCGAGGTCCAGGTGGATCGACTGTTCCTCGACGGTCGACGGGTACCGGTCGGTCAGCAGGGCTCCGTATGCCGCGACCCGAGCGCCGAACCGGTTGAACTGTAGGGCGAAGTCGAACCACCATCGTGGATAGCGTCGCCGGAACAGGATCATCAGCAGCGTCGCCGCGAACAACCCGCCGGCGATGCCACCGCCGGTTCGGCTGGCCTGGGTCACGATCTGACCGGTATCGGTGATGACGGTGACGCTGGAGGTCGCGGCGGCGGACAACACGCCGAGCACGATCGCGATCGGGATGATCCAGATGAACCGGAACGCGGTACTGACCCGGTCCAGGCGCTCGGGGTAGTCGATGTCGAGCCGGGCAGCGTACGGCTGGGTCGGCGCGGTCATGGCGGTTGCTCCTTCGGTTCGGTTCGGACGAGCTGCGACGCCGGAAGTGCCCGTCGCCCGGGCGGGTGCCGGCGCCGCTGTGCCGCTCGTCGGTGAGGTGACCGCGGGGCCCAGGAAGGATTGACGGCCGCGGCCGGCCCGAAAACGATCCTTCCGGGAGGAATTCAGGAATTGGCCGCAGCGCGGGCGCGGACCATCCGCGGTCGCATGAGCAGGTACGCGATCACCGCCAGGCCGACCATGACAAACAGGCGATTCGGGTCCACTGCGGGGAGCCACTTGACCTTGCCGCCCTGGACGACGTACGCCCCGGCCGGGTTGCCGGTCATGCCGAAACCGCCGCCCTCACCCTCCTGGCCCTTCTCGTCGTGGCCGGAGCCGCCCCCGGCACCACCCCTGACCGATGCGGCCGGAATGACCACGAGGCCGTCTTTTTCGAACGGTTCCGCGTAGATCCTCCTGACCGTCAGCGCTTCCCGAGTTGAGTTGACCAGCTCGTCGAGTTTCATGGCTGCTCCTTTGCCTCCGGGGCCGGCAAGCGGATCGGCCCCGCCGGCGCCAACTCTCGTCGGGCGACCGTCGCCACCGGAAGGGCAGAAGGTCCTGGCGGGCCGGGGCTCAGACCCCTTCGGAACCAGCGCGGTGCACCGGAAGGTCGAGGCGCCGGCCGAGGTCGGCGAAGTCGATGCCGAACAGTTCCCGGACCACGACACCCTCGGGCCGGATGAGGAAGACGCCGTGGTCGGTGTAGACCCGCGTGACGCATCCCAGCCCGGTGAGCGGATAGGTGACCCTCGGGACGAGCTTGGGTTCGCCCGACCGGGTGAACAGCGACATCATGACGAAGGTCTCCCGGGCCCCGGTCGCCAGGTCCATCGCCCCACCGACGGCCGGGATGTCGCCCGGGTCCCCGGTGTGCCAGTTGGCCAGGTCGCCCGTGGCCGAGACCTGGTAGGCCCCCAGCACGCAGTAGTCCAGATGGCCGCCGCGCATCATCGCGAACGAATCGGCGTGATGGAAGTACGCGGCCCCGGGCAATTCGGTGACCGGGACCTTTCCGGCGTTGATCAGGTCCGGGTCAATCTCGTCACCGTGCGCCTCGGGGCCCATGTTGAGCATGCCGTTCTCGGTGTGCAGGACGATTCCCGAACCCGCCGGCAGGTAGTTGGACACCTTGGTCGGCTGACCGATCCCGAGGTTCACGAACGAGCCGGCCGGGATATCGCGCGCGACCACTGCCGCGATCTGGAGGGTGGTCAACCGGCCGGTGCCCGTCATCCCCGCACCACCCGGTCGACGAAGATGCCCGGAGTGACGACATTCTCCGGGTCGATTCCACCGAGCGGCCGGGTCTGCCGCACCTGCACGACGGTGGTGGCCGCCGCCGTGGCCATCACTGGCCCGAAGTTGCGTGCGGTCTTGCGATAGATGAGATTGCCCATGGCGTCGGCGGCATGCGCGCTGATCAGGGCGACATCCGCGGCGATCGGGAACTCCAGGACGTAGCCGCGACCACCGATCTCCCGCACCTCCTTGCCGGCGGCCAGCGGGGTGCCGAACCCGGTCGGGGTGAAGAAGGCGCCGATGCCCGCGCCGGCGGCGCGGATGCGCTCGGCCAGGTTGCCTTGGGCGACGAGTTCCAGCTCGATCCGGCCGGCCCGGTACTCGGTGTCGAAACAGTGGGAGTCCGCCTGGCGCGGGAAGGAGCAGATGATCTTGCGGACCCGCCTTTCCCGGATCAGCGCCGCCAGCCCGCGGTCACCGTTGCCGGCGTTGTTGCTCACCACGACCAGGTCGCCGGCACCGGTCTCGACCAGCGCCTCGATGAGGTCGACCGGCTGGCCGGCGGCGCCGAAGCCGCCGATCATGACGGTGGCCCCATCGCGGATGTCGGCGACCGCGTCGGCCGGGGCATCGAAGAACGTCACCATCGTCAGATCCTCGTGGTCCCGATCACCGAGGACAACCCCAGGCCTCTTCTCGGCCCCGGCGCATCCCGGCGGGAAAGCGATCAGTGCCAGACCGGGATGATCAGATACAGCCCGAAGAGGACCACCAGGCCGGCCGCGGCCAGACATGCCCAGCCGGCGACGCCGGCCCACCAGCGGCGGGCCGGGGTCGCTGCCCCCCGCGACGTCACCGACAGGGCCACGACTCCGGCCGTGACGACGCCGACCACGGCCAGGGTGACCGCGACGGTGGTCAGGGCCACCACGGCCAGCGACTCCCAATCGATCTTCATGCTCCACCACCTGGCACCGCGCTCGTCGAATCCACCGGTTCGGTGGATCGCACCGGAGCCGGGGACAGCCGGACATCGGCGGAGTCGTTGACCGTGCTGCTGGACACCGGCGCCCGTCGGGAGACCGCGTAGATCCCCAGCGCGCCGACGATCAGCGCGGTCAGGACGACGAGGATGCCGAGCGGGCCGGACAGCGCCACCGCGGCGGCCAGCGCACCAATGACCGCGGCCGCCGGCAGGGTGAGCAGCCAGCCGTAGACGATCCGGCGGGCGGTCGACCAGCGCACCCCGGCCAGCCGGCGACCCATGCCCGAACCCAGGATCGAGCCCGAGCAGACCTGCGTGGTGGACAGCCCGAACCCGAGATGGGACGAGGCCAGAATGGCCGTCGCCGACGCCGTTTCCGCTGCAAAGCCCTGGGGTGCGGCGATGTCGACGATGCCCCGGCCCATGGTCCGCATGATTCGCCAACCGCCGGAGTAGGTGCCAAGACCGATCGCGAGACCCGCGGTGGCGATCACCCACAGTTGGGGCGCGGTGCCCGACTCCTGATAGCCGGCGGTGATCAGCACCAGGGTGATCACGCCCATCGTCTTCTGCCCGTCGCTGGTGCCGTGGGCAAGCGCCACGAGAGACGCCGACACCGTCTGGGCCCGCCGGAACCAGGTCGACGCCGGCCCGGCCGCGGCGGGTCGGACGAACCGATACGCGAGCGCGGTGGCGAAGCCGGCGGCGACGCCGGCGACGACCGGCGCGGCCACCGCCGGCAACAGGATCTTGGAGACCACGACCGGGAAATTCACCCCGGAGATTCCGGCGCCGACCAGCACGGCGCCGATCAGCCCGCCGAACAGGGCATGCGAGGAACTCGACGGCAGCCCGAACAGCCAGGTCACCAGGTTCCACAGGATGGCGGCCGCCAGGCCGGCGAAGACCATCGTTGGCGTCACCAGCGCGTCGTCGACGATGCCGCCGGAGATCGTCTTGGCGACCGCGGTGGACAGAAAGGCCCCGGCGACGTTCAACACCGCGGCAATCAGCACCGCCACCCGGGGCCGGAGGGCTCCGGTCGCCACCGAGGTGGCCATTGCATTGGCGCTGTCGTGGAACCCGTTGGTGAAGTCGAAGAACAGCGCCGTGATGACGACCAGCGCGACCAGCAACATCGTTGTTGTCATGGCTTGGGCAGCAACGCCTTTCGGGGTCGCGACCGACAGTAGGGATGCCGATTCGTCCGCATCCAGGGCCGAAGGTCCTGGTGAACCCGGCCTCGGGTCACCGCACTGCGATGACCGTTTCGCCCGACAGATCGGGACCGACGGCCCTGTCGGTGCGCAGCACGGAGAGCGACGATAAGGGCAGGCCCGGCCGGCGGGGCCGGGTTGTCGTGCCCCAGTGCGGGCACTGCGGGGGGAAGCATCCGCGCTGGGCCGGTGGAAGGGACGGTCGACATGACTGACGCGATCAACCAGATCCGTTCGGACGACAGTGCCCTGCGCCAGGTCGCGCTGGGCCGCCTCAAGAAGCAATCGGACTTCTGGTTGCACCTGATGATCTACCTGATGGTCAACGGATTCCTGATCATCATCTGGGCGATGACGGGAATGCCATTCTTCTGGCCCATCTTCCCGATCTTCGGCTGGGGCATCGGGGTGGCGGCCAACGCATGGGATGCCTTCCTGCGCAGCGAGCCGACGGAGTCCGAGCTGCAACGCGAGATCGCCCGGTTGCGCGCGCACAACAGTGCTGGCTGAGCGGGTGATCCCGAACCGCACCGGCGGTCGACGTCAGCGGGAGCGACCCGTCGTGGAGTGGGCCAGTCCTAGCCCGAGCCCCGGACAACCACAACGGGGCAGCGGGCCCTCGCGATCAGCGCGTGGCTCGTCGAACCCAGCAGGAGTCCGGCCACCGGGCCCCGCCCCCGACTGCCGACGACGACCATGAGTGGCCGGTGTTCCGGTTGCTCGTCTGCGGCGTAGCCGAGCAGGCAGTCCGCGGGTGACCCGCGGAACACCTGGTGGCGGACCGGGACGTCCGGGTACTTTCCCCGCCATCCAGCGAACTCCTCGGCGATGAGAGCGTGCTCGGGTTGGGCGTCGGCCGGGTCGATGAGCGTCGGCCGGTCGCCCGAATCTCCGGCCGGCCACAGCCGTTTGCCCAGGATCCCGACCACGCCGACGCCGTGGACCGCGGCCTCATCCATGGCGAAGCCGATCGCTGCGTGGTTGGCGCCCGACCCGTCGACGCCGACCACGACGGGGCCGCCCCGCTGCTCGCAGTTTTCGGGAATCACCGCAACGGGTGCGTGCGCCCGTGCAGTGAGGTCGAGCGGGACCGATTCCAGCAGGAAGTTCAGCAGGCGACCGGAACGGGTGCCCACCACCACCAGGCAGGCCCGTTCACTGGCCCGGACCAGGACCCGCCATGGATTCCCGCGCTCACACCCGGTCTGGACCTCCAGGCTCGGGTGCGCCCGGGCGACGGCCCGAGCGGCGACATCCAGCACGGCCTGGGCCCGGCCGGTGACGGGCTCCGCGGAGAAGTCCGGGTCGACAATCGGTTCGACGTCGTCGCTGGCATCGGACGTGCAGTAGAGCAGGCGCAGGCTCAACCTCCGGCGGTCGGCCTCGTCGGCCGCCCAGCGGGCCGCGTGCATCGACGGCGAGGAACCGTCGACACCGACGACCGCGACCAGGGGCCGGCTGCGCATCCGCGATCTCCCTTCGGGTCGATGGTGCCCGTTCGGCCCCCTCGGCCAGGCGTCGGCGGCCGGGCGGCAGCGGAAGTACCTCCCGCGCAGTGACATCGAATGGTCGTCCGACCGATAGTGGGTCGACCAGGGCCGGAAGTCCCCAGCCGGCGGTGGTCCGCCAGAGTGCCCGGACCGGCATCCGGTCCAGGCCCTACGACCCTGTCGAACTGGCCACCGGCCTCGCAGGATGGACACGCCGGATGTGCGTTCACCTGGACCGGTCGGCGGGAATGTCCGGGCACCGCCCGGACTCGCTCGGGCGGCAGTGGAGAGTGGGGCGAGGAATCGATTCCGATGTCGGGGCACCAGCTTGACCCGGTCGCACCGGCCACCGCATCCGGCGCGGAGCTACCGGTCGACGAGAGCCGCGCCGGCCGCGAGCCCCTGGCCCTGCTGCTGCGCGACCTGCGAACGAGCGCGGAGGGGCTGTCCCCGGCGGACGTCGACCGCCGGTTGCTGGTCTACGGACCGAACCGGTTACCGCACCCCACGGGCCGGGGTTGGTGGGTGGACATCATCACCCAGTTGGTCCATCCGTTGGCGCTGCTGCTCTGGGTCGCCGCCGCGTTGGCCTGGCTGGCCGGCACACCCGTGCTGACGTGGGCGATCCTCGCGGTCATCGCGGTGAACGCGGTCGTGGCCTTCCTCCAGGAACGGCAGGCCGCCCGCGCCGTCGAGGCGATCGGGCAGTACCTGCCGGCGCACGCCCGGGTGATGCGCGCCGGGCACTCGCACACCGTCCCTGCCGACCAGGTCGTGCCGGGCGACGTACTGGTGATCACCGAGGGCGACCTGGTCTGCGCCGATGCCCGGCTGCTCGACGGCTCGGTCGAGGTCGACATGTCGGCCCTGACCGGGGAGTCGGTCCCCGTGCGGCGATCGGCGCAGGAGGTGGATCGCGCGGACCGGTTGATCGACGCACCGGACGCGGTGTTCTCCGGGACCACCTGTGTGCAGGGGCGGGCGATGGCGGTCGTCTTCGCCACCGCCGCGCACACCGAGCTCGGCCGCATCGCCGCCCTGTCCCAGCGGGTCAGCTCGGGTCTGAGCCCGTTGGAGCGGCAGGTGCGCCGATCGGCCTGGCTGATTGCCGGGGTGGCCGTGCTGATCGGCATCCTGTTCCTGCCGTTGGGCATGCTGGCCGGCCTGACCGTCGAGGAAGCGGGCATCTTCGCCGTCGGCCTGCTGGTCGCCAACGTGCCGGAGGGACTGTTACCGACCATCACCCTGGCGTTGGCGGTCGGTGTGCGATCGCTGGCGCGATCCGGCGCGCTGGTCAAACGGCTGTCGGCCGTGGAGACCCTGGGCTCGACCTCGGTGATCTGCACGGACAAGACCGGCACGCTGACCGAGAACCGGATGCGGATCGTCTCGGCGTGGCGGGCCGGGCGGTGGGTGGACCCGGGCCCGGTCGTCGGCGCCACCGCGGCGCAGGTGATGGTCGACTGCCAGGAACTCGAGCTGACCGCCGATCCGATGGAGCTGGCGCTCCGCGAATGCGGCGAGCGGCTCGGCCAGCGGCCCGTCGATCCGCGGGCCGTGTTCGGGTTCGACCCGCGACGCAAGCGGATGAGCGTGGTGGTTCGCCGGGCCGGCCGGCTCGTCGTCGAGACCAAAGGGGCGCCGGAGGTGGTGCTTCCGCTGTGCACGATGTGGTCCGTCCCGGATGGTGCGGCCCCGCTCGGCCCGGCGGATCGGGCCACCGTCCTGCAGGCGGTCGACGAAGGCGCGGCCCGGGGGCACCGCATCATGGCGCTGGCCGCACGAACGATCGCCGACGAACCACCCGACGCCGATCAGGCCGAGGCCGGGCTGTGTCTGATCGCTCTGGTGGCGCTGGAGGATCCACCCCGACCTGAGGTGGCCGCCGCGGTCGCCGGCTGCCACCGGGCGGGAATCCGCATCCACGTGGTGACCGGCGACCATGCCGTGACGGCAACGGCGATCGCCCGCCGAGTGGGTATCGGCGCCGACCGGGTCGTGTCCGGACCGGACGTCGATGCCATGAGCGATCGGACGCTGGACCAGCTGCTGGCCGAACCGGGCGAGTTCGTTTTCTCCCGAAGCACTCCCGAGGGCAAACTGCGGATCGCCGAGGCATTGCGCCGGCGCGGCGAGGTGGTCGCGATGACCGGGGACGGGGTGAACGACGCACCGGCCCTGCACCGGGCCGACATCGGCGTCGCGATGGGTCGTTCGGGCACCGACGTGGCCAGAGCGGCCGCGACCATGGTCCTCACCGACGACAACTTCGCCACCATCGCCGCCGCGGTGCGCGAGGGTCGCCGGGCCTACGAGAACATGCGCAAATTCGTTCTCTACATCTTCGCGCACGCCGTTCCCGAGGTGGTTCCGTTTGCGGTCTTCGCGTTGAGTGCGGGGGCCGTCCCGCTGCCGCTGACCGTCCTGTTGATCCTGGCGATCGATCTGGGTACCGAAACCCTTCCGGCGCTGGCGCTGGGACGCGAACGAGCCGAACCCGACCTGATGGTGCGGCCCCCGCGGCCGCCCGCGCAGCGGCTGATCTCGGGCCGGATGCTGGCGCGGGCGTGGCTGCTGATGGGCAGCCTGTCGGCGGCCCTGACGCTGGGGATCTACTTCACGGTGTTGCTGGGTGCCGGCTGGTACCCCGGTGCCCCGGTCGGGGCCGGCACTCCGTTGCACGATGCCTACCGGCAGGCGGTGACCGCGACGTTCGCCGCGATCGTCGCCTGCCAGATCGGGACTGCATTCGCTGCCCGGACCGACCGGGCGGCGTTGCGTACCCTCGGCGTGCTCAGCAACCCGATGTTGCTGTGGTCGATCGGCGTCGAGGTGGCTTTCGCCGCCGCGCTGATCTACCTGCCACCCCTTCAGCAGGTCTTCGGCACCGCGGCGTTGCCGGTGTCCGTTCTCGTGCTGCTGGTTCCGTGCCCGATTCTGGTGTGGTCGGCCGACGAGTGGTTCAGGTGGTGGGGGCGGCACCGGGCCGCCCGGACGAGGGCGCAGCATCACTTCATCACGGTCCGGCGCCGCCGCGACCGGTGCGGAAAGGAGTGAGCGGTCATGCTTTTCAACGATCGGAGAGAAGCCGGGAGGCGACTTGCCGAGCATCTGGCAGCTGCGCTCGGCGGTGCGGCGGCCGCCGACGTCGTGGTGCTCGGACTACCCCGCGGGGGTGCACCGGTCGCCTACGAGGTGGCCCGAGCGCTGGGTGCCCCGCTCGATGTGATCATCGTCGGCAAGATCGGGGCACCGTTCCAACCCGAACTGGCGTTGGGCGCCGTCGGTGAGGGCGACGTCCGGGTTCTCAATGACGACCTGGTGCGGCGGACCGGTCTGACGTCCGACGAGATCGCCGACCTGGAGCGGATCGAACGTCACGAGTTGCGACGACGTGGCCAGGCATTCCGGGCCGCGGGGGAGCGGATCCCGATCGCCGGACGCACCGCGCTGATCGTCGACGACGGGGTGGCCACCGGTTCGACGGCCCGCGCCGCCTGTCAGGTGGCCAGGGCCATGGGGGCGCGGCGTGTCATCCTGGCTGCACCGGTCGGCGCCCCTGAGGCGATCAGCTCGTTACGCCGGGTGGCGGACACCGTGGTCTGCCTGAACGCGCCTGCGCGGTTCGACGCGGTCGGCCACTGGTACCGCGACTTCCGGCCGACAACCGACCGCGAAGTGATCGACCTGCTCCGGCGGGCCGCCGCGCCGTCACCGGCCGCGACACCGGCACCGGCGGCGATGGCCGGGGGCCACCCGGCGTGCCGGGACGAGGATGTCGAGATCGCAGCCGCGGCGGCGCAGCTGTCGGGACACCTGACCCTCCCCGAGAACCCCGGCGGGGTCGTGGTCTTCGCCCACGGGAGCGGAAGCAGCCGACACAGCCCGCGCAACCGCCACGTGGCCCGGATACTGAACCGGGCGGGACTGGGGACACTGCTGTTCGACCTGCTCACCCCGGAGGAAGAGGGCGATCGCCGCCTGGTCTTCGACATTGAACTGCTGGCCCGGCGGTTGGTCGAGGCCACCGAATGGCTGGCCGGCCGGGCAGAAACGGGCAGCCTGCCGCTGGGCTACTTCGGGGCCAGCACCGGTGCGGCCGCCGCGCTGTGGGCCGCGGCCGACTCCCGGGTGGACATCCGGGCGGTCGTCTCGCGGGGCGGCCGGCCCGACCTGGCCGCGCCGCGACTGGCCGACGTGCATGCCCCGACCCTGCTGATCGTGGGCGGCCGGGACAGCACCGTGCTCGACCTGAACAGGCGGGCCAGGGCGGCCATGCACTGCCCGTGCGATCTCGCAGTGGTGCCGGGGGCCGGACATCTGTTCGAAGAACCTGGAACACTCGACCAGGCGTCCGCGCTGGCCCGCGACTGGTTCGTGGCGCATCTGCCGGTGGCGCCCGCCATCGGAATTTAACGGTCGGACGGATGGCAGGCGGATACCAATGGCACAGATGAATGGTCGAGTGTTCCGGGACCGCGCTGACGCGGGACGGGTGCTGGCGGGATTGCTGTCCGCCTACCGCGGGCGCAACGATGTCGTGGTGCTGGGCCTGCCCCGGGGTGGGGTGCCGGTGGCCCACGAGATCGCCGTGGAGTTGCGCGCGCCGCTGGACGTCTTCCTGGTCCGCAAGCTGGGTGTGCCCGGCCGCGACGAGCTGGCGATGGGTGCGATCGCCGGTGGCGGTGTCGTGGTGCTGAACGAGGACGTCGTGCGTGGCCTGGACATCAGGCCGTCGGATCTGCAGCGGGTCACCGAGTGCGAGGCGCGGGAGTTACTGCGCCGGGAACGAACCTACCGCGGCGACCGGCCGCCGCTGGACCTGGCCGGGATGACGGTCGTCCTGGTGGACGACGGCCTGGCAACGGGGGCCGGCATGCGCGCGGCCGTGCAGGCGGTGCGTGATCACCGCCCGGCACGGATCGTCGTCGCCATCCCCGCCGCACCGGAATCGACGTGTCGCGAGCTGGCCGCCGAAGTCGACGAGGTGGTCTGCGCCACGACGCCGTCCCCGTTCGTCGCCGTCGGCGCCTCCTACTGGGATTTCACCCAGACGACGGATGTGGAGGTCACCGATCTGCTGCGCCGGTCGTCCCGCGGGCGGCCCGAGCATGCCTCGGCCGTCTCGCCGTCGGCCCGCCTGATCCGCGCCGAACTGACCCCGCTGACCGACGGCATTCCCACCCCGGCCGAGCTGGACGAGCTGGTCGGCGATGCGCGCATCGTGCTGATCGGGGAGGCGTCGCACGGCACCCACGAGTTCTATCGCGCCCGCGCCGCCATCAGCCGGTACCTCATCGCGCACCGGGGTTTCACTGCGGTCGCGGTGGAGGGTGACTGGCCGGACGCCTACCGGGTCAACCGGTACGTGCGCGGGGAGGACGCGGACGCCGACGCGGTCCAGGCCCTGCGCGGGTTCGAACGATTCCCGAGCTGGATGTGGCGCAACGCCGTGGTCCTCGACTTCGTCGGATGGCTCCGCCAGTACAACGACGACCACACCGGTGGCCGCCGGGTCGGCTTCTACGGGCTGGACCTGTACAGCCTCTACCGGTCGATCGCGGAGGTGATCGCCTACCTCGAGACCGTCGATCCGGCCGCCGCCGCGCGGGCCCGGTCCCGGTACTCGTGCCTGGACCATCACGCCGGCGACGACGGACGCGCCTACGGGTACGCCGCGGCCTTCGGTGCCGGCGAGACGTGCGAGCGGGAGATCGTCGACCAGCTCGTCGAGCTGCAGCGCAACGGGTTGACGTACGCACGACGCGATGGCCTGCTGGCCGAGGATGAGGCGTTCTACGCGGAGCAGAACGCGCGAGTGGTGAAGGCCGCGGCGGAGTACTACCGCACCATGTTCGGGGGCCGGGTGTTGTCCTGGAACCTGCGTGACATGCACATGGCCGACACCCTCGACGCGTTGCTGGGCCATCTCGGCCGGCATGGCGATCCAGTGAAAATGCTTGTTTGGGAGCACAACTCGCACCTGGGAGATGCTCGGGCCACCGAGTCCGGGATGCGGGGTGAGCTCAACGTCGGTCAACTGGTCCGGGAGCGGCACGCCGGCGACTGCCGGTCGATAGGTTTCACGACCTACCACGGAACGGTGACCGCTGCGGACGATTGGGACCGTCCGGCACTGCGCAAGACGGTCCGACCGGCCCTGCCCGGCAGCGTCGAGGCACTGTTTCACGAGGCCGGGGTGGCCGACTTCCTGCTGGACTTCGACCGGGCGCCGCGGGCCCGCGACCTCTTGGGCACGGCGCGGCTGGAGCGGGCGATCGGAGTGATCTACCGGCCGCGTACCGAACGGGAGAGCCACTACTTCCGCGCGCGGCTGTCCGCCCAGTTCGACGCGGTGATCCACCTGGACCACACCCGGGCGGTTGAACCGCTGGAGCGCACGGCACGGTGGGAGCGCGGCGAGCCGCCCGAAACCTATCCGTTCGCGGTGTAACCGTTGTCGGCCCACGGCCCACGGCCCACGGCCCACGGCCCACGGCCCACGGCGCACGCCGAGGCCGACGGATCGGATCTCCGGTGATCCGTCGCGGGATGGGCGCCCGGCGACGGATCAGGTCATGTTCGAGGTGAGCCAGGAACCTTCCTGCAGCGGCCGGTACGGGCACGGATCCGTCCGAACCAGGAAGGGAGTCCAGCCCGGGCGGGCCCGTCCCGGGCCTGCCGAGCCGGAACCGTCTGCCATCCGATCGGCCAGGATGAGTTCGAGTTGCCGTTGCGGTGAAACCGATCCCGGGTGGGTCAGTTGTTGGCGGATGGCGTCGGCCAGGGCGACCGCGCTGGGCGTGGCCGGATCGGACGGCGAGTGCGGCACGTCACGCGGGACTCGGCGCCGGCGAACGGCCGGCCAATGCCACGTCAGCGGTCGCCGACTATCCGGTCGCCGTGGTCTGGCTTGCGGTCGCCGGGCCGCACTCGCGGCTGGGCCCGGCAGCACCGTGAACCCCACCATCGCGAGGACGCCCGTCATGAGAACTCCTTTGTCACCGAGGGGCCGGAACAATGGCCGGCCGCTTCGGGTCCGGATGGAACCATCGTGGACGGTCCGACCCCAGATGCCTCGGGCCGAAGGTCCCGTCGGGGCGACCCACTGGGCCCGCGACCGGATGGCCGATCCGGTCACCCGGCCGAATGTCCCTGCCCGGCCGGGCAAACCGGCCCTGTCCGGGACCAAATGCCCTGGTCGCGACGATCCCGCCGGTCGGACAATTCGGTCATGTCCGGAACTGTTCTGGTTCGCGAGCGCGCCGCGTCCTTTGCGGCGACCCGGACCACGACGCTGCCCATTGCCGAGCTCGCGGAGTGGCTGGGGCTGACCTATCGCCGTATCGCCGCCTACCTCGCCGCTGTCGGGCGCCGTCCGTCCGGGCCGCCGTTCGCCCGCTACCACCGACATGACGACGGCCGGTTCGACGTCACGGCCGGGTTTCCGGTGGAGGACAGGTTCGCCGGGAACGGTGACATCGTTGTCGAGTGGATTCCGGGCGGCCGGGTGGCGGTGGTGCAGCATCGCGGCGGTGACGAGGCGATGGTGCCGGAGTACCGCAGGTTGGCGGAATGGCTCAACTCCCACCATGCGGTCGCCTTGAGCGGTCCGTACGAGGTGTACCGGAAGGGACCCGGCGACGTCGGGGATCCGGCGGCTCAACTGACGGACATCGTGCAGCCGTTCCGCCTCGACGCACCGCCCGCTCGACCGAAAGGGCCGTGACCGGCGCCCGTCGACCGGGCCGACCCGACGACGGCTCCGGGACGGCACCAGCGCCGGCGTCGCGGCGGTGGTGGATCGACCGGTTGCGGGTGACCGTGATCGGCGCGGTGATCGCGGTGCACGCGGCCACCGCGTACGTCGTGCCGATCTCCTGGTACTACGAGGAGCGGACGACCTCGGACGTGACACCGGTCCTGCTCGGCCGGCCCGTCGAACTGCTGGCCGCGTTCGGGCTTTCCCCGCTGTTCCTGGTGGCGGGGGTTCTGGCTGCCGGATCCCTGGCCCGGCGGGGCCCAGCTGCGTACGCCGCGACACGACTGCTGCGGCTCGGCGTGCCCGCGGTGGTGTACGTGGTCATCCTCGACCCAGTGGTCCGTTGGATAGTTGCGCGGGCGGAGGGCTATGACCGACCGTTGACGGCCGAACTGACGGACCTCGGCAATGGACGTGGTTTCGGGCCCCTGTGGTTCGTCGTTGCCCTGCTGGGCTTTTCCTTGCTGTACGCCGGCGGCCGATGGCTCCGGCCGGCCTCCCCGGGGCCGGCCGAGACGATCGGCGGTGGGCCGCTGCTGCTGGTCGGGGCATCGATCGCCGTGCTCGACCTGTTGACCTGGCCCCGGGTGCCGGGCGCCATCGACCGATACCTGGACTTCGACTGGCCACACTGGCAACAGGCGGCCGGTGTCTTCGTGCTGGGTGTCCTGGCCGGCGAACGGGGCTGGTTCGACAGGATGCCCGCGTCGCTGGTCCGATCCTGCGGGCGCCTGGCGCTGCTGATGGTGGCCGGACTGACGGTGCTGACCGCCACGAGCATCCCCGGCGGGGCTGGGCCGGCCGCGAGCGGTTGGTGGCAGGGTGTGCTCATCGCGCTGCTCGACGGCGGCACCGCGGTCGTGTTGATGATCTGGCTGGTCGATCGCGTGCAGACCACCTGGTCAACCCGGCCGACTGAGCTCACCGCCCGGGCCGCGCGGGGTTCCTACGCCGCCTACGTGTTTCATCCGGTCGTTCTGGTCGCCCTGTCCGTCGCCCTGCGCACCACCGGCTGGGCCCCGGAGGTGAAGGCACTCCTGGTCGCCGTCGTCGGGGTGCCGGCGGCGTTCCTTGTCGGCTCTCTGGTGGCCCGGCTGCCCGGAGTCCGACGCCTGCTCTGACGCGCACGCGGCGGCGACCGCAAGACCTCGCCCGGGCCCGAAGTGCCGGACACCGGTGCCGGACGTGGATCGCGGGCCTCGCCGGGCACGCCGGCGCCGGTGGCGCGCCAGCTGTCCCGGTGGCTGGCCGCCCGGTCCGGCGGGAGCGCCGTCCGCAGTTCAAGGCTCCGACGACGATCGTCCAGACGAGCAGTCCGACGAGCCCGCTGAGCAGCCCGACGACGACGATCACGGCGATCACTCCGACGGCTCCGATCGCCGCCGTCGCCCGGCCTGGGCGCTCATCACCGGGGCTCGCCAACGCACGCGCGCCGCAGCCGACACCCACCCCGCCGATCAGATAGACGGCCGCCATGATCGGGTCCACGGCCATCACCCGCGCGGCGCCGGGAGGCGCCGCCCATGAGCTTGAACAGTCACGTGAGGTTGCTGCCGAGCACAAGCGGCGGTCAGTGTTTGCGTCACGATGCGGTCCTTTGCCGGGTGACCCGGGTTGCGCTCTCCCGGGTACGGCCGATCCCGACGGCCGGTTCTGCCCTCCACCCCACCGCTGAACCAAGATGCCCGGTAGGGACTTTGGGCCTGGCTGGCGGGAACCGCCCGCTGACCCATATCCGCCGGCGGGCCGGCGCCGAACCGCCGGACCGGCAGTGACCTCGGCCTCTACCGTATCGGTGACCGTATCGCGAGCATGAGGGAAGGAGGCGACCAAGATGGCCGATATCGTGCGCGCGCCAGGAAGATTATCGACTTCACTGTGGCCGGAGCCACCGTCGCTGCTGCGCTGGACCGGGTTGTGTGCCGCGGCGGAGTCGATCGGCATGACCGCGTCGTCCGCCGCGGCCAGGGTCGCCGACACCGTGGTCGGCGACGGGCCGACCACGACACCGGTCGCATTGGCCGCCTTGGCCATCATCGTCACCGGCGGTCTCGTCGAGGGCATCGCGCTGGGGATCGCCCAGGCCCGTGGCTTGGGCGACTGGCTGACCGGCCGGCGAGGCGGCTGGATCGCGGTGACCGTGGTCGTCGCCGGGATCGGCTGGGCCGCGGCCTCGGCCCCTGCAGTCCTGTCCCCGGCCGACGGTGGCGAGGAGCCCACCCCGGTGCTGCTCCTCGGCGCGGCGGCCGGGCTCGGCCTGGTGATGGGCGCGATGCTCGGCGTCGCGCAATCGCTGGTGCTGCGCGGCCGGGTGCCGCACCCGTGGCGGTGGACCGGAGCGAGCGCGCTCGGCTGGTTGGTCGCGATGCCGATCGTCTTCGGGGGCGCCACGCTCCCCGGAGGGCAGTGGCCACTGCCGGCCGTCATCACCGTCGGAGCAGTGACCGGCCTGGTCGCCGGTGGTGCTTTCGGGGTGATCAGCGGATCGCTGCTGCCGTCACTGGTGGTCCGTCCGGCTCGACCGTCGCCCGATCGACCGCCCGCCCCGGTCTGACCGGATCCGCGGCGACCGGGCCGATGAACCAGGTCGGCAGCTCGGCCGATCCCGGCCGGCTCAGCGGGCCGCCCCGTCTGGCGCGGCAGTCAGGGTGATGATGGCGAGATCGAACTCACGGACGGCCGCGGCCAGATCCTCGTGCGTGGGCCGCACTCCGGGTTCGATCGCTATCCCGAGGTGTCGCTTCACCCCGGTGGCACCGAACCGCTGAAGGATCGCGGCGACGATGTCGGCCACCGGATTCGGATCCTCCGCGAGTTCGGCGTGCATCCGGAATCGCCGGCCGAAACGCGTGACGTCCACGTCGCCGCCGCCGCGCAGGTTGCGCCGCCAGTGATGCTGGGTGATGACGAGCAGGCGGTCGCCCAGATCGGTGAAGCCCACCGGAATGTCATAGCAACGCCCGGTTCGTCGGCCGATCACGTGCAGCATCAGCATCGAATCGTCCAGCCAGCGGTGCAGGGGCGATCGCAGGCCGAGCCGGACAACCGGGTTCAGCGCGGTGATCAGGCGTTGCGGCGGAACCGTGCGGTGGATGGTTGCGGTCATCGAAGATCTCCTTCGCTCCGGTTTGTTCGACGGGCCGCGGCGCGCGGTCGATGGTGCTCCGATCAGCCGGTGACCGTGATCCGGATCCCCGGACGCGAGGCCCGCCGCCGCTCCGACAGCAGCATCACCGTGGGCGTCGATGCCAGCCAGACGACCGGAAGGAGGTACAACAGGTAGCTCAGCCACCCCTGCGGAGCAACCGGTCCCGTCGGGTCGATCAGCGAAAGGACAAGCGCGGCACTGGCTCCGGCGGCAGCGGCGGACAGCCAACCCAACCAGGGCGGGAAGACCCGATCGCGCAGCGAGACCACCGCAACGGCGGCATACATCACCGCGATCGGAGCACTGGACACCGTCAACATGACATAGCCCAGATCGACCGCCATGGCGGCGGTGGTCGCTCCGATCCAGCCGCGATCAGGCAGGGCCAGGGCGAGCTGTGGTGCCAGCGCCAGCATTGTCATCCCGTAGCCGACCATGCCGGCCGTGAAGGCCACCATCGTGAGCCGGCCTCGGTGCGGCTCACTCCGGATCATGAACGTACGCAAGCTGCCCAGGAACCACATGAAGAAGGCGCCACCGAGCAGGAACAGCAATGCCTGCCAGAGCACTGCAGTTCGGTTGGCCTCCAGGAAGGCCGGAAGATCCGCGTCGCCGCTCGGCCAGGGCCGCTCCAGAGCTGCGGCACCGAGGCCGCACATCAGCGACAGGTAACCGGTCGCGACCGAAAAATTCCTGACCAGTGTGGGTGCCATCGTCATCACCTCGTCGGAAGCGGTCCGCACCGCGGCTGTCACCGAGTGGATCGCATCCGCCCCGGACCGTCCCCCGACAGTAGCCAGGAGTTCACCGGATCCGCAGAGGCGAAGGTCCTCTGGTGCCGGCGGTCCGGACTCCGCCCCGATTTCCCGCACCGATGGGGGTGTGCCGGGGGAGCGCCCGGCCGGATCGGGACTTTCGGCCGTTCCCGAGCCTCCCGGCCCGGACCAGGCTTGATGGGGGTACGGCCAGGCGAAGGAGCCGACGATGCAAGCCCGCGACATCATGTCCTATCCGGTGATCACCGTGGCGCCGACGACGACCGCCGCGAATGCGGCGAGGTTGCTGTACTCCCACGGCTTTACCGCGTTGCCGGTGGTCGACGGCACGGGTTTGGTCGGGATCGTCACCGAGGCGGACCTGATCGACGCCCCCGCCCGATCCGAGGCGCCGCCGGTGCTCGTGCGGGACGTGATGACCACCCCGGTGGAGTCGCTGACCCCGGGTGCGGACCTTGCGGACATCGCCCGGATCATGCTCGACGTGCGGATCCGCTGCCTGCCGGTGGTGGACGGCCTGCGCGTGGTGGGCGTCGTTACTCGACGGGACCTGCTGCGCGCCGGGCTCTCGCCCGACGACCAGGATCTGGCCGATGAGATCAGCCGTCAGCTGGCCCGCCTGGACACACCGAACCGGTGGCGCGTGTCGGTAGAGGCCGGAGTGGCCGACATCGAGGACTACGGCAGCGATCGGCGGATGCGGGACCGGGCCGCGCAACTCGCCTCCGAGGTGCCCGGAGTCGTGCAGGTGCACGCCCGGCACCAGACTCCCGATCCCTTCTGACCGGCAGCCTTCGCCACGACCCGCACGACGATCGGAGGAAGAAATGGCCCATACCGCTGAATGGACGATCAAGCTGTTCCTGTTCGAAGGTGACCGCGGATCGACGGCACAGGCCGTCCTGGACACCGGCACGTCGGTGCTGCGTGGGGAGGGCAGCTCCGACGAGCATCCCGACCGTTCCTTGGTTCCCGAGATCGACAACGAGCAGGCGGCCGGCCGGGCACTTCTCGACCTCGGCGCCAGACTGCTCGAGGTCGGTGCCGCGGATGCGGCGTCCGTATCCGGGCCGCGCTGACCTCAACGGCTCGAGTCTTCGCGTCCACCGAGATTCCCAGGAGGTGTCTATCGTGTCCGAGCCCGATCTGGCGCCGGAGCAACAAACGGCGACCGGAGTCCGCCGCGTCCGTCGAAGCCGGAAGGACCGGGTATTCGGGGGGGTCTGCGGCGGTCTCGGCCGCTACCTCAACGTCGATCCGGTCCTGCTTCGCATTGCCGCGGTGGCACTGGCCCTCTCCGGGGGGTTGGGCGTGCTGGCCTACGTCATCGCCTGGATCGTCATTCCCGAGGAAGTCGGCTCCGAGCCCGACGCCCCGGCACCCGCGGTCAACCGGCACGGCGTGGCGCTGGTCGTCGGCACCTCGCTGGTTGCCCTGGGCGCGCTGTTGCTGGTCCAGCAGGCGGTCCCGTGGTTCAGCAGTGCGATCTTCTGGCCGGTCGTCATCGTCGCGATCGGTGTCGCGGTCGTGTTCTCGGCCCGGCGGTGATCGATGAGCACCAACCTGGAAAGTGGCTGGACCGCACCGGAACAGGCCGGTGACGTCGGAGGTCCGCGGATCGACCGGATCGTGATCGGGTTGCTGCTCAGCGCGGTCGGCGTGGGCTGGTTGCTCGACCTGGCCGGGGTGTCCGTGCCCTGGCGGATGTTCCCGGCCGGCGCAGTGGTGCTGATCGGTGGCGCGCTGCTGGCGACGCTGATCGGCGGGCGCGGGCGGGGAGGGTTGATCGCGCTGGGGATCGTGGCGACCCTGCTGGGGGTGGCCATCGGGGTCGGCGCCGACCGGTACCAGGGACCGATCGGCGACCACCTGGTCGCCCCGACGTCGGCCGACTGGCCGGTCCACGAGGACATCAGTGCCGGCACTCTGACCGTCGATCTGACCCGTCATCCACTGCCCGAAACGGGCCGGCTGGAGGCGGACGTCGGGGCCGGCCGCATCGTCGTGCTGGTCCCGCCGGAGCGGAACCCGAGCATCGAGGCGTCCGTCACCGCAGGTTCGATCACGGTGGACGGCGTCAAGGTCGACGACGGGGTCGACCTGCGGTGGTCCGGTCCGGACGAGCATTCGGATGCCGTCGAGCTGGTGTTGCACGTCGGATTGGGGGACATCGAGGTGAGACATGAGTAAGGCCCAGGGCGGCGCTGCGGCCGCCGGCTTCGGTCTCACCTTCGTGCTCATCGGGACTGCCCTGCTGCTACAGGAACTGGGCCTGCTGACGCTGCGGTGGTCGTTGGTCCTCCCGCTGATCGTGCTCGGCGTGGGGCTGGTGGTGCTGGTCTCCGGTCTGGTCGGTGCGCACCGGTCGACCCGGTGATCGCCGGTCTGGGCGTCTGGCGCTCGACATCGGTGACGCCGGCCGGGCGTGGGTCCAGGACGCCGGTCGACGGGGTCATGCAAGGGGGACCTTGGACCTTTCGATTGCCCACCAAAGGCGGTGCAGGCGCCATCCGGGACGGGGTCTACTTGACTTCATACCGCAGCGGCATCGGTGCACAGGGCCCCGAACGATCGATGCTCAGGTCGGTGGAACGGGAAGGCGGCCGTCGATGCCCGACGGTCGGGAGGTTTGGCGTTGCGGGGACGTCCCCTCGCGAATGGCAATCGACGCCCGATTGTCGGTAGGGGACCGCCCGCGACCGCGATCCCGGGTGACCATCGGTACGGCCGGGCTACTGCACCCGGCGGGGAACGGGTCGAGGCACTGGGTCGGCACCGGTGATCCGCCACCACGACGGATCGTCGGAGCCGGCGATCGGACCAAGCGCTCCGCGCACCACATCGTCGCGCCACGATCCGGCCAGAACGCGATAGTGGATGGAGCCGCGAACCGACACCAACGCCAGGACGCGCCAGAGCGCTCGGGCGTACCGTTCGGCCTGCTGGGCTCCGTCCCACTGGTACACACCGCGATACCGGTCGAACTCGTCGGCGGCGAGCCACCACTTGGCCACGAATCCGGGGAATCCGACGAACAGGGGGGTGTTCACGATGCTGGTCCACCGGAACACGGCGTGCCCCCGGCCGCGGACCCACCGCAGTCGGAAGCCGACGACCAGCACGCACGGATCGTCGGCCGGGGCGTGGACGGCGGTCGTCTCGCGGTAGACCGGGGCGGATGTGCCGTCCGCGAAGTGGAACCGGGTGCCCACCCAGGCGCCGGGCATGCGCAGCCGCCCGCGCAGCAGCATTCCTCCGCTGACCGCGACGCAGCGGGCGACCGAGGCGACCGCGACCGGAAGCGGTGCCGGACACTGTTGCCGGGTAACTGATTCCGACGACCGGCCGGCGCCGGCGGCGCGCGGATCGGCCGGCCCCGAACTCATGAGCGACGGGTGGCGGCCAGCTGCCTGCCCCACTCCGCCGCGCGCTGGAGTTCGCCGTCCAGCAGCGGACCCTCGGTGTCGGCGACCAGGAAGCTCTGGGCGTGATCGGCCTGGGCGTACCCATGGCGGCCGGCGACCTTGCCCGCCTTCTTCGCCGCGGACCCGGGGAGGTGCTTGACCCGACTGGCCTTGGTATCGAACGTCGCCACCGTCTGCGCGTGGTGGCCGACCGGCAGGGCGGCGAGCCATTCCCGGATGCCGACGGCGTCCGACCCATTGGGGGCTCCCCGGTGGTGGGCTTCCGCGCGGGTTGCCGGCTTGCTCATCGAGAACGCGTGAGTGGGGCCACCGGCGACGATCAACGCCACGTCGACGTCCGGCTCCGCCGGGGCATTGGCGACGTCGACCACGTCGACGGTGTCGGTTTCGGCGATGCCCTCCGCGATCGCCCGCGCGACCTGCTCGGTGTTACCCCACATCGATTCGTAGACCACCAGTGCACGCATGACACTCCTCCTGGTTCGTTGGTTCGGTCCATTTCCGGGTCGGCCGTCCGGCCGGCCACGCGGTCCCTCCGGGCCGGCCGTCAGCCGGCCCGCGTGGCCGCACACAGTGCGGCCGGTTCGGGGTCAGCGATACCGGCGATCAGCTCCGCCCACGCCATGAGACTGCGGTCGGGCAGGAACTCGGCGGCCCGGTCGGCGGCGCCGCGGCCGATGGACTCGGCCAACCGCGGGTCCTGGACCAGTCGCCGGAGCAGCTGGCCGAATCCGGCCAGATCGTGCGGGTCCGGCAACAGCAGACCGGATTCGCCGTCCCGGATCTGGTCGCGGATACCGCCGATGGCGCTGGCGACCACCGGCCGGCCCTTCCACATGGCTTCCAGCACCGTCAGCCCGAATCCCTCGGCCAGACTCTTCTGGGCGACCACCGTGGCCTGCCGTTGCAAGGCATTGACCAGGGCCGCGTTCTCCTCGACGTCGGTGACGGGCAGGCACGCCAGGTGGATGCGTTCGCGGTGGTCCGGCGGCAGGTGGTGCCAGATGTCCACGCACCGTTGGAGTTCGGCGGCACCTTCGGGATCGTCGGACACGCCGCTGACCATCGGGCCGGCCAGAACCAGATGCGCCGGCGTGTGCGGGGCGACGTGCTCGGCGAACCCGATCATCACGCCGGGCATGTCCTTGAGCCGGTCCCACCGGGACACCTGCACGACCAACGGCTGATCCGGCCCGGGTGGTGGCCCCGACTGCACGACCTGGGCCCGCCGACGAACGAGCCCCATCGAACCGTCGCGCCGACGGTAGGCCGCGTCGGTGCCGCTGCCCGGCTGCAGCAGTCCGGCCTGGGCCAGCATGGCCCGGGCGCGCTCCATGGGCAGGGGGCGGTTCTTGGCCGACAGCGGATCCAGGGTGGGGGTGATGATGCGGGTCCGCTCGACGGGAATCGAGGTGGGCCGGAAGGCCGCGCGGGAGAACACGAATCGATCGACCTCGGCCAGGTACGGCTGCAGGAAGCGCCAGGCCCGGCGGCTGATGCCGTTGCCGCGGTCGATGCCGATGTGGCAGCGCCACACCGTCCGGATCCCGTGACCGGCCAGCAACGGCGCCAGCCCCAGTGTCTGCGGATCGTGCAGCACCACGATGTCGTCGGAGCCGAGCCGGGGCAGCAGATCGTCACCCGCATCGGCCAGCACCCGCTCGTAGATCAGGCGTGCGGCGCGGTCGAGCGGGCCGGCGTCGCCGGGGTGGCCGTGCAGGTGATTGTGCAGCCGCTTGGTGACCCGGAAGAATTCCGGCTCACCACCCACCACCGCCCACCGGGTGTCGATGCCAAAGCCACGGGCGTATCCGAGCAGGGTCGGCAGCATCTCGGCGACGCCACCACCGGTTGCCGTTGCATTGACGTGGACGACGGCGCGCCCGCCGAGGATGGTTCGGGCGGTGTCGGCGGCGCGGCGCAGCCCGATCAGACGGTCATCGCAGATGGTCCCGGTGAGTTCGACCGGGTCGAGCGAGCCGAAGGGCGGCCAGATGATCATGACGGCACCGGCCCCGGCCGGCCGCGAAGGGCGGTGACGACACTGACGATCATCGCGATGGCGGTCCCGGCCATGGCGACGACGAGCAGCACGCGGACGACCGTCGCCCAGGCACTCGGTTCGGCGCCGAAGTCGAAGGGGAACACCTGCCAGAGCCGGACGATGGCGACGAGGCCGACGACCTCGGTGACCAGGTCACCGAGGCCCTTGACCCGCGGGTCGTCGCGGAACAGGTAGACCGCGTTGGCCGCGATGCCGGCCAGCAGCGAGGCGTTGATCCATGGCAGGACGTCCGCCAGGTCCGGGGTCAGGAACGGCACCGTCGACCAGCCGGGGGTCACGTTGATCAGGAACAGCAACACCGAGTTGATCCCGACGGCGACGGCGTAGCCGGCCCGCCGCGCCCCGACGCTCTCCGGTCGACGACCGGTCGTGGTGCTGGCCATCGCTGCACCCGCTTCCCGCCATGTCGGAAGGGGCCCGGGATGGGCCCGGAGGGTTTCCTACGATCAGCAAACCCGCCGGCGGGGTGTCGGACCAGGGACCTACGACCCGAAGGTTCTGTGCCGTTCCGGAACGCGGCCCGAGCCGGGCCGGTGGCGGGCGCGGGGGGCGGCCGAGCGTCGGACCCCGATCGGTCAGTCGGCCCCGGAGAACGCAGCGTCGAAGGCGGCGGCCGGTGGGTCGAAGGCGAGCGATCGGACGAACGCCAGCGCCTCCGGGGCTCCGACCAACCGGTCCATGCCCGCGTCCTCCCACTCGACGGAGATCGGGCCGGCGTAGTCGATGGTGTTCAGCATGCGGAAACAGTCCTCCCACGGCACGTCCCCGTGACCGGTGCTGACGAAGTCCCAGCCCCGCCGGGGGTCGGCCCAGGCCAGGTGGGAGCCGAGGACGCCGCGCCGGCCGTTGCCGGTCCGCAGCTTGGCATCCTTGCAATCCACGTGGTAGATCCGGTCGCGGAAGTCCCACAGGAACATCACCGGGTCCAGTCCCTGCCAGACGAAATGGCTCGGATCCCAGTTGAGCCCGAAGGCGGGCCGGTGGCCGATCGCCGCCATCGTCCGCTCCGTCGTGTAGTAGTCGTAGGCGATCTCGCTCGGATGGACCTCGTGGGCGAACCGCACCCCGACCTCGTCGAAGACGTCCAGGATCGGATTCCAGCGGTCGGCGAAATCGCGGTAGCCGGCGTCGATCAGTTCCTGCGAGGCGGGCGGAAACATCGCGACGTACTTCCAGACCGCCGACCCGGTGAAACCGACGACCGTGTCCACCCCGAGCCGGGCGGCGGCCCGTGCGGTCAACGCCATCTCATCCGCCGCCCGCTGTCGCACCCCTTCCGGGTCACCGTCGCCCCAGACCCGGCCGGACAGGATCTCCCGATGCCGGACGTCGATCGGGTCGTCACAGACGGCCTGACCCGTGAGGTGGTTCGAGATGGCGTACACGGACAGCCCGTGCCGGTCCAGGATCTCCCGTCGGTCGGCCACGTAGTTGTCATCCTCAGCGGCCCGGGCGACATCCAGATGGTCTCCCCAGCAGGCGATCTCCAGGCCCTGATAGCCCCAGTCGGCGGCCAGTCGGGCCACCTCCGCGAAGGGCAGGTCCGCCCACTGGCCGGTGAACAGGGTGATCGGTCGTGCCATCGTTGCTCGCTCCTTCGTCGATGCTCAGCCCGCGGACGGGATCGCCTGCCATCTGCTGTGGTGCGCTGCACTCTCCTGCACCGCGGCCAGAACCTCCTGCACATGCAGGCCGTCGGCGAACGTCGGCCGGGCGGGTGTGCCG
>JBGALY010000051.1:0-28508 GCA_044223435.1 Nakamurella sp.
CCTCGACGGGCAGCGGGTCGGGGGTGGCTCGGTACCGGTGGCCTGTCGGGGTGGTCCAGGTGGTGGCGTCGGCGGTCATGGTGACGCCGAAACCGCCGTGCGTCTTGGCGCGGTGGTCGTTGCGGCACGCCGGACCGAGATTGTTGGCGGCAGTGAGTCCTTCGGGCCAGGGCACGGCATGGTCCAGGTCGCACCGCTGGGCCGCGAGGTGGCAGACCGGGTTGGTGCAGACCCCGTCGCGGAACCGCAGTGCGGCGCTGAGCTTGCGGGACGGGAACCGTCCCATCTCGGCGACGTCCAGCAGGTTGCCGGTCGGGTCGGTCAGTAGCCGAAAGAACAGGGTGCCCTCGTGCCCCGCCAGGTCGCGGATGAGGTCGGCGGGCACGAGCGCGGACCGGTCGGCCAGCTCACCCGGGGGTGTCGCTGAATCCGAACAGCGACTGGATCGACACCACCACCCCGATCGTCACGCGCGGCGGCGGCCGGCCGGGGCAGCCGGTCTTCCGACCGCCGGGCCGCAGGCCGACGGGCTCCCTGTCGTTCGCCGGGTTGGGCCCATGGCCGACCGCGGTCGCGGGGTCGGACTCCGGCTCCTCCAGCACCGTCGCGGGATGGGGCTCCGAATCGTTGCGTGGGTCCGGCCGGAACTCGCTGGCCGGGAGGTCCCAATCCGCGTCCTCGTCCCACTCGCCGGCGGCCGACGTTTCATCCGAGTCGTTCGCCCTCTCGCGGCCGACGTCGTCCTCATCCTCGGGGTCGTTCCAGCAGTCGGGTCCGTGCCAACCGTTGCTGACGCGGCCGAGCAGCAGATCGACCAGGGCGTCCGCACGGCGCTGATCCTTCGTCCGCGGGTCGGCTTGGCTCGGCGGCCCGGCCAGTCCGTCCAGGAGCAAGTCCGCCGCCGTCGCCTCCAGCGACGACATGCACGCGCTGAGGAAGCTGACTCCGTCGAGGTCCGGCCGGATCGAGGCGTACCTGTCCGCCAAGGAGCGCCGGATCCGCTCGTCGGCCTGATCCGGATCGACGTTCGCCACGAACCGGTTCAGCCACCGGCCGAGCAATTCCGGCGTCTTCGTGATCGCCACCGGTACGACAAGCATATTGAGCAGGCGCTTGGATTCTATGCGCACGATTTTCAGCAACGCATGGTTGATCCGCTCAGCCTTGAGATCGTTGATGTCGCCGGCGATCCAGGCGTCTCAGACGTCCGGCGTCTCGGACTGCAACCGCCGGGCCATCGAGACCAGCCGCTGGATCTTCGGTGTGGTCGTCGTGACGGCGAGGCCTATCTCGGTGGCCGCGAATTCGCCGGGCCTGTAACGCGGGTCCGCGCCGGCCGATTCCAGTTCAGCGATCCGGTGCCGGTCGGCCTTCTTGCGGATGTCGGCGAACTCGACCATCAGCTGTGCCCGGTGCGCTTGCAGCTTGGCCAGCTCCCGGTCGGCAGCCTTCAGCGAGTCGATCAGCAGCGCCGCCGATTCGCCTCCGAACCCCGATCCAGCCATGTCCACACCGTACGACAGGGGTACGACAGTGGCCTTTGACCAGGCCCTTCGGTTCAGGACTGGTCGGCGAGTGCGACGTCCGGAATGCCAAACGCCGGGACCGGACCGCCCAGAGACGGCCAATATCCAGCGAGCGCAGCAACCGCCGCTCGCGCGTCGGATGACCAGCGCCCCTGCTCGATGCCGGCGACGTCGGCGATGGCCTGCGCATCGATCCGACGGTCGCGGCCGGACATGAGTTGGGCCAACCGGATCGCGATCCACCGTCGGCCGCTGATCAGCGGATCATCAATGGTGCGCGTCTCGAAGCGAGCCGCCGCCAAGTCAACCGTCCGCTCGTCGTCGGTCGACCGGGAGGCGCCGCGCGGCAGCCGGATACACGGTGCCCCCTCGAACTCAAGGCCCTGCCGCCAACGATCCTGATCGGGCACGATGACCCACCACCGCGATCCGTCCGTCGCGACCGGCGCAAGAATTCGTTCGAGCGGCACGGTGATCAGCTCGTCCAGACCTACCAGAGGAACCCGAAGAACCGCGGTGGTCCAATCACCGGCAGATGCCCCGGTGTCGACGATCTCGTCGATGAACCGATCCAGATCTGGATGCACAGATCGATCGGTGAGTTCGAACAGATAGGCCCGGCGTTGGAATGCGTTCAGCTTCCGCAACTCGGTCAGCGTTCGCTGGTCTATCTGCGCCAGATCATCGATTGCGTGCATCAGACCATCCGGCACGGGCGGGCGATCGGAGCCCGAACCGTCATCGCCGACCACGAGGAGTCCCCTTCCGGGCGACGACCGAGGCAGATGAGGGAACGAGTTGAATGCCGTGCGGATCGCCGAGGTCGACGGTCACCATCTCCCCTATCTCCACCTCGAATTCGGTATAACCTTCTTTGATTCGCGCCTTCCCGAACGAGATCGCTTTGATCGCTGCCAGGTTCCAGTCCGACTTCTTGCTCGAGGGCATGGCACGACGCGCAGAGTACCACTCGCGTTGGAAATTGGACAGATTGGACATGGCCAGCGACCCGGAAAGTGCTTTCAAGTCGGTACCGAAGCTCTCCTTGAATCGCTTCTCGATTTCAGCAATGGCCGCCGATGTGATGGAGAAATCTGTCTTCAGATTGATCGTCTTCCCGTTCAGGGTCAGCTCCTTCTTGGTGATGATCATGCTTGGGCCGATGTCCTTCGGACTTCCGTCCGGCAAGATCTCGACATGTGCGAGTCCCCACTCGACCTCCCCTCCCGGTGCTCGGGCCCTCAGGGCAAAGTCCCACGAGTTGGCGGTCTTTCGGGGTTCTGAGGAAAAGATGTCGCCACGGCCGATACGGATGTCCTCGACCTGACCTTGGTCGGAGGCATCCTTCTCGGTGGGCTCGGTCATTCGTTGAACCTCTCCGTGGACCGCCCACCGCGGCCCTTGCCGAACCGGTTCCAGGACAGATAGGCCGTACCTGATCCTCAGCGCGCTGAGCACCGGG
Source organism: Nakamurella sp. (assembly GCA_044223435.1). Classification (GTDB taxonomy): domain Bacteria; phylum Actinomycetota; class Actinomycetes; order Mycobacteriales; family Nakamurellaceae; genus Nakamurella. The sequence goes on from JBGALY010000051.1 coordinate 2,989, forward strand.
CGGATCACCGACGAAGCGAGGGTGGACCCCCGCAGTCGATTGACCGCGCCCACGCCGCCGCGGACACCCTTCTCCAGACGCTTCTGCTTCCCTTCCGGCGAGTCGTCCCCGCCCAGCACCTTGGCCTTGACCTTCGCCCCGATGCCCTTGATCCCCTTGATCAACGGCGCGGCGAGCTTCAGCGCCCCCTTGATGACCGCATCCAACGCCTTGTTGATGGGCGCCTGCACGGCCTTCAGGATCGACTTGATCTTGTCCGAGATCCCGCCCAATCCCAGCAGGTTGGCCAGGAACGCGATGACCAGCGGCACCGCTTTGCCCAGCGCGGCCTCGATCTTGGCCGGCACTCCCCCGACCCCGCCGTTGGCGATGTCGGTGACGGAGTCGATGACGGTGCCGACGAAGTCCATCAGCGCGGCGCCGCGCTCCATGATCCACTGTACGACGCCGACCAGTGCCTGGACGATCTTGACCAGCGCCCCGGCCGGGTTGAGCATGCCGATGACCCAGGAGATCCCGGCGGTGATGATCTTCTCCTTGACGAAGTCCATGATCGGCGTGATGATCATGGACTTCAGGTCGCCGAGCTTGTCCTTGATCCAGTTCCACAGCCCGCCGATGCCCTGGGTCGCCAGGATCGTGAAGATCTCGATCTTGCTCTGGATGACGTCGATCGCGGCGGCGGCCCACGGCGCCAGCTTGGCGATCCGGGCCTTGATGTTCGTCCACGTCAACCCGAGGATCGACCCGACCAGCTTGAGAATGCCCTTCAGGTCGAACGAGTCGGGCAGCTCGATCCCGGCCGAGGCCAGCGCGCCGAACAGCCACCCGAGCAGCCCCTTCTTCAGGTGCGTCAGGATGTTCCCGGCGAACGACAGGAACCCTTGCTTGACCGCCGACATGAAGTTGGAGATGAACGCGACCGGGTCCTCGAGGATCTTGGTGAACGCCGACGCCGCCTTGGCCAGCAGCCCGGTGAACAGCGCCTTCAACTTCAGGATCGTGTCGATCGCGCCGCCGATGGCCTCCTTGGCCTTGTCGACCAGACCCTTGTTCTTTTCCTGCTCGGCCTTGATCTCCTCGTCGACCTTGCCCTTGGCCTCGGTGTACTTGCTGGCCAGGTCGTCCACCAGGGACTGCTGCTTGGCGTCGACGTCGGCGTCGAGCTGGTCGAACTTGCCCGTGACGTCCTTGGCCGCCTCGCCGGCCAGCTTCTGCAGGGCCGCCGGCTGCGATGCGATGAACGAGCGGATCTGCGCCCGGCCCTTCTCCACCCTTGCCTTGGCCGCGTCGAGTTCGCGTCCGATCAGGTCGGCGACATTCGAGATGACGACCGTCATCTGCGTCTCGTACAGCGCCTTGGCCGCGTCGTAGATCTTGTTCGCCTCGGCGGGCAGGCCGGTGAACAGGTCCGCGGTCCATCGCGCCGCCCCGGTCACCCCGGAGTAGCGGTCGTCCTTGTACTTGTCCATGTCGGCCTTGTGCTTGGCCGTGAACGCGCTGCGGGCGGCGCCCTCGCCCTTGTCGAACTCGGCGGTGACCTTGCCGTCGATGCCGTTCAGGATGACCTCGACGTCGGCCTTGGTCTGGTCGAAGATCTTGTTGATCTCCCCGGAGATCCGCGCCCGTTCGACCTCGTCCTTGGACTTGGTGTCGGTCTTGGCCCCGGCGACCCGGGCCAGCGCGCCGGCCTTGTCCCGGCCCATCCCGGCCATGGCCGCGGCGGCTCCGGCCCCGGCGTCGGCCTTCGCCTCACCAAGCGTCGCCGACTCCTGTGCGCGGATCGCCGCCGGGGCCGACGCGGCGTGCGCCTCGGCGCCCTTCTTCGCCGTCGCCGCCTCCTGCAGCTGCGGCTCGTTCGACTTCGTCAGGTGCTGTTCGGTCACCTGCGCGTCGGCCAGCTGCTGGTCGACCTGGGCCGGCCCGCCGGTGAAGGTGACCTGCTCGGCGGGCGCCGGTCCGGGCATCGCCGCGGCGCCGTCCACCTTCGGAGTCCCGACCGCCGGCTCCGCGGCGAGCGGGGTCACCGGCTTCTCCTGGCCCGCCGAGGCGTCCGGAGTTCTGCCGGTCTCGTCCTTGACGGTCTTCGTCGACGTGTCCTTGCCCGCCGTGACCTGCGACATCACCTGGCTCTTGACGCCGTCGGCCTTGCCGGACTCGGCGAACTTGTCCGCCTCGTCGAGATTCTTGGGCGCGGCGTCGGCGATCGCCTTCCGCACCGCGGCGATGAACGCCGCCTTGTCGAACCCGCCGGGCTTCGCCGCCGCCATCGCGTCGGCCTGCGCCGCCTTGGCCTGCCCGGCCTTGTCGTCCGGCGGCCCCTTGGCCGCCGCCTGCGCCTTGCCGACCTCGGCCGTGGCCGGCGGGTGCTTGCGCAACGCCGCACCTGCGGACTTCACCGTGCCGGTGACCGCCCGGAACTTCGGGTCGGACGCGGGGTCGGCGGCCGGCGGGGGCACCGGCGGCGCGGTCGATCCGCCGGCGGCCCCGGAGGCGAGTCGTTGAACGGCCAGCTGATCCGGATCGGCGGCGGTCGGGGCCGCCGCCGGCACCCCATCGGCCGACGAACCCGTGGACCGGGCGCGCACCAACCCCGCGACGGCCGCGTTGCCGGCGGTGCGCTGCAGCATCGCCATCGACCGCGGGTTCATGCTCGCCGTCGGTCGGCGGGCCGGGCGAGCCATCGCGGGCAGGCCGGCCGGTCCGGCATTTGCGTCCGGTGTCGGTCCCGACGCCACGCCCGGAGCCGGTTCAGCCGGTGGTCGCCGGCGGGTGGCGAGCTCGTCCGTCGCGTCCGCTCGTTCGGCCGCAGCCGTCATCGCCAGCCCACCCCGGGTCGTGGCCGAGCGCGGTTGCCCGCAGCCGTGGGCCGCGGGCCACGCCGGTCGGCCGGCCGCCTGCCGTCACGCCTCTTCGGGCGTTTCCTCCTCCTCGGCCTCCCGCTGGACGAAGGAGCCCTGCGCGGTGGCCTCTTCCTCCTCCTCGGGCGGGGCCTCCTCGCGCTGCACGTCCTCGTCGGCATGGCGCTGGACGAACGCGCCCTGCACCGACTCCTCCTCCTCGTGCCGCTGCACCGCGGCCCCACCCGCGGAGGACAGTTGGGCGGTGGCGGCCGGCGCGGGTGTCGACATCACCCGGTCCGCGTTCGCCGACGCCTCCCGCTCGAAGCGGTCGGACGGGTCGCTGACCTTGATCCCGCCGCCGGAATCGGTCCCGTCGACCGGCCCGCTGCGCTGCTGGACGACGTGGGTCAACTCGTGCGCGAGCATCGTCTTGCCCTCGTGCGAGGACGGGTCGTACTTGTCCCGCTGGAAAACCACGTTCGAGCCGACGGTGTAGGCGTGCGCGTTCACCGACTTCGCCGAGTCGTGTGCGGCCGAATCGGTATGCACCCGCACGTCGGAGAAGTCGTGACCGAGCCGGCCCTGCATCTCGTCCCGGACGTCCGGGGCGAGCGGGCTGCCACCGCCGGAACCGATGACGTCGTGCACGGGCGAGCGCTCGGCCTCGGCCGGTTCCGAGTCCAGCAGGGCGCCGACGCCGGCGTTGCCGACCGCCCGCTGCAGCCCGAGGATGCCCGGCCCGTCGAGCACGTCACTGCGACCGGCAGCGGCGGCCTGGAGCAGGTGGGCCGGCGGGTGTGGATCGATGCGGGACGCCTTGGGTCGCAGCGCGGTGTCCTCGGTGTCGTGGTCATGGGTTCGCATGGCTGGTCCCTCCCGCGGCGCAGGTGAGCCGATCGTGGCGCCGTCGACCCCTCGATCGTCCCACCGCCGCCCCGTCCGGCACAGGGGTTAAACGGACGACCTCGGGGGACGGCGCGGTTGCCCGATCGGGCAGCCTCAGCCCCGTTGCGGAGCCAGGTACCCGCCGATGAATGCCAGCGCACCGCCGACCAGGACGATGAACGACCCCACGTCGATCCGCGCGACGACGACCGTGTTGATCGCCGCGGAGACCACGAACCCGGCGGCGATGACCGCGCCGATCGCCGCCGCCCACCGGGTGAGCCGCCCTTTCGGTCCGAACAGCCCGACGATGGCCACGATGGCGGCCAGAATGATCACCGCCCCGGCCGTCGCAAACGGCTGGTTGAGCACGTCGGGCAGCTGGATCAGGTCGAACTGGTCGGACAGCTGATCGACCTGGGTCGCGGTGAAGTCGATGCCGCGCAGCGTCGGTCCCGCGCTCCACGGCACGAACACGCCGACGATCATCAAGGCCGCGCCGAGCAGGGTCAGGATCACCCGCCAGACCGGTCGCCAGTCCATGGACTCCTGGATGAAGCTGCCGGTCGCCTCGGTTTCCTTGGCCCCGTCGGTGGCGGCGACGGTGAACGGCCGGGTGACCTCCTCACCGCCGTCCGGGCGTGGCGCGGAGACGTCCACCCGCACCGCGCCGCTCTGCCCGGGCGCGAGGTCGAGCACCGGCGGGTTGAACGAGAACCGGACCGTCCGTTCGGGATCGTGTCCCCGGAACTGCACCCGCCGCGGCCGCGAGCCACCACGGTTGTCGGCGAAGACGGTGGCCGACGCGGTGCGCCGGTTGCGGGCCCGCAGCACGCTGGGTTCCAACCGGATCGTCATCGGCTCATCGGGCGGTGGCGGCGAGGTCGCCTGGGTGAACGTGCCCTCGACCTCCTGGTCGGCGCCGCCGTCCGAGCCGGCCACCGACGCGGTGACGGTGAACGGCCGGGTGGCGTCCCGGCCCGGCTCCGGCGGGTAGGCATCGATCCGCACCTGCGAGCGAACCACCTGGCCCGGGCCGACGTCGACCACAGTGGGCCAGAACGAGAATCCGATGGCCTGTTCGGGGTCCGACCCGGAGAGCGTGACGCGACGCGGACGGTTCCCGCGGCGGTTGTCCACGACCACCTGGAACTGGCCGTTGGGCATGTCGCGGACGCGGATCACGCTCGGTTCGAGCCGGACGGCGACGGGAACCTCGACCGGTTTGGGCGAGGTCACCTGCACGAACGAGCCGGACGACTCCACCTCCCGGGGCGCGGCGTCCCGGCCACCACCTTCGGCCGCGACCACCGTGATCTGCCGGGTCGCCTCCTGCCCGAAGTCGGGTGGCGGCGCCTCGACCCGCACGCGCGCCCGGCCGATGTCACCGGCCAGCACGTCCAGCGACGGCGGGAAGAAGGTGAACCGAACCGCCCGCTCCGGATCCCGGCCGGACAGGAACACCCGCCGGGGCCGGTGACCCCCACGGTTGTCCACCAGCACCTCGAACTGCGCGACGGCGGCGTCCCGGACCCGGACCACGCTGGGCTCCATCCGCACCGTGAGCGGAACATCCACCGGCGCGGCCGACGTCGCCTGCACGAAGGTGGCGGCCACCTCCAGGTCCGGCGTGCCCGGTGAGGTGGCCAGCACCGAGAACGAGCGGGACACCTCCTGCCCGGCCGCCGGCGGCGCGGCCTCGATGCGCAGTCGCGCGGTGCCGACCTCGCCGGCCAGCACATCGAGTGACGGCGGGGAGAATGCGAAATGCACGATGCGCTCGGGGTCCCGCCCGCCGAGGAACACCCGGCGCGTGCGCAGGCCACCCCGGTTGTCCACCACGACGTCCAGCCGGCCCGTGTCGCTGTCCCGGACCCGCACCAGGGTCGGCTCCACCCGCATGGTCATCGGCGCCTCTTCGGTCGCCGTCTGCATCAGGGTGGCGCTCGCAGTCACCTGCTCGTCGCCGTCGACCGCGGCAATCGTGAGCTGCCGGGTCGCGGTCTGACCTGGATCGGGAGTCGGCGCCTCCAGCCGGACCGCGGCCGCCGCGGTCGCCCCGGCCGGCACCTCCAGCACCTCGGGCGAGAAGAAGAACCGCACGACACCCTCGGGGTCGCGGCCGCTGAGCGTGACCCGCCGGGCCTGATTGCCGATCCCGTTGTCGATGATCGCCTGCAGCTGACCCGGCTGCTCGTCCCGGACCCGCACCACGCTCGGCTCCAGCCGAAGCACCAGCGGCACCTCGACGCCGGGAACGGTCAGTTCCACGGGCCGGTCGACAGTGATCTCCGGATGCGCCACCGATTGCACCCGGATCACCAAGGTGCTGACCCCGGCCGGCACGAGCCGGCCGCCGGCGATCCGCAACGTGATCGCCGCCCGGTCGTTGCTCCCCGGCAGCAGGCGCACTTCCTGCTCGGACACGGCCAGCCAGTCCGGGGCGTCCGGGGCCCAGATCCGGTACGCGTCGACGATTTGCGACAGGTTGTACACCTGCACCTGGATCGTCTCGGTGTCCCCGCCGGGCAGCACCTCGACCGCGGCCGGCTCCAGCACCGCCCGGACGGGCTCGGTCGCCGGCTGCGGGCGCGTCGCCGGCTGCGGACGCGTCGCCGGCTCCGGGCGGGTGGCCGGCGGCGGCGGGGCCGGCGTCGGGTCCGGTCCGGGACCAGGTGTCGGATCAGGCGCCGGTTCCGGCGCGGAGACCGGCTCGGGGTCGGCGACGACCGGCTCGGCCGCGGCGGCCGACTGCGCCTGCAGCGCCGCCAGGTTGGTCTCCCGGGTCTCACCCCAGGACAGATAGGACTGGCACTCGACGCAGAACTGAGTTCCCGGCTCGTTCCGGGTCCCACACTGCTGACAAATGATGTCGTCCATCGCCCCTCCACGCCGGTGGCCGTCCGTCGCGTCCGGAATCGACCGCACATCCGTCAGGCGGTCTCCTCGCGGAGCGCCTCGCCGGCTCGGCCCTCCGATGAGGAGTCCGCCGCTGTTTCCATGATTCGCTCGGCAAGCCTCGCTCAGGACAGATCATGACGCAGATCCGGACAACCCGGTGTCAGTCCTCCACGATGTCGAGCCGCATCTGCGAAAGCGCGCGCAGGACCTGGCGGATCGTCCGCTCGTCGGCCCCCACATCGACCAGGGTCGCGTTGAGGTGGCCGAGGACCCGGTCGAACGCGGCATCGGTGATGTGCAGTCCCTGGTGGGCCTGCGACATCTCCCGTCCGGCGTACCGGCTCGGCCCGCCGACGGCCGCGGCGAGCATCTCCACCTGGTGGGCCCGGAGCCGGTCGAGGTCGGCGCCCGCGAAGAACCGGGTGAGCGAGGGATCTGCGGCGATCCGTTCGTAGAACTGATCGACGGCGCGCCGGATCCCCGGGTGTGCGCCCAGTGCCTCGTAGGCGCCCCTGACCGAATCCGACACCCCTTCACCATAGGACGGCGCCGATCACGTGACGTACAGGGTCCGGCACGCTGGGTTGAGCACCGGCCGGTTCACCGCGCGGTGCCGGCGGTCACCGGCGCGGTGGCGCCCGGCTTGATCAGGTACGGGCCGAACTCGCGTTCCAGCACCAGCCGGCCCATCTTCCGGTATTCGGCCGCGATCGCGGAGATCAGTTCGGGCATTCCGATCGGCCGTTCGGCGCCTGCGGCGAGGTAACCGGCGGTGGTCGCTGCCGAGCGGATGTTGCCGCCCGACATGGTGAACGCCCGCGCGCAGAAGTCCAGGTCGAGGTCGTCCGCCACGGGCACCGGCGGGCGCAGGCACCGCTGCCAGATGGACAGCCGGGACCGCTCGTCCGGTGCCGGGAAGTCGATGATCATGTCCAACCGCCGGGTGAACGCGTCATCGATGTTCGACCGCAGGTTGGTGGCCAGAATGGCCAGGCCGTCGAAGGTCTCCATCCGCTGCAGCAGGTAGGCGCTTTCGATGTTGGCGTAGCGGTCGTGGGCGTCCCGCACCTCGCTGCGCTTGCCGAAGATCGCGTCCGCCTCGTCGAACAGCAGGACCGCGTTGACCCCGCCGGCCTCGGTGAAGATCCGCTCCAGGTTCTTCTCGGTCTCCCCGACGTACTTGTCGACCACGGTGGCCAGGTTCACCGTGTACAGGTCCAGTCCCAGCTCCCCGGCGATCACCTCGGCCGACATCGTCTTGCCGGTGCCGGAGTCACCGGCGAACAGCGCCGTCACCCCGCGACCCCGCCCGCCACCCACCCGCATCCGCCACTCCACCAGCACCCGATCCCGGTTGCGGGCCCGGGCCGCCAGGTCCCGCAGCAGTCCGCGGGAGTTGTCCGGCAGCACGATGTCGGCCCAACCGACGGCCGGTTCGACCCGACGGGCGAGCCGCTCCAACCCGGCGGCGTTCTGGGCCCGGGCGCCCCGGCGGAGGTCCTCCGCGCTCATCGCGCCGCCGTCCAGCGCCGCGTTCGCCGACGCCGCGGCCACCGCACGGGCCACCTGGTTCGGGCCGAGCACGAAGTGGGCGGGGATGGCCGTGCGGTCCACCCCGTCGGCATCACCGCCGGCGCGGCCGGCCAGCTCCGCCGTCCACAACTCGATCCGGTCCGTGGGGGTCAGGCTGCCGGCGTCCACCACCAGTGGCACGCCATCGGTCCAGGCCGGATCCCAGGTCATCCGACCGACCAGGACGACCGGCACCGGAAGGTCGGTGAGCAGCCGCAGCGCCTCGGGATGATCGGCCAGCGACTCGACCGGACCGGCCACCACCCCGGCCCCACGCAGCAACGCCTCACGCCCCAGGACGGTCACCACGTCCCGCGGGTCCCGGCCCTGCGCCAGCCGGGTCAGCTCCACGCCCAGCACCGGCCGGCCCGCCGACCGCAGCGCGGCGGCCGCGACGGATGGGCCGATGCCGGCCCCCGCCTCCCGGACGTAGATCAGCCGCTGGCCCGCCCGGAACGCCCGGGCGAGCTGGTCGGCGCGCTCGCCGGGGAACGGCACCGGCTCGGTGAGCACCCCGACCAAGGTCGGGTCGGCACCGTCATCCCCGAGCAGATGGGCGGCGACCCGGTCGGGCACCCGCATCGCCCGGGTCAGGAACGGCCGGTCGACGTCGTCGAGGACGATCAACGACCGGTCGATCAGCGGGGCGCCGGGCATCAACCGGGCGCGGGCCGCGGCGGACGCCGGGGCCACGTCGGCCAGGGCCAGGGCCAGCCCGATCGTCGCCCGGCGCCGGGTGACGTCGTCGTTCAGGTAGCCGTAGAGCCGCTCGAACCGGCTGTCCAGGTCCGGCACCAGGGCCACCACCAGGATCTCGGTGTCCAGATCGGTCAATCCCGCGTCCGACGCCAGGCGGCGCAGCCGGACCTGCTGGCCGGCCGTGACGGCCGCATCGGCCTCCGCCTCGATCCGCTCGCGGGCCGCCCGGTCCGGCCGGGGCGGCGGACCGGCAGGCGACAGCAGCTGATCGACGACCTCGTCGGTCAGGTACAGGCCGCGGAACGGATCGTCCGGCGCCGGGTCGTCGGCCCGGCGGTGCAACACCAACGCCCGGATGCGGTCCTCGACCAACCCCACCCGGCGCAGCAGGTAGGCCAGGCCGGCCTGCTCGCTCACTTCTGGTCCAGCCCCGAGGACCGCCGGCGCCGTGGTCTGGGCTTCGGCGCGTCGCCGCCGTCGCCCGCCGCGGGTGGCGCAGCGGCATCGGGGTCGGCATCGACCACGGTCGGGGACGAGCCCGGCCCCCGGCCGCTGTCGGCCAGCTCCCGCCAGGACAGCCCGCGGACCATGGCGACCGGCCGGTCCTGACCCGATTCGGCGTGGCGGGCACCGGACCGGTCCGCGCCGGCTCCGCGCCCACCGGCACCCCTGGTTCCGGACGAACCGGCTCCGGCCGGGCCGCCGCCCCGGCTCCCGGTCGGATCGGATTCGTCCTGGCGGCCAGCCGATCTCGACCCCGCGGCGGGCGCACCACCGCCGGCCAGGGCCACCGCCACCGGCCGGGCCTGATGCCGCTCCTCGCGCGGGGGCCACGTGGCCCCGTCCCCGCGCGGGTCGTTGCCGCCCAGCGAGATCGTCGGCGGCTGCTCCACCGGCGGTCCGGCGTGATACTGCTGGCCGGTGTCGGTCGGCGCGCTGACGACGACGTCCAGCGACGGTTTCAGCTCGCCGCCCAGCGCCGACCACACGTCGGCGAACGACCGGTCCTCGGGCGGCGGAAGAGCGACGGTGACGGGCACCGGAAGCCCCATGTCGGCGAGCGGTCCGGTCAGGAACTCGGTCGGGATCGCGTCGTGCCGCAGGAAGCAGGACAGCAGGGCCGCGAGCAGGCGATGCTCGTCCTCGGGTCGCTGCGTCCAGGCGGTGATCATGTAGGAGAGCTTGAAATGCCGCGGCGGCAGGTGCCGGGCACGAACCCGTTCCCGTTCGTCGTACTCGTTGATCAGCCCGCGCTCCCGGCGACGCATGTCCTCGCGGATGTCGTAGAGGTAGACGTCGATCGTCGGCACGTTGCGCCGGCCCGCCCAATCCTTGGTGGGCGCGTCGAACAGCACCTCGACCTCGGTGCCCGCGGTCGCCTCCCGCTCGATGAGCGAGCGCAGCGCGACGTCGACCTCAGGAATCACCCCACCACTGTGCCGCCTCCGGGCCGGTGGCGTAAATGCGGTCGGGGCCAACCTGCCGGGCACGTCTGATTGCCCGAAAGGGCAGGAATAGGCGGGACCCGCGACGCCCTCATCCCTTAACTTCTTTTCATGACCGACCCGATCGTCCGGCTCGAGCAAAGTGCGCTGACCGTGGAACCGGGCGGCCAGACGACGACTGTGGTCACCGTGCGGAATCTGGGCACCATCGTGGAGGGATTCCGGCTGGATGCCCTGGGCGAGGGCGTTGCGGAGTGGACGTCGATCTCCCCGCCCGAGGTGCAGGTGTACCCGGAGCAGGAGGCGACCGCCGTCGTCGTCTTCGCACCGCCGCAAGGCACCCGCAGCGGCACGTTCCCGTTCGCCGTGCGGGCCGAGTCGGTGGTCGACGCGGACGTGTCGGCCCTGGCCGAGGGCGATCTGGAGATCGGCCGGGTCTTCGGGTTGCAGTCCAAGATCAACCCGGTGACGTCCAGCGGGCGGTGGCGTGGCCGCCATTTCCTGGAGATCACCAACTGGGGCAATGCCCCGGTGCGGCTGCGCATCACGGCAAGCGATCCGGACGACCGGCTGGCCTTCCTGATCGGACCGGACACGCTGGACCTGCCGCTCGGCGTCACCGCGCACGCGCAGCTGCGGGTGCGCACGCTCAAGCCGTACCTGCGCGGGGCCAAGGAGCGGCTGCCGTTCCAGGTCGTTGCCGAACCCGAGTCGGCGGCCCCCCCGGTGCCCGGCCCGGGCGGCCTCCCGCCCGGCCTGCTCAATCCGCAGCGCACCACCATGGACGGTGCGTTCGTGCAGCGTCCGGTGCTGTCCAGATGGACGGTGGTGGCGGCGATCGGCGCCGTCCTGGTGGTCGGCGGCCTGACGGCCTTCGCGCTCACCCGCGGCAGCGATCAGCAGCAGGCCGAGTTGGTCACCGGGCCGCCGCAAACCCCTTCCCTCACCTCGGTCGCGGCTCCCGACGCGACATCGGTGGCGCTGCAGTGGGAACGGCAACCGAATATCAACAACTACAAGATCAATCAGCTGACCGCGGAGGGCGTCACCACCGGCGCCCTGTCGGTCGACGGTCAGCTGAACGCCTACGTGGTCAAGGAACTGACGCCGCTGACCGCCTACTGCTTCCAGATCCAGGCGGTTCGCGGTGACCAGACCAGCGGATTTTCCGAGCAGAAGTGTGCGACGACCACCGAGGCGCCGCCGGCCTCCGCCTCGCCGCAACCGTCCTCGACGACACCGGGAACGGCCGAGTCGCCCGCCGCGCCCAGCTCGGGCGTCGGCGACACCGTCACCACTGCGAGTTCACCGGGCGGGGCCGGCCCGTCGTCCGGTGAAGCGCCGCAGCAGCAGGGCGGCGCGGTGGTCCCACCGGGCCAGGGCGGCCCGGCCGGTCCGAGCGGCCCGGCCGGCCCGACCGCTGGATCGGGCAGCACCAGCCCGGGTGGCGCGGCGTCCGCCCCGGTCCCCACCTTCGGGCCGAATCAGTACATCGCCGTGTTCTTCACGGTGCCGGTCAGCGACTCGGACCCGCAGGGCCGCGCGGAGGCGGTGCGGCAGCAATACGTGGCTCAGGGCGTGCCGGCGAAGGTGCTGCGCTCGGCCAACTTCCCGGACCTGCGGCTGACGGCCAGCGGCACGGTGGTCGACTCGTACCTGCTCTACGTCGGACCGTTCAACACGCAGGCCGAGGCCCAGGCACGCTGCAGTGCCCAACCTCCGCTGCCGTCGTGCATCACGGTCCGGCCGAGCCCCTGACCGGCCCCGGCCGATTCAGGGTCGCTGGAACAGGCGGACCTCGGCGATCGTCGCGATGTCCTGCGGTTGGTCCGAGGCCGGCGAGTAGGCGGACGCGACCCAGATCCGCACGGCGCCGGTGCGCACCGTTTCCAGCGGCAGCATCTGCAGGCCGTCGGCGTCGGCGAGCTCGACGCGCTGGCAGGTTCCGTCGGTGAACGCGAGTTGCAGTGCCTTGGGCCGGTACTGCTGGGCGCGCCGGGAGTCGTCCTTGGGCAGGCCGGCCGCCACCGACAACCGATTGAGACTGACCTCCTGCGGCAGGGTCACCACCACGCTCGGCGGCATCCCGAGCATCGTCGGGTCCGCCGGGTTGCGGCACGAGGCCAGCACCGGGTCGAGCGCCGACGTCGTCGTCCACGGCGCCGTCCAGCCGGTGTCGGCCAGGTTGTCCAGCAGCAACGGAGCGGCGTCGGGCCCTTCGGCCGGGGGCTCGCTGTGCGCCTGCAGACCGGTCACCTGAACGGTGGTGCCCCGCAGGTCGTTCCACCGATCGACCGCCCAGCCGACCGGGTTCCGGCCGATCAGGGACAAGCCGCCGACGATGGCCCCGACCCCGACCAGAGCCAGCACCCACCGGACGGCCCGGTACCGCAGCGGAAGGCTCTGGCGGTAGGCGATCCGGGCGGCCCGACGGGTGTTCGGGGCGGGCCGGAAGATGCGTCGCCACCACGACAGTCGCTCCGGCGGTGGCGGCGCACCGGCCGGTCCGGCGTCGTGCAACCGGGGCCCGACGAGCCCCAGACCGCACTTCGCGCAGAATCGCCGGTCGGTCTCGTTCGCGACCCCGCAGCGCGGGCACTGGATCGACAGCGGAACCGGTGGCGGATCCGGCTCGGGAGGAGCCGTGGCGGGCATCGGCTGGGGCGGCGGCACGACCGGCGGCGCCGGCGCCGGAGCCGGTGCCGACACCGGCGGGGGCTGATACCAGGTCCGCCGGGATGCCGGTGTGAGCGGGGCGGCCGCCGGTGCCATGACGGGCGGCGCCGTCGTCGGGGGCGGCACGGTGGGCGGCACGCGGGGCGCGGGCGCCGGTCGGGCCGCCGGCGACGGGTGCTGCGCGGCGGCCGGGAATTGGACCGGGGCCGGTGCCGGCGACGCGGAGCGGGGCGGGCCGGGGTCCCGCGCGGCCGGCGGCGGGACCGGAACGGGCGCCGGCCCCGGGCTGTCCGCCGGGTCGGTGGCGTCCCAGGCCAGAAAGGCCCCGCAGCCGCCGCAGAATTCGGCGCCCCGCGCATTTCGTTCGCCGCAGTCCGGGCAGATCGCATCGCTCACCGGCGCGCGCCCGCGATCGTCATACTGTGATCATCGCGCACGGACCGGCCCGCGCGCATCGGAGAATCGGGAACGCACACCGTGAAGCCATGTTCCAATTGCGGAACCGGCAATGAAGACGGCGCCGTCTTCTGCGTCGCCTGCAATTTCTTCATGGAATGGGCGGACGACGAGGTGCCCGTGCCGCCGGCCGACCCGCCGGTCCCGCGACCTGTGGCCGATCCACCCACGGTCACCGTTCCGGACGCGGACCCGCCGGTCCGGCCGGTCCCGCAGGTCCCGCCGCCCCCGCCGCCCGCGCCGCCCGCGCCGCCCGCACCGGGCCGCGCCGGCCCCGACCACACTGCCCCCGCCGCGCCCGGCGGCCGCAGCGCCCGCACCGTCGGTCGCCGGGCCGGCCCCGACCACACTGCCCCCGCCGCCGCCCCCGGCGGCCGCAGTACCCGCACCGCCGGTACGAGTTCCGCCGCTCTCCGAGCCGCCGGCGCGAGTCCCGGTCGCGGCACCCCCACCGCCGGTGCCGGTGGCGCCGACGTCCCGCCCTGACTCCCCGGGTGACACCGACGCCTTTGCCGGCGAGCAGGACCTGGTGAACCGCGCGCTGGCCGGCCTGAACCGTGGTCGGCAACTGGCCATCGCCAAGGCGCGACCGGATCTGGCCCAGACCCTGGACGGCGCCCGGAGCAAGCTCGACGGCCGCACCATCGGCGTGGCGGTCGTCGGCGAGTTCAAACGCGGCAAGAGCACGCTGGTCAATGCCCTGCTGCAGACCGCGGTCTGCCCGGTCGACGCCGACGAGGTCACGGTGGTCCCGACGCTCGTCGGTTACGGCGATCCCGCCGGCGCCACAGTCCATCTCGAGGAGGCCGACGAATCGGGTGCGCCCCGCACGGTGGGCATCGAGCTGACCGAGCTGACCGACTGGATCACCGAATCCGGCAACCCCGGGAACCGGCGCGGGGTGCGGTCGGTCCAGGTGCGGTTGCCCCGCCGGTTCCTCCGGGGCGGCCTGTGCCTGATCGACACGCCAGGAGTGGGCGGCCTCGATTCCGCGCACGGCATCATCACCCTCGGGGCGCTCGATCAGGCCGACGGCGTCGTGTTCGTCACCGACGCCTCCCAGGAGCTCACCGCACCGGAGCTGGACTTCCTGCGGCAGGCGATCGACCGCTGCCCCCGAGCCGCCTGCGTGGTCACCAAGATCGACCTCTACCCGGAGTGGCGGCGGATCGTCGAGATCGACGAGAAGCATCTCCGCACGGCCGGTCTGGATATCCCGGTGATCGGGGTCTCCTCGTTCCTGCGGCTCCGGTCGCGACGGGACCCGAGCCTTGCCGAGGAGTCCGGATACGCCGGGCTCGTCGAGTTCCTGGCGCGCGGCGTGGTCCGCGCCGCCACCGCGGCCGCCGCCGGCTCCGCCGCCCGGGACGTCGAGTTCGTCGCCGAACAGATCGGCCGGCAGATCCACGCCGAGAAGGCGGTCCTCATCGAACCGGCCCGCGCCGAACAGGTGGTGGCGACGCTGAAATCGGCGCAGCACCGCACCGCCGGATTGATCGCGCCCACGGCGACCTGGCAGCAGGTGCTCGCCGACGGTGTGCAGGACCTGGTTGCCGACGTCGAACACGACCTGCAGGGTCGCCTGCGGTCCGTGTTGCGCGACGTGGAGGCGATCATCGACACCGGCGACCCGAAGGAGGCGTGGCCGGACATCGAGGCCTGGCTGCGCCGGCACGTGGTCGCCGCCGCGGTGGCCAACTACGACGTGCTGGCCGAACGCACCACCGAACTGGCCGCCGATGTCGCCGAGCGGTTCAACCTGGACGCCGGCGGTCCGGTCACCCCCGATGTGTCCGCCCCGGCCGACCTGTCCGGGGTCAACCTGGCCGCCGTGGAAAGCCTGTCCGCCCCCGGCGGCCGGTTCGGCCCGATGATGCTGGCGACCCGATCCGCGATGTTCGTACCGATGGTGCTGTTCGGGGTGGCCGGCAGCCTGCTGGGCATCAGCACCCTGGTGGCCGCCCCGCTGTCCGTCGTGCTGGCCGCCGGCATCGGCCAGAAGATCATCCGGGACGAACGCAAGCGGATGCTCGCGCACCGGCGCCAGCAGGCGAAACTGGCGGCCCGCAGGTACGTCGAAGAGGTGGGTTTCATCATGAGCAAGGAGGGCCGGGATGCGCTGCGCCGCACCCAGCGGCTGCTGCGGGACGACTTCGGGCTCCGCGCGATGACCCTGCACCGTTCCTCGAGCAGCGCACTGGGTGCCGCGCGGGAGGCGATGGCGCTCCCGGACGCGCAGCGGTCGGCCCGGGTGTCCCGGCTGGACGCGGAGGCGCGGCAACTCGCCCAGGTGGACGCGGAGGTGTCCCGCCTGGTCGACCCGCGGCCGGCCGCCCCCCGGTCCGAGGGAGCGGGAGCGGCCGGTCGTCGTGCCTGATCCCCTGACGTCGGCGGTGGCCGACCTGCTGCGGGCGGCCGCCACCCAGGCCACCGGCGTACAGCCACGGGCCCAGCTGGACCAGCTGTCCGACCGGCTGACCGGGCCGTTGCGGGTGGCCATCGCGGGCAAGATCAAAGCCGGCAAGTCGACGCTGCTCAACGCGCTGCTCAGCGAGGAGGTCGCGCCGACGGACGCCGGCGAGTGCACCCGGATCGTCACGTGGTACCGGCATGGCGATGCGCCCCAGGTCGTGGTGCACCCGCACCGGGAGCCGGCGCAGAACGCCTACTTCACCCGCGAATCCGGTGCGCTCGAGGTCGATCTGGCCGGGCGCTCGCCCGAGCAGATCGACCGGCTGGAGGTGTTCTGGCCGACCGTGCGGCTGCGGGACGTGACCCTCGTCGACACCCCGGGGATCGCGTCGATCTCCTCCGACCTGTCCGCCCGCACGCTCCGGGTGCTCACCCCCGAGGACCACCGCCCGCCGGAGGTGGACGCGGTGCTGTACCTGCTGCGCCACACCCACGCCAGCGACCTGCGGTTCCTGGAGTCGTTCCACGACGACGACCTGCTCCGCGGCTCGTCGCTCAACACCGTCGGCGTGCTGTCCCGCGCCGACGAGATCGGCTCGTGCCGGCTTGACGCCCTGGAGGTCGCCGACCGGGTCGGCCGGCGCTACCAGGCCGATCCCCGGCTGCGCCGGTTGTGTCCGGTGATCGTGCCGGTCGCCGGCCTGCTCGGCTATGCCGGTCAGACGCTGCGGGAACCCGAGTTCCGCACCCTGGCCACGCTGGCCGGCGCACCGCGGGCGGAATGTGACGCCCTGCTGCTGACCGCGGACCGGTTCTCGTCGCGACCGAGCACGATCCCGGTCACCGAGCTCGAACGGGCCCACCTGCTCGCCCGGCTCGGGCTGTTCGGCGTCCGGTTCGCCGTCGAACTGATCCGCCGGGGCGAGGCCACCTCGGCGACCACCCTGTCCGCCGACCTGACCCGGCGCAGCGGGCTGAATCGCCTGCGCACGGTGCTGCTGCGCCAGTTCACCGATCGCGCCCAGGTGCTCAAGGCGCACTCGGCGCTGATGTCGCTGGAGGCGATCCTGCGGGCCGGCGGATGCCATCAGCCGGATGCCCTGCGGGCGTCCGCCGAGCAGATCACCGCGAGCGCCCATGCCTTCGAGGAGATCCGGCTGCTCGACCAACTCCGGTCGGGCTCACTTCAGGTCCCCGCCGACCACGTCGACGAGCTCGACCGGCTGCTCGGTGGGTCCGGCCACGACCCGGCCAGCCGACTGGGCCTGGTCGAGGATGCACCCGGGACCGAGGTCGCCGCGGCCGCCCTGGCCGCGCTGGACCGGTGGCAGCGACTGGCCGAACACCCGCTGTCGTCCCGAACCGTCCAGGTCGCCGCTCGGGGCGCCAGTCGCACCCTCGAGGGGCTGCTGACCCAGGCCGCCGAACCGCTCACCGAGGTCTTCCCGGCCGGCGGCCCGACCACCCGGTGAGGGTTAGATCAGGCCTTCCCGGACCGCGTAGGCCACCGCGTGCGACCGGTTGCGCAGCTGCAGCCGCGTCGTCACGTCGTGCAGGATGTTCTTGACGGTGCGCTGGCTGTAGGACAGCCGGCCGGCGATCTCGGCGGTGTCGTGGCCGTTCGCGACGAGCTTGAGCACCTCGGCCTCCCGGTCGGACAGGCCGGTGAAGGCCAGCCCGCGCGGGGCCAGCACCTGCCGCTGCAGCCGGCCCACCTGGCCGAGCAGCCGGCCCAGCAGATCGGGCGGCACCTCGCCCTCGCCGGCCGCGACCCGCAGGATCGCCCGCGCCAGTGAGTCCGGCCCGGCATCACCTCGGCGCAGCAGCCCGCCCACGCCGGCCTCGGCCGCCGCGACCAGCGTCGCGTCGTCGATCACCCGCGCCACGAGCACCGTCCGCGGCACCGACCCGCGCTGCAGGGCGCGCAGCACCCGCAGCACCTCGTCATTGATCCCGTCGGCGACCACGACCGCCACCGCGGCCTCGCCCAGGTGCTCGGCGTCGACCACCCGGATCTCCGGGCGCTGCCGCAGCTGGCTGATCACCCCGGCCTGCGAGATCGGGTCGCTGGCATAGACATACGTGGCGACCGGCCCGGCCGGCGCCGGTGCCATACCCGTCGAACCCGCGAACGACCCGGCCGGCCCCATGGATGATCCGGACGTCTGCATTGTCTGCCTCCCGACAACTGTGCGGTGGTGCACCCCCACCTGCCTCTTGGGGCATGGTGCCCGATGGTGCTCAACGTCCGCTCAACGCTGTTTGCGCGTTCTGTCCGGATTGCTCAACAGCCACGGCCGGCGCTCAACAGCGGGTTTCCCGCTCGCTCAACGAGCCGCTCAACGGGCACTCAACGCCGAAACGGGCAGCCGGTCGGCTGCCCGTTCGGGACGTGCGGGGGGTCGTTCGGGCGGTGGCGGCCGCCCGATCAGGTGGTGACCAGCTCCGCGCAGGCGGGCACCTGGGCCATCAGCGCCTGCAGTTCGGTGCCCTGGAAGTCGCTCAGCCCGTAGTCGCTCTGACCGAGCTGCTCGATCTCGCCGTTCACCTGCTCGACAGCCGCGTCGACCGAGGCCCGGTCCGGCGCCTGCTGGATGATCACGGCCGCCCCGAGGGTGATCGAGGACAGATCGTTCAGGTAGGCCAGGTAGCCGTCGTGCAGGTCCTGACCCCCGGTGAAGGTGGGCGCGTCGAGCGCCGCCATCCGGTCGGTCATGCCCAGCAGCGTGTCGGTCAGGTCGCCGTAGTAGGTGACGTAGGCGTCCCGGTACTCGGCATCGGTGGCGGTGCCGTCGACCGTCGGCACCGCGAACAGCGAGCCGAGCAGCGTGCCGATGTCGGTGCAGCTGTTCTCCAGCCAGACCTCCGTCGTGGCGTCCAGTTCGGCCGGTTCGACCACGACGGTGACCGTCGCGTCGTCGGCCCCGGTGGACGGATCCGACGGGCGGGAGTGGCTGCTGGTGGAGCCGGACGACGAGGAGGTGGGGGCCGCACTCGACGTGGACGCGACCGTGCCGCCGGCGGACGGGGTGCCGGCGGTGGCCGACGAGCAGGCGACGGTGAAGGCGGCGGTGCACAGCAGGGCGGCCGCGGCCAGGCTCTGCCTCAGGTTGATGCGCAGCTTCATTCTCAAGACACCTCAAAGGAAACGTCCCGCGCACGGGATCATATGAAAGGGATTGGGCCGCAACGCAGTTGTTGCGGTCGAACGCTCAGCAGGAGCGCTTCCACCCGTGATCGAGACATTCACCGCCGCAATGTGACGTGGATCACGTCACCGGTCGGGTCAGCCCGCGGCGACCAGCACGTCGTCGTCCGCCGGCGGGCTGCCCGCGGCCACCTCGGGGCGCTCCCGGATGCGCTGGCTGATCACCTGGGAGATGCCGTCACCGCGCATGGAGACCCCGTAGAGGGCGTCCGCGGACTCCATGGTGAACTTCTGGTGGGTGATGACGATCAGCTGCGACGACTCACGCAGCTCGGCCATCAGCGAGACCAGGCGGGTCAGGTTCACCTCGTCCAGCGCCGCCTCGACCTCGTCCATGACGTAGAACGGGCTGGGCCGGGCGCGGAAGATCGCCACCAGCAGCGCAACCGCGGTCAGTGACCGCTCGCCACCGGAGAGCAGGCTGAGCCGCTTGACCTTCTTGCCGGGCGGCCGGGCGTTGACCTCGATGCCGGTGGCCAGCATGTCCGACGGATCGGTCAGCACCAGCTCGCCGTCGCCGCCCGGAAACAGGGTGGAGAAGACGATCTTGAACTCGCGCTCCACGTCCCAGTAGGCGGCCTCGAACAGGTCCAGGATCTTCTCGTCGACGTCCTTGATCACCTGCAGCAGATCCTTGCGGGTGCTCTTGAGGTCCTCCAACTGGGTCGACAGGAACTTGTGCCGCTCCTCCAACCCGGCGTACTCCTCCAGCGCGAGGGGGTTGACCTTGCCGAGCGCGGTGAGGTCCTTCTCCGCGCGGCGCAGCCGGCGTTCCTGGGTGGGCCGGTCGTAGGGCATCGAGGGCGGCGCGGCGACGTCCTCGCCACGCTCCTTGGCCGCCTCGTACTCCGCCATCTCCTGCGGGTTCGGCGGCACCAGGATGGACGGCCCGTACCCGGCGATCAGGTCCTCGGCCGGGATGGCGAACTCCTCCAGCGACCGGTCGGACAGCTGCTGGGCCAGGATGGTCTGCTGGGCCCGGAGCACCTCGCCGGAATGCACCGCACTGGTGAGCTTGTCCCACTGGCCCTGGAGCTCGGCGGCTCGGGACCGCGCCTCGTGCAGCACGGCGTCCACCTCCGCCCGGCGCTGCGCGCAGGTGTCCTTCTCGGCGGCGGCCTCGGCCAGCGAGACGGCGAGGCGGGCGGCGACCCGCTCCCCCAGCTCGGCGACCTGGGTGGCCACGGCGGCCTGGGCCACCCGACGCTGATTGGCCGCGGCGATCCGGCGACGCTGGTCACGTTCGGCGGCCGCCGCCCGGCGCAGCGATTCGCCGGCCCCGGCCGCGTTGGCGGCCCGCTCCTGCGCGGACCGGTGCACCAGCCGGGCCTCGACCTCACGCTGCCGGGCCTCGTCGGCCGCGTCGGCCAGCTCGTCCCGCAGCGAGGTGTCCACCTCGACCGGCGCCTCCTCGGATTCGGCCGCGGCCAACCGCGCGGCCAACTCGTCGACGGCCTGCCGGTGCTGGTCGCGGGCGGCCTCGGCGGCCAGCTGCCGTTCCTCCAAACGGCTCGCCTCGGCGGCCGCGGCCCGGGCCGCGGAGCCGAAGCGGCCCAGCTCTTCGGCGACCGCGGACATGTGCGCGTCGGACTCGTTGAGCGCGGCCATGGCGGCCGCCGCGGCCGATTCGGCGGCGGCGACCCGGGTCCGGGCGGCGGCCAGCGCCGTCTCCAGGTCGCCGATCCGCTTCCGGGCGGTGGCCAGCTCGGCGGCGGCCTGGTCGCGGGTGGCCTGAATCTCCAGCAGGGTCTGGCCGCCGGCACTGCCGCCGTGCGCCCAGTCCGGACCGATGACGTCCCCGTCGCTGGTGACACACCGCACGTCCGGCAGGTCGCCGATCAGTGCGACCGCCGCCGCCGGGTCCGCGACCACGGCGACCCGCTCCAGAGTCCGTTCCAGGGCCGGCAGCATCGACTCGGGCGCCCGGACCAGATCGACGGCCCACCGGGCGGGGGCCGGCAACTCCGGCCAGGAGCGCCGATCGGGGCGGCTCCGGGCCGCCTGGATCAGCAACCCCGCCCGGCCGCTGTCGTTGCTGCGCAACAGGTTCAGCGCGTGCACCGCATCGGGAACGGATCGGACGGCGACCGCGTCGGCGACCGCGCCGAGCGCGGCGGCGACGGCCGTCTCGAAACCGGGGGTGACGGTGATCGCGTCGGCGACGCCGCCCATCAGGCCGGGGGCACCGTCGCCGGCGGCGAGCAGATCGGCGGTGCCGTCGCGGCGGTCCAGGCCCAACGCCAGCGCGTCGACCCGGGCCTGCAGCGCGGATGCGGCGCTCTGCGCAGCGCGCAGTTCGTCGGTCAGCTCGGCCGCGGCGGTCCGGGCGATCTCGAGCTCCGCGGTGGCCTGCTCGTGGGCTTCGTCCAGGCCGACCTCGGAGGAATCCAGATCGCCGACGGTGCCCTGGGCTCGGGCGAAGTCGGCCTGCGCCGCGGCGGCCCGATCCCGCGCTTCGGTGACGGCGGCGGACAGCCGCTGCACCTCGTCGGTGCCGGCGGCGAGCCGGGAGCGAGCGGCGTGCACCTGGCCGGACAGCGTGGCCAGGCCCTCCCGCCGGTCCGCGATCAGCCGGGTCGCGGCGGCCAGCTCGTGGTCGGCCGCCCGCAGCGCTTGTTCCCGGGCCGTGCGTTCCTCGGTGGCGGCGGCGAGTTCCTCGGCGGCCGCGTCCACCGCTTCCACCAGCGCGTCGTGCTCGGCCTCGGCCCGTTCGGCGCGGGCCTCCAGTTCGTCCGGGTCACGGCGGGACTCGGCCGCGTCCCGGACCGGCGCGGACAGGTTCCGGGCCCGCTCATGGGCCAACGCGACGGTGCCGCGGACCCGCTCGGCCAGCGCGGACAACGCGAACCAGGTCTCCTGCGCCCGGACCACCGCCGGACTGAGCTCCCGCAGCTCGGCCTCGGCCGTCGCCAGCCGTTCGGACGCCTCCGCCAGGTCGCGTTGCACCCGGTTGCGGTGCTCGACGGCGGCCTGCTCGTCGACCGCGTCCTGCTCGATCTTGGTCAGGATCTGCACGAGGTCGTCGGCCAGCAGCCGCATCCGGGCGTCCCGCAGGTCGGCCTGCACCCCGGCGGCCCGGCGGGCCACCGCGGCCTGCCGGCCCAAGGGGCCGAGCTGCCGGCGGATCTCGGCGGTCAGGTCGGTCAACCGGTTCAGGTTGGCCTGCATCGAGTCGAGCTTGCGGATGGTCTTCTCGCGGCGCTTGCGGTGCTTGAGCACGCCAGCGGCCTCTTCGATGAACGCCCGCCGGTCCTCCGGCCGGGCCTGCAGCACGGCGTCGAGCTGGCCCTGCCCGACGATGACGTGCATCTCCCGGCCGATGCCCGAGTCGGACAGCAGTTCCTGGATGTCCAGCAGCCGGCACGACCGGCCGTTGATCTCGTACTCGCCGACGCCGTCGCGGAACATCCGCCGGGTGATCGAGACCTCGGAGTAGTCGATCGGCAGCGCGCCGTCGGAGTTGTCGATGGTCAGCGTGACCTCGGCGCGGCCCAGCGGGGGGCGGTCCGCGGTCCCGGCGAAGATGACGTCCTCCATCTTGCCGCCGCGCAGGGCCTTGGCGCCCTGCTCCCCCAGCACCCAGGCGATCGCGTCCACGACGTTGGACTTGCCGGATCCGTTCGGGCCGACCACCGCGGTGATGCCCGGCTCCAGCCGCAGCGTGGTCGACGACGCGAAGGACTTGAAACCCTTCATGGTGAGGGACTTCAGGTGCACGGGTCGGCCCCTCCTCGGCGAAACGGCGAAATGGTCAGACGGTCACCGGGCCGCGGGTCACGCACCGGTCACGGTGACGGTACCGGCCGGGTCCGGCCCAGCCCGGGAAGCTGAACGCTGCGTCGCCGTCCGCTCCACCTGCGGAGGGAATCAGCCGACGTCGAACCGTTTGAAGGTGCCGCGGGCGGGCGCGAACTGCTCGACGACCCGGTCGACCTTCCCGGGGGTCCGGCCACTGCGCAGCCAGGCCAACAGGTCGTCGCAGGCCTGCTGTGGGCCCTCGACGACCACTTCGACCCGCCCGTCGGCGAGGTTGGTCGCACTGCCGACCAGGCCGAGTTCCATCGCCTGGCCCCGGGTGAACCAGCGGAAGCCGACGCCCTGCACGTACCCGTGCACGAACGCCGTCATCCGGACGGTGCCGTCCGCGACCGCCGGCCGCTCGCCCGGTTCGGACTCCTCGGACCGGCCCCCGAACCACTTCACGATCGTGACCGGTAGACGATCAGCCGGCGATCGTCGATCGCCAGTTCGACCGATTCCTTGGGCTCGGTGATCTCCCCATCGTGGGCGACCGGCTTGGCGCCGGACAGGGACTCGATCTTCACGTGCGCGGCTTCCAGCTCGCCGTAGACGTTGCTCAGCCGGGCCACCCCGATGATCGAGTACAGGATCGCCCGGGTCCGGGACAGCCTCTTGTCCGCGCGCAGGTACTGCACGTCGAGCACGCCCCCGGCCAGCTGGTCCCGCCAGGCCGGCGCCAGCCCGCGTGGCACGTACCGGCCATTGCCGATGAACACGATCCACACCGGGTGCTTTTCGCCGTTGATCACCAGGTCGACCGGCTTCTCGTGGCGCAACGTCCGGAGCAGGGCATAGGCGGTGGCCGGCCACTTGCCCATCCGCCGCGCGTACTTGTCCCGGCGCACCACCATCTCCGGGTACTGCCCGATGCTGGAGGTGTTGAGAAAGGCGACCCCGTCGATGGTGGCCAGGTCGACCATGCCGGCGATGCCGTTCTCCACCGAGGCGACGGTGTGCGCGTCGGTGTCCAGACCCAGCGCCTTGGCGAAGTGGTTGAACGTGCCCGCCGGGAACACGGCCAGCGGCAGGTGGTGCCGGTGCGCGAGCTGGGCCACCGCCGCCACCGTGCCGTCACCACCGGCGACGCCGAGGGCTCGCGGCAACTCGGCGACCAGCTCCTCGATGTCGGTACCCGGCTCCCATTCGACGATCCGGGCCTTGGGCAGCGACCGGGCGATGGAGTCGGCCGTGCCGTCCGAGCTGCCGGATTTCGCATTCAGGACGACCGTCAGCCCTTCCCCTTCCGGCAGGGCCGGCGCGGTGCCGGCGGCGGTGAGGGCCGGCCCCCAGGGCTTGACCGGCCACATGGCCCGGCCGATCAACGCGACGGTGATGCCGACCGCCGCACCCGCCCAGACGTCGGAGCGGTAGTGCACGCCCACGTGCACCCGGGAGTACGCGACGGCCGCGGCCAACGGCACCAGGATCGGCCCGGCCCAGGGCACCTCCAGGGTGGCGCCGGTGGCGAAGGCGGCGGCGGACGCCGAGTGGCCGCTGGGGAACGACGAGGTCCAGGGCGCCGAGCCGATCCGCCGGGCCAGGTGCGTGCGCTCCGGGTCGGGCCGGCGCCGACCGAACAGCGGCTTGAGCACGGCGTTCGAGACGAAGCTGGCCGCTGCCAGGCTGGCCATGCCGCGGATCGCCCCGCGCCGGGTGCGCCGCCCGGCCAGCGCGCCGACCGCGGCGACGCCCATCCACAACCGGCCGTGGTCGGCCGTCTTGGTGAGGATCCGCAGGGCGTGGTCGACGGGCCGGGCCACCGCGACGGTGGCCGGCGCGATCAACGGGTCGGGTGGTTGGTCGGTGACGCGCATCCGAGCGAGCCTAGCCGCGGGGCGGCCGCTGGCACCGCGGACACCAGTAGGACGAGCGGTTCATGAACGCCGAGCGGCGGATCGGCGTGCCGCAGCGCGGGCAGGCCTGGTCGGCCCGCCCGTAGACGTTCAGCGACCGATCGAAGTAGCCCGACTCGCCGTTCACGTTGACGTACAGCGCATCGAAGGACGTGCCGCCGACCGCCAGCGCCTCGCCCATCACCTCGGTGGCCGCGGTCAGCGCCGCGGCGGCCTGGGCCCGGGTAAGCCGCTCGGTGGGCCGGTCGAAGTGCAGCTGCGCCCGCCAGAGGGCCTCGTCGGCGTAGATGTTGCCGATGCCGGACACGACCGTCTGGTCCAGCAGCGCCCGCTTGACGCCGGTGCGCTTGCGCCGCAGGGCGGCGACGGCGTCGGCGAGCCGGAACTGCGGGTCGAGCGGGTCGCGGGCGATGTGCGCGATGGCCGCGGGCAGCTCGGCGCCGCCCGGGGCGAAGGTCATGCCGCCGAAGGTGCGTTGGTCCAGGAAGTCCAGCGCCGGACCGGCGTCGTCGAAGGTGAAGCGGATGCGCAGGTGGGGATGGTCGGCACCGGCGACCGCGAGCGGCTCCCCGGCCGCGGGCGGCGCGGCGCCGACCCGGAACTGGCCGCTCATGCCCAGGTGCGCCAGCACGGCGTCACCGTCGTCCAGGGCCCACCACAGGTACTTGCCGCGGCGCCGGACGTCGGCGACGACCCGGCCGGCGAGCACCCGCTGGAAGTCGTCGGCGCCCCCGAGGTGCCGGCGCACGGCCCGGTCGTGCAACACCCG